>JAYWEH010000001.1:0-2684 GCA_043780025.1 Deltaproteobacteria bacterium
GCCCCGATCAACTGCGGCTGCATCGCGGGCACGGCGTGTCAGATCAATCTGGAGGATGGCGCGAGTCGTTGCGAGGCGCCGGGCAATGCCGGGCCCTTCGCGTCGTGCACATCGGGCGGCGATTGCCAGAGCGGCAATGCCTGCGCGGAGGGCGTGTGCCGCCCGCATTGCGCCGCGGGGTTGAGCTGCGCCGCCAACGCCGGCGAGTGCGAACCGCTCGCCGCGGCGGCCGGCATCGGCTTGTGCACGGGCCATTGTGATCCAGTAGCTCCACAGCTCGGGAACGCGGAATTCAGCGGATGTGGTGAAGGCATCTATTGTCAGGCGGGTGTCACGGCCGGCGACGCTATCGTCGAGTCCATCAGCCGTTGCACGCGCGCCGGCGGGGCGCAGGCGCGTTTTTTCGCGTGCGAAACCAGTGCGGATTGCCAGGCAGGGTTGCTTTGCGAGAGCGGGCGCTGCACGCCGTGGTGCCGGCCGGGACTGAGCTGCGGCAACGCCGCATACGCTTGCGATACGGCCGTCACGAGCTATCAAACCTCGCCCGGGCAACCCGTTTTCCCATGCCGCTCGCTGCCCTGCGATCCACCTGCCGGCGACCAATGCGCCGTGCAACCCTTCAACTGCAGCTGTCCCGCCGGGGAGGCCTGTCAGATCGATCAGGTCCTCGGTGACGCGATTTGTGAGGCGTTCGCCAGTGTGGCGCCCCAGGGCCTGTGCAACGACAACACGGACTGCGCGCTCGGCGACACCTGTGTGTACGGGCTGCCGGGAGGGGGGGTGTGTCACACGTATTGCTCGCCGGCCAGTCCGTGCGGAAGCAATCAAGGCGAATGCGCAAACCTGATCGCAGTCGCTCGAAACATTGACATCTGCACCGGGCATTGCGACCCCGTGAATCCGGAACGGACCGACCAGACATTTCAGGCCTGCCAAACCGGGGTGGTCTGCGGTCCGCCCGCCTCGAATGTGGTGCCTCCATACGCCATCTGCGCCGGGGTGGCGGGCTCGAAGGTGCTGGGCGAAGCCTGTGCGTTCAGCCAGACCCGCTACGATTGCGCGAGCGGCCTGTCGTGCAACACCGGTGTCTGTACACCCTGGTGTCGCACCTCGTTGGATTGTCCCGAGCTTTTCCCGCGCTGCCTGGGCGTTGGAGGAGTCACCGCGGGCCCCGACGACGATATCGGCCACTGCGCCCCCTGACGGCGCCGTTCAGAAGCCGAGCCGCCGCCCCAGATCCTTCTCCGTCGGCTCCGGCAGGTTTTGCGAACCTGCGGCCCCACCCGCATCGCTCGAGGTGGACGCGACAGCGGCTCGGCTCGAGGTTGGCCCGGCGAAGGCGGCGTTCGTCTTGATCGGGCGCTGATCAACGGGCCTCTTCGTCGCGGGAGCCGCTGGCGGCGCCGCGACAACAGGAGCGCTGCCAGCCGGTGAACCCTCGCGACGCGTCACCAAGGCCGCTGCGGATGCTTCGGGAACCGTGGGCTCCGGCTCCGGTGAGAGCGGCGCAGACAGCCCTGCGGCGACGGCGAGCGCATCAGGGTTCTTCAGTTGCGACGACCCCCCGCCCCAGCCAGCGCGCAGCACCAACGCCGCCGCGGCCGCGCTCAGTGCTAGCGCCGCGATCACACCGAACCTCTGGCGGCGCAAAAAGCTCGGCCGCGGTGAGTGCGTCGTCATCAACGGATCGACAGAGCTCGAGCCGCTCGGCCTGGGTTCAGTAGAGGCTTGCACCGCCGGCAGTGGAACCGGCTCCGAAGGCCACGGTCGCGACGGCTGCCCGAGCAGATGCGGGCGCAAGGTCTCCACCAGCTCGTCCGCAGATTGAAAGCGCTCCGCAGGATCGTGGGCGAGCGCCTTCTTCCACCAATCGGCGAGCCCGACCGGTAGATCCGGATCGAGCTTGGCTAGCTCCGGTACCGGGCTGCTGACGATCTTCACCAGCAGGTTGCCGAGGCCCGCGCTTTCGTACGGCCGCTTTCCGGTCAAGCATTCGATGGTGACGATACCGAGCGACCAGAGATCGGCGCGATGATCGAGCTCGCGATCGCCGTTGGCCTGCTCCGGGCTCATGTAATGTGGAGTACCGAGTAATGTGCCAGTGGAGGTGCGCACGGATCCGAGCTCGAGCCGCGACTTGGCCACGCCAAAGTCGAGCACCTTGACGAACAGATCGCGCTCCGCCCAGAGCCAGATGTTGTCGGGCTTGAGGTCGCGATGCACGATGCCGGCCCGGTGCGCGCGTGACAGCGCTCGCGCCACCTGTTCGATCAGCGCGAAGGTCGTTTCCCGGTCCAGAGGGCCAGCGCGAACCAGGCGTGCCTGCAAGCTCTCACCCTCGAGCAGCTCCATGGCGAGGTACAGGACGCCATTGTGTTCCCCGGCACCGAGCACCTGCACCGCGTGGGGTGATCGAAGCTGGGCGAGGGCTCGCGCTTCGCGCAGAAAGCGCGTGCGCGTGTCCTTGTCCGAGGCCAGATGCGGCAGCAGAAATTTCACCGCGCACAGGTTGTCGAGCTCCCGATCGCGAGCCTGCCACACCTCTCCCATGCCGCCGCGGCCGATCACTTGCTCGAGCGCATAGCGCCCCCCGACCAGCTCGCCGACGCTCATTATCAACATCAGCCGGCTTTCTCGTTCGGCATGGAGCCAAGAGCTTCGGCGAGCGCGGCCCGAAACTCATG
>JAYWEH010000002.1:0-15098 GCA_043780025.1 Deltaproteobacteria bacterium
CTCGGCCGCCATTTCGATCAGCTGGTAGTGCCGGAAGCGCAAGAGCGCGACGATCTCGTGCGCGGCGCGATCATAATCCGTCGTCAGGCTGATGCGGCCCGCGCGACCGGCAGGCGACAGGTCAGCGTGGAATCTCAGGTCGAGCCGCACGCGCTGCTCGCGCTCGCGCTCGTGCGGCCACGTCCCGACGATGCAATCGAGCTCCAGACCATGAATGCGAATGATGTCCATCGTAATCCGGGTGGCAGAAGGAACCGGGGTGCTAGTGCGTGACGCGGGGGCGTTGTTCGATTTCGTGCAGCGCGATGGGCCAAGTCGCCGACTGTCGTTGCCAGCTCTCGTTTTCGGTGCCGGAGCGCACGTCCACGTGCAACGTGTAGTGACCGATCACGGGCGGGTACGGTAGGCCCAGCGTGCGCACGCGGAAGCGGGGCGCCGTGACCTTGTGCCGAAACACGTCGCTCAGCGTCTCGAGCCCACTGTCGGCGCGCAGCGCGAAGCGCATCTCGAACTCACGATTGGCCTGGCCCCCCGAGAGCTGAAAGTACGCGTGCACCTCGAGCGGAATGAGGCCGCGCGCTGGTGGCTGAGCGTTGGGGGGGACGTTGATCTGTTCGACCAAGTTGAACAGCGAGACGTTGTTCGACTGCCTGTCGACGGCCGAGCCGCTAGTCACGCAAAGCAGATAACAGTGTGCCACGAGCTAACCAGGGGGGGCCGGATGGGAAGAGGAACGAATCAGGAGCCGGGACGTTGGATTACCGCGGATCCAGTCGCGAGCTCAATGACGAGCAAAGATCCGAGCAGGAAGAGGCTGACGCCGAGCAGAACGCAAGCCTGGCCGAGCGCGCGCTGCCTGCCTCGCGATGAACCCGCCCAGGGGCGGCCCGCACGGTACAGCCCGTGGGCGCAGTGCAGAGCCGCAGCGGCGACACCGATCAGGTAGAGCAAGGCCACCCAGGGGAAGCCACCAAAGGCCGTGGCCGACAAGCTGGCGGACAGCTCGGCGAAGAAATCGCGGCGATCGATGTCACCCAGCCAGAGTTGCCCTCGAAACTGCCAAAGGTGGCCCAGCAGGAAAGCGAGCACGAGCACGCCGGTCACCGACTGGAACAGGCGCCCCTCGGGCCACGTGGGAGCGGGCAGCCCGAGAGCGGAGCCGGCACTCTGCGGGACGGCACTCGGTGCGAAAACACCCCGCGGGACGAGCCAGATCAGGCCAATCAGAGCGTGCAGCAACAGGGGCAAGACGACGAAGACCAACTCGACGGCCCCGAGCCAGGGAACTCGGTCCACGGCTCCGAGCATCTGCCTATAGCTGCGCTCCCCACCGAACGCGAACGCTTGCGAACCCAGGTGCAGCACCAGGTATCCGGCCAACGGAACGACGCCAGTGAGCTGATGGATCCGCTGCCAGGGCTGCTGCGGCTGCTCCGGCGCGTGCACGCCCACACCGTGCGCAGGCGATTGGGCCGGAGCCGGCGTGGCCTCCAGTCGATCGACACAGCCAGGAGCAGCGGAATCAGGCAACGTAGGCAGGGTACATGTTCCGCGCCCGTCCGATTGCCGCAAAAGCCCTCGCGCAGGTGACTCTGCTCGTCGGGTTGGCCCCGGCGGCGGCGTGGGGCTGCTCTTCGGCGACGCGAGCCGGCCCCGAACCCGAGGCATCGCTGGCCAGTAGCGAACGAGCGCAGTCGGAGTTTCGCGGCCTGCGAGAGCAATGGGTGGGCACCCCGCTCGACGCGCGCGCCTCGCTCGAGCCCCAGCTGACGCGCTTCGTGCAACGCCACCCGAGCGACCATCAGGGGCGCTGGGTGCGGCTGTACCTGGCGTGGATCGCTCGCGAGCGCAACGACCTCGAGCTGGCCGAGCGCTGGCTGAATCTCGCGGAGCCGGGCTCGGCGGGAGCCGCGAGCGATCTCGGAGGAGTGGTGCGCGCTTCGATCGATCTCGCGGCGGGACGCGCCGCGCCCGCATACGAGAAGCTGCGGGAGCTCGATGGTCGGCTGATCGACGCCGACGACCGCCTGCTCTGCCTGGACCAGCTGGTCTCCGCGGCGCTGGCGGCCGAGCGTTACCCCGCAGCGGTTTTGCACATGCTGGAGCTCGCCGCACAAGCCGCCCGCCGCCATCGCGAACGCATGTGGAGGTCGCTCATGCCGCGTCTCGCACGAGTGCCCTTGCCGCTCCTGGAAGCGAGCTTGCCGGCGCTGTCGAGCGCGGCCATCAAGAGCCCGTCGCTGCGCCCGGGAGAAAAAGCGGCCGCGGTGGATTGGATGCGCCGGCAAATCCTCGAGTTGCTGTCTCGATCGGCTCTGGAACAAAAGAACGTGGAGCTGGCGCAGCGGCTGGTGGCGGGCGCTAGGCGGCCCGACGGTAGCGAGACGGACGAATCAGAGCTCGTGCGTCTGGCCACGCGCGGCGGTCTCGCTCCCAAGGTCTCCGGGCGCACGCTCGGGCTGCTATTGCAGCTCGGCGACGCCACCGTGCGGCAGCGTTCGATGGAGGTGGCCTCCGGCATCGCGGCAACGCTGGAGCTCGCGAGCGCGAGCCCGGGCGCCGGGGCTCTGGTGCTAGAGACGCGCGAAGTGGACGCTGAAGGCGACATCGCCGGAGCTCTGGCGCGGCTCGCCAGCGACGGAGCGGGCTTGCTCCTGGCGGGCCTCGACGCGAGTGCCGCACGCGCCGCGGCCGGTTTTTCGGCGCGTTCGCACGTGCCACTGGTGCTTCTGCACGAGCCCGGGGGGACGGAAGCGGCGGCGTTGCCCGAGTCCGCATTCGTTGCCGGTACCGACGAGACGACGGCAAACGAGCCGCTGCGACGCATGCTCGGCCAACGCTTCGATACGCTGGTTTCCGTGGGCTCGCCGGAAACGCCCTGCGCGCCAGATGGCGGCGGCGTGACGCCGCTCGGCGCGCTCGGGCCGGGTACGGGCCAGGGCCTGTGGATCATGGGCGGTGCCCAGTGCGCGCGTAGCGTGTTTGCAAACCTCCCGGATGCGGGGCGGGCGTGGACGGTGGGGCTCGGATTGGACGCGCTCGCGGCGCAGCAAGACGAACGAGCCCCCAGCGAGCTCTGGGCGGTCGGCGTGGCGCAGCTGCCCCGCTTCGATATCAAAGGGGACCCGGCGCTCAGCCGCTGGCTGTTGCGCAAGGGCCGGACACCGAGCTTCTACGAGGCGCTCGGCCATGACCTCGCCCTGGTCGGCGCAGCGGCGTTGCCCGCGGCGCCGCCTCGGCCGATTAGCGACTCGGGCGCCGTCGCGGAGTATCACCGCGGCGTCCTCGGACGCATTCGCGGCGCGGCCCTCCGCGAGCTGTGGACCAGCGATGGCCCACAATTTGGCGCCGACCGGCGCTGGCCCCGCGAATTCAAGGCGGTGTTAGTCCATTCCACAGCGCCGGACGCTCCCAACTGATGCTCGAACCGTCCTTCAATGCTCTTGCCCTGCCGACGCGCAAGGCCACCAAACACCTCGCGCGATCGCTGGCGCGCGCCGTGCTCCCGGGCGACGCTCTGATCTTGACGGGAGGGCTGGGCGCTGGAAAGACCTTTTTGGTGCGAGCGTTGTGCCGAGCACTCGGCTTGTCGGAGCAGGTGCGTGTGGTGAGCCCTACGTTTACGTTGGTGCGTGAGCTCGACACGAGGCCGCCCATCGCGCACGCCGACCTGTATCGGCTGGCCACGCCAGAGGAGGCATTCCAACTCGGACTTCTCGAGCTGCGCGAGCGCGGCTACGTTTTGCTCGTCGAGTGGGGCGAGCGCTGTCCTGAAGCGCTCGGAGCCGATCGTCTGGTGGTGACCCTCGAGACCGGGCCGCGGCGCGCGCGCTTCACCGCAACGGGGCCTCGCTCGGAGGCCTTGCGAGCCGAGCTGATCGCTGGAAGCACAGAGTCACCGTCATGATCCGACACCTCACCTCGAGTTTGACGACAGGGCTGCTCGAACAGGGCCGAGGCGCCCTGGACGGGCTCGGCTCGGTCGTGATGTTGACCCTGGACAGCGTGCGCTGGTTGGTGCGCCGTCCGTTTCGCTTCAGCCAACTGCTCACCGCGATGGAGTTCATCGGCGTCCAGTCGATCTTCATCATCATGCTCACCGGTACGTTCAGCGGCATGGTGTTCGCGCTGCAGACCGTGGCCGGCTTGCGCCAATACGGCGCGGAAGGCGTGGTCGGGTCGGTGGTGGCGGTCTCGCTCATGCGCGAGATCAGCCCGGTGTTCACGGCGCTCATGGTGACGGCGCGCGCCGGCAGCGCGATCGCCGCGGAGCTCGGCAACATGCGCATCACCGAGCAGATCGATGCGCTCACCACCATGGGCGTGAGCTCGGTGCAATACCTGCTCTCGCCGCGGCTCTTGGCTGCGGTGGTCATGGTGCCACTGCTCTGCATCGTCTACACCTGCGTGGGCTTGGTGGGGGCCTGGGTCGTGGCCATCGAAGGCCTGGGCGTGGACCCCGGCATCTTCATCAACAACATCCAGGAGTACCTGGTGCCTCGAGATTTTTGGATGGGGGAGATCAAGGCGGCGTGTTTCGGCTTCCTGATCGCGGCGATCTCGGGTGCTCGCGGCTTCAACGCCAGCGGCGGCGCCCGCGGCGTCGGCCAGGCCACCACGCGCGCCGTGGTTCAGAGCGCGGTGGCAGTCTTGATTGCCAACTACATCATCACGAGCGTGTTGACAGAGACGTGAAGGAGGGGCCCGGGCAGCCCGCGAGCTTCAGCCTACCGTCAGAGCTTGAAGCTCATGCCGATGTACGCCGACAGGTACAGATCGACGGCGCCGCCCGCGACCTCTGACGTACCCACGATGGCGTCCTCGGGCTCGGAGTTCATTTCGAGCAAATAGCGCCGCAAGCCGCCGGATACCTCCAGCGATACCTTCTTGCTCACCGGATAGTGAGCGCCTGCCGCGGCTTCCAGACCGTAGCCGCCCACGCGCGGGAACCACTCGTCCTCCGCCACTTCACCGTAGCCGAAGGGCAACCGAAAGCCCGCAGAGCCCACGGCCTCGAGCCGCCCCAGATCGATGCTGAAATCCAGCGCCGCGCGCAGCAGCGTGTAGTCCATGTCCGGAATCTTGGCGGCGCCATTTTGGTCGTCCAAGCCTGCCAACATCCGACCAAAGGTGAGATCGAACCCGAGTTCGTGCCGCCCGAGCGGGTGCCGGGCGCGCAAACCGCCGAACACCTCCTGAAAGATCACGGGGAAGTTGTTGCCAAAATCGGTGTCGCGAACGCTGCCGGAAAAAACGCCTTCGAAACTGGCGATCAGGCCCAGCCGTTCCCCGATGGGCCGCTCGAACGGATACAGCGCGCCGTCCACCTGATAGACCCAGATGTTGGCGCTCTGTGCGCGCAGCCGGCGATACAGATCATCCGAAAAATCGAGGGTGCGCCGCACCAGCCCGCCGCGCGCCCGCAACACGACGACGGTATTGGCGGCAGGTTCCACCGCTGCCTCCGGCGCTTGGTCTTGCCCCGCGATCACGCCCGAGTCGACCTCGAACAGAGCGTCACCTTCCGCGTTGGTGTCGGCAGTGTCCGACTCCTCGCTCTCCGCTTCAGCGCTCGGCTTGGCACCCGCCGCCTCCGAGTCGGCGTCCCAGACCCCAGAGCTTTTCGTGCTCAGAGCGGGCTCGGGCTCGGCTTCGGGCTGCTCTTCCGGTTCTTCGGGTTCGTCCGGCTCGGGCTTTCGCTCCGACCGCATTGGTGCGACGCCCACTTGGTCGAGGGCTGCCTCCAACCGCGTCGCGGCCGTATCGGCGAGCTCTTTGGCGAGCCCGGGCAACCAGCTGCTGCGGATGCGCACTTCGTTGCCGAGCACGTTGCCCTCTTCGCCGTCCTTGACGTTCAACGCGACGCTCCACAGGCGCATGCTGTGGCGGCGCACGCGGCCGGTCACCACCGCTTCAGCCTTGGCCTTGCGCGCGATGCGGCGGATGTCCGCTGCTTTGGCGCGGTCCGACGAGGTGCGACTGAGCACCACCGAATGTCCTGCGTCCTTCAACGACTGCACGACCTGGTCGCGCAAGACGTCCGCCTTGCGCCCGCTGAACTGCAACACGACGATGCGCGAACCAGCGGCGGCTTCGCCCGCAAACAAGGCGGCGTCCGCAACAAACAGGGTAATCGCTAGCGCGACGGCGGCAGTGGCTCGACGGAGAACTCCACTCACCCGCCCCCTCCGGCAACTTCCGCTATCCAGTCGATGATGCATTGCTCGTCCGCAGCGCTGAGATTTTGCGGCTCCAGGAACGGCATCGAGAAGCCACACTTGGCATCCGGAGTGCCGGCGATCTTCTCCTCGAGGAAGCTATCCTCCGCGCCGATGTACGGCCGCGCGGGCAACGTCATGCCGTCGGACGAAACCGTACACCGGGAAGCGACGTTCAGAAGCCTGGCAGCGACGTTCGGCGAGACCAGATCTGGAGCAATTGGGCCGCCGGTTTCGTGACAGCCGCCGGCGTTCGTGCAGCCCCCTTGGGCGATGTTCTTTGCAAAAATCTCCGTGATGTCCTCGGGACAGCCGCCAGCGCTATCCGCGCCCGACGCGCCCGAATCACCACCGCTCTGCGTATTGCCGGCCTGGCTGGATGAACCACCGGAGGTGCCGCCACCGGCCGGAGGAGCGCCGCCCGAGCCACCCTGGAGCGCAGTTGACCCGCCACCGCCAACGAGGCCCGAGCCGCCCTGGCCAACCGGCGGAGAACCGCCGTTGTTGGCTGCGCTTCCGGCACTGATTTGGCCGTCCACGTAGCCCGTTGCGTCGGGGCGAGGGAAACGCCCTTCGTCGAGCTCGGCCGGGGCACCGCAAGCTACGACGACTAACAGGCTCAGGCAACAGGTCTTCGGGCCGCCGCGATGACGGGTTCTAAGCATGAATGAACGGAGCATATTGAGGTGTTTTGAAGCGGCGTTTCGGGCTTGGCAGCCTATCACTCGGCCGCGCTAGCTGCGGGTAATCGCGCGGGGTAGTCATTCTCGTGCGCCTGGCGGCGCGCCCCCGAGACGTTCGCTGACGAAAACTCGATGAGCTGCGAACCGCCGAAAATCATGGCCCGAATCGCGACGGACGCGGTGCGTTGGGGTCCCCTACTTTGAGCTGAAGTGGCTTCTGCTGCAAGCGCAGAGCTACGCTCTCGGCGTCGGTTGCACGCGCAATGCGAGACGATCCTCGCGATCGCGGGCGACCTGCGCGATCGATGTGTTTCATCGGCGAATGATCCGCTGGTGTTAGAGCTTTCTGCCATTGGCGACTTCCGGCAAGCGACCCTGCCATTCGCGGGAGCGCGACGCGACATTTGTAGAGACTTAATAACGTTTCGTCGGCGGTATCGCCGAATCTGCGCGGCTGCGCACCAGATCAGCGACGGCGCGGATCGCTCGTGATCCGCCGCTGCCGAGCTCGAGCACGCAGCCACGATATCGCCATCAGCGCGAACAGACCCGGCAGCGCCGAGCGCTGGGGCACCGCAGAGAGGTGTGCGCCATCGCAGCCGTATTCGGGTCCAATCCCGAGGTCCTCGCCGCTCGGATTGCCACACTCCGTGAGCTCGTCCTTGTCGGACTCGCCGTCGGCATCCGCGTCGTTCGTGTCATCGAGCGCCATCAGCGCCGCACGCAGTCCCGCAGGGTCGCGGCCGCGCAGCGCGCCGCCCGTATCTTCAAAGTAGTTGATCACCAGATCCCTTGCGAAAGGTTGCTGGGCTGTACCCTGGCCGCCCCGCGACGTGGTGTGGCACACCAAGCAACGCGAGTTCGGCCGGGGGCAGCTGACGGCGAGCGCCTCGTCGAGGACCTCCGGATATTCGGGCGTAGCCCGAGCCGGAGCCACCAGGAGTGAAAATGAACCGGCCAATAGCCATGCGCTGCTCTTTCGCATTGCCACCTCAATCACAAATACACGTGCAGCTGGCCGAGGCCGTGAAAAACGTCGTCCTGGCGCAGCACCGCGTCGAAGCGCAGCTCCAGATGAGTCATCGGAAACCAACCGAGCGAAATCCACGCCCCGTAACGCCCGGCACCCGCGCCCGGCACTGGCAAGACGTCGTCGCGATCGAGCAGGCCCTGGTCGAGCGCCTCTCCGGTGAGCGCGAGGTGGACGCCCCGCCAGGGCTCGTAGTCGGCCTGCACGAAGCCGGTGAAACCCAGCACCCGCCCCTGCTCCTTGAGTAGGTCGAACTCGCCCAGGAGCGCCAGCTTCCGCGACACACCCCAGCGCGCGTTGACGCCGTGCACGTAGCGCAGAGAGTCCTCCACGCGCGTGAGCGCGTCCTCCTGCGAAATGGTGAGCAGGCTGCTTCCTCCGACCGCGAGCTTGGGGCTGAGCAAATATTCGACGGACCCGGCGTAACCTCGCTCGCGGAAGCGATCGGGATTGATCTGGAAGTTACCCATCACGAGCATCAGCTCGCCGCGCCAGCGACCCCGGAAGTAGTTGAGCGCGATGCCGTGTTGTTGATCCGACTCGCGATCCGTCCGCGTCGCTTCGCGGACCCACAACGTGTGTTCGGGCAGCCTGACGCCGAACGGCAAATTGAGCCGGCCGAGCCGCAATAGCGCGCCTTCTTGCAACCACAGGCCGACATAATGATTGCGGCTGAGCACGATGAAGCCGTCTGCGTCCTCCTGGTTGAGCTGCGCCCCACGCACGTGAGCGCTGCCTTCGATGCCCCGCGCTACGCCAAGGCTGGCACCGAGCACGAAACTGCCGATCCGGCCGGAGCCGTACAGATCGAGCTGCATGGGGAAATGCCGGAACTCGCTCGGTACCGTCGGCACCGCCGCGGAGTACAGAAACATGTGGCGGTAGCTGCCTCCGAGATTCAAATCCTCGGGCTCCCGCAGCGCGCCAAACAAAAACTGCGCGCTCGGCTTGGCTTCGGACGCACCGTCTCCGCCCGCTGACAAGAGAAATTGGCTCTGGGCGCGCCCGAAATCAGTGAGCGTCTCTCCACCCGAAGGGTCGGTGTGGCAACTACCGCACTTGGTGAAGCCGTGTTTGATCATCCACGCGAAGGCGTGGGCCCGCGGGCTCCAGCCGAGCGCGGCGACAACGACGACGAGCCCAAGGAGCGCTCGAGGAAGAGCCAGAAGTCGCATGCGCTTCGCGCGTTTTCGTCGAATTGCCGTGAAAGGTCAAACGGCACAGGCGCGCCGCGGCGCTAATCCCACGGCACATTTTCTCGAGCCGTTTTCGGCGCGACGCGAACGCAATTGGACCGGACGTTTGCCAGGTGCCGAGCGCGACGTTAGGCTCCGAGCGATGGCTCCCTCACCGCTTCAGAGAGCGGCCGCCGGCGCGGTGGCCGTGGCCTCGTCGATCGCGATTTCGTCCATCGCGCGCGCTCAGGCTGCGCCCTCCCCTTACCCGAGCCTCGCGCCGAAGTATGCGCCCGCGGACCCTCCCCCGCTCGAAACCGGCGGGCTCACACCTCCGCCCACAACGCCTCTGCCCGCGGGGGAGAGCACCACGGTCAACCAGCTGGAACGCGCCGAACGCGAAGACGCGGGCCGTGGGCTCGAGTTCGTGTGGGTCGAGGCGGACGCCGGCTACGAGTACATTTCCTTGCAGACGTTTCAGGCCAACGCCCTCCTGGACGCCGAGGTCGTGGAAGACCAGGGCTCCGCCTTCGCGTTTGGGCTCGGCGCCGGCGTTCGGCTCATTTTTTTGACGCTCGGGGCGCGCTTTCGCCTCGCGCAGTTCAGCGACTGGGACCTGTGGACGCTCAACGGCGAGGTCGGCCTGCACGTGCCGCTCGGAGTCCTGGAGCCCGCTTTCACGTTTGGCGCCGGCTACGCGTCGCTCGGCGCACTCGACCTCGGGGGCAACGCGGCACTCGACCCCGATCGCATTGATGTCTCCGGCTTCGACGTGCGGCTGGGCGCCGAGCTGAACTGGTACGTCAATCCGCTCCTGTCGCTGGGAGTTCGGGGGAGCGGCGAGCTCCTGGTCCTGTATCGCAACGGCGCCGCGCCCGGTCCCACGCCGAACGAGCAAGAAGCCGCCCGCGTCTATGAACGCGACGGGGACGGCATCGGTATCGCAGTGAGCGCGAGCGGCGTCGTCGGCCTGCACTTCTGAGCCGGTGATGCCCATCGCGTTTGGAGCCATCCTCGCAGCGCTCACGCTGGCCGGAACCGCGGTATTGTGGGCGCGCTCCCCCTCGACGCGCGACATCCCGCGCGCGGGCGGCTGGTGGGTGGCGAGCGCCGCCTTCGCACTGGCGTGGGTGTGTCAATTGCTCGAACGCGGGCTCTGGAACTGGACGGGCCTGTCGCTCGTGGCGCTGCCGGGGCGGGAAGCCGAAGCCCTGCTAGCCATGTTCTTGTTTGCGGCCCCGCTCGAGGAGGGCGCGAAGGTGCTGAGCATCTGGCCGCTGTATTCGGCGCGTCGGCTGCTCGATCTGCGCCACGGCCTGGTGCTGTCGGCCGTCGCGGGTGTGGGCTTCGCAGCGGGCGAAATCAGCGCGAGCATGGCGCTCGGCGCGGGGGACGGCTTGACCGCGCTGCGAGGCGTGTTGGCGGTGCCCGCTCACGTCATCAGCGCTGCCGCCTGGGGCACGACGCTGGGCGCGCGCGGGCGCACGACGGGCTTCGCGCTCAGCTGGCTCACCGCCGTGCTGCTTCGAGGGCTGTTCGATCACATCGTATTCGGGCGCGGGCCGGGCCTGATCGTGCTCAGCTTTCCGCTACTGCTCACGCTGATGGCCATGACCTACACGCTGGCGCGGCGAGCGCTCGGTCGCGAGCGCAAGGCGGCTCTGCGCGCATCCTTCGACCCGAGCCGCCGTTCCAAGCGCACAGGTTGGTCCGAACCGCCGTCGATCCGCGGTGTCTGGCAAGCGCTCGAGCCCAAACAGCAACCATTGATGTTGTTCTGGATAGGGCTCGGCACGCTGGTGACTGCCGGCGTGGGATTGGTAGCGCTCGGGATTGGCGTGTACGTCGGCCACGCCATGGGCCTCGATTTCGCAGCAGCCGACGAAGCGGACGTGCGCTCCAACGGACCGCTGCTGTTTCTTGCGAGCGCCGTCGGCATGGCCTTCCCCGTCGCTGGCTACCTGGTGGCCCGCGCGAGTGGCGCGCGCAGTGTGCTCGAGCCCGCTCTGGGGGCGGCGCTGGCCGTGCTGGGCGCGGTGCTCTTCCTCTCGGTCACCACGCCCATCGCTGCCATCTTCGCGCTAGCGCTCACGCCCATCGCCTTCGTATTGGCGTCGGGCGGTGCCTGGTTCGGCACCGAGCGGTAGTCCGCGCGCAGCGACTGCGCGCGCGATTCGGTTCAGGGCAGCGAGTCGTTCAATGGGTCGAACGCGGAGGCCGCGCGCGGCACGCCGGACTTCTTGCCAGGCTTAGCCTTGACGGTCCGGGTCGACGCCTTGCGAGCTTTGGTGGCCTTGGCAGGCTTGGACGCCGACGGCTTCTTGTTGAACGCCTTGGAGAACGAGCCCTTCAGACTGCCCTTTGACGGGGCGGCCGGCTCCTCTTCTGCTTCGGCTGTGTCGTCAGCAGCAGCTCGATCCTTTTTCGACGGAGCAGCGCTGCCAATCGGGGCATCGTCGTCCCCGCCGGCCGGTTTGGCGACAGCGGCTTCCGCTTCGGGCTCTTTCTTCGCCGAAGTGGCTTCGGCTCCGCCGCTCACCTCGTAGGGACGAGCCGCGAACGCCGTGCCGTCAGCCTGGCCGACGGGCGACGTGGCCGCTACCGCGGAGGCGGAGGGCGCCGCAAACAGATCTCGGTTGCTGTAGCCCGCAAATCCGATCGCAGCGATTCCCGCAGCGGCGAGCAACCAGCGTTCAGGCCGAAAGCGGCGAGCCTGACCCATCGGCATCATGTTGTCGTCGAGATTCAGCGCGACAGGGCCCGGGCTCGAGAGCAGCGCAGCCTGACCACCGGGCGGAGTGAACACACTCGGCGCCAAGCTGGACGTCACGGGAGCAAAGCTCGAGGGGCCGGGTGCAATGTTCGACTGGGAAAACGGATTCGCCTGCAGGAGCGGGCTCTGAGACACAGCATGGGAGTACTGAGACACAGCGAAGCTCTGAGACACAGCAGAGGGCGGGGGATTAAAGGGATTGTAAAGCGGGGCCACAGGTGCTGCCGAAGCCGCGAAAGTGGGCTGCATCGGCGAGCTTGCCGGCGCTTCGTCTTCCGCGTCATCACCGTCGAGATCGGCGACGTCGCCGAGCGGTGCCCAGGCTTCCATGCCTTCCGTCCAGACCGCTGTCTGCGCGCTGATCACGCCCAGGCGAAATGCCTCATCGAGTTGATCGATGGTCATCTGTTTGATGTCGTCACTGGCTACCGCAACGAACCACACGTCTTCTGAAGCGTTGCTCCGCTCGTCCACGGGAGCTGAGTAGTTGGCGAAATCGTTTCCTTGACTCATGGCAGATTGTTCCGGCGGGGGTGACGACGTGACAGCCACGTCTTATTGAGATCTTACGGCCCAACTAGTCCAAGGCTATCGCTCGGCACACGGTCTACTAAATCAAAGCCTACTAAATCGCGGCCTACTGACACCTCGATGGCCGCGCTCCCGGCACTGAGACTGCTGAGGCTAGCAGCCAAAAGGTAGGAGCGCATCTCATGATGCACTCCCCCCGCGCGCTTTTCTGCCGAGGAGTACCAACCGGAGACAGCACGCCCGAACCCTGCTGGTAACGCTTCCGGCCGCGTCTGCAACCCCGACGCGCGAACTCAGATGTGCCGTAACTCTGTAAGTCGACAGCGGCGTCACATGCCGAGTCATCGGCGGCTGCTCCGAGTCGCGGGCAACGGGGCCGGAATCATGCTGAATCGCGGCCAATCATTGAAGTGCAACGCCCAGATCACTGAACAACGGGCTCGAGACTGGGACCCGGCGTGGCTGGACCACCTTCAGCTACGCACGCCGTCCGCCGCACATTCCCTGCGATCGTTTCTGAAGCCCAGAGGCCATTTTTGGGCGTGAACAGTGAGATCGCACCCGAGGTGTACCACCTTGGGGGGTGGGTTCACCTCGCGGAGCGCCTCGCGCGTCCGTTCGGAGAGGTGACATGGACCTGACCGCCCGGGCTCTCCGCCGCTCCCTGTATCGCTGGCGCATCGCGTTCGGCTTCTGCGCCATCGCCACGTTCACCGTGATCGTCGGCTTTCACCTGCCCTTGCGTCGCGAAGCGGTGCAGCTGCGGCTCGAACAACAACGGACACTCGCGGAACGGATGTCGACCGAGCAAGTGAACGCGCTCGCGGCCGGCAAACACTCGGTCGACGAAGCCGCGCTCGCGGCCGTTCGCGCCGAGAACCAACGCTTGACCCAGGAGCACACGCTACGGGCCAGCGCCGAAGCGGGCATCCAGAAGCGGATCGAAAAGCTGAAGGACGTCGTGAGCGAACGCTTCGCGCCGCTGGTCCAGGCCAAACAGATTGCCTTGTCGAGCGCCGGCGACCGCGTGTCAGTGGCGGTCGCCATGCCGGTGCTCTTCCCCCAGGGGCGTTCGGAGGTCGGCAAGGACGGGCGCGCGCTGCTCTGCCAACTCGCGAGCTCGATCATGGCGCACTATGGCGGGCAGATTCGCGTTACGGGCTACTACGGCAAGACCGGCATCGGGGAGTCAACGCTGTCGCGCGGATACGCCACGAGCTGGGAGCTCTCGGCCGCGCGGGCAGCGAGCTCGACAGCCGTGCTCGAGCAAGGTTGTGGCGCCTCTCAGCAGCGCTTCCTCGCCGTGGCGTATGGGCCACGCGCCGCAGGCCCCCTCGGCCCCAACGTGGCGCTCGAGTTCGCCCTGTCCGAAGACACCTGAGCGTCAGCCGCGCGAGGCGGCGAGCGCAGGCAGCTCGCGCGGCGGCGAAAGCCCTTCGCTGAGCCAGCCCAAGTGCCCATAGCGATGGTACTCGAGGCTGATGCTCTGCTCGCGATGAAAAAACGCGAGCTCGTAGCGCCCGTGCTCGAGCACCGGATCACGGCTGACGTAGCAGCCGTGCTGGGCCGCGGCTCTGAGCAGCCTCTCGGGGGCGCTCTCGCCTGCACCACCGAGCCAGCGCAACCGTTCGAAGCCGGAGCTGGCCAGCCAGGCTGCGACCTCGTCCGCGCGCTCGCGCCGAGCAGCGACGCGCAGGATGGCAGCGAGTTCCTCGAGCTGGGCGGACGTGAGCGCCTCGCGCTCCGACGCGATCAGGCTCAGCTCAAACGAGCAGCCCGACACGAGCGCAGCAACGGCCGCGCACAATACGTCGACGGCGCTCGCCCCCGCCGCAGCGAGTAGCAGAGGACCCGCCGGCTGGTATCGCATCACATTGGCCTGCCCGAGTACGTTGCCGGCCGGCTCGTCGCGACCGAAGTGTCGTTCGATCCAGTGGCAATAATTGCCCGCGCACTGCTCGAGCCGTCGTTGCTCGGGCGCTGGCAGCACGCCGCGGGCCCACTCGAGCAACGGCTCGATGCGGCGCTGCAGGTCAGCGCGCGCCGGCGGCGCGGCGGCCGCGCTCGCGTCGCTGAGGCGCTGCAGTTGGACCACGTAGTTGGGCCCGCCCGCCTTAGCGCCAGGCCCGACCGAGGAGGCTTTGTGGCCGCCAAACGGCTGGCGCCCGACGATGGCGCCGGTGATGGTGCGATTGAGGTACAGATTGCCGCTGCGCACTTTGCGGATGAACTTCGCTTGTTCCCGTTCGTCGAGGCTGTGCAGGCCCGCCGTCAAACCGTACGGGGTGCCATTCGCGAGCGCGATGGCGTGCTCGAAGTCGTTGGCCCTGAGCACTGACAGCACGGGCCCGAACAGCTCCGTCTGGTGAGAGAAGCTGCCCGCTCGGACGCCGAGCTTGATGCCCGGCGACCACAACCGCGGGTTGTCGACCGAGACGCGAGGCTCGAGCAGCCACGTTTCACCCTCGTCCAGCTCGGTCAAGCCGCGCAGCAGCGCCGCCTCCGGCGGGCGGATCAGCGGTGTGACGTAGCTGTCCGGCGCCCAGGCAGAGCCCACCGCGAGGCTCTGCGCGGCGTCGCGCAGCTGCTCGCGAAAATGTGGATCGTCGTAGACAACTGCTTCCAGCACCCCGAGTGCGGCGGCGCTGCACTTCTGGCCCGCGTAACCGAATGCGGAGGCCAGCAGGT
>JAYWEH010000003.1:0-2684 GCA_043780025.1 Deltaproteobacteria bacterium
CCGGCCTCCACCTCGAGGAGCAGCTCATGGCGGGGCTGCCCGGTCGCGCGTGCATCGCGCTGTAGCCGGGCTTGCTCCCGAATCCGCCGCAGCGGTGGCCCGTCGATGCCTTCGATGCGGGTGTCCGCGCCGACGTCGGCCAAGCCCGCGAGCGTAGCGATGCCCGCGCCAGCCAAGCGATCGCGCTGGCGCCGGGTGATACCGGCCACCAGTGACGTGTGGTCGTCGGCGCGCCGGCGCTCCTCGCACTCCTTCCAGTAGCGGCAGACATCGCAGAATTCGACGGGCTCGGGGTACGGCTCGGATTGGGCCCCGTTCGCGACGAAAGCCTCAAAACGAGCCCGCGCGAGGCGATAATACGCGAGGTAATTCGCGCTGCGGAACGGCTCAGGGTCGACGCTATCGCCCGCGCTGGCGATCCAGAAACGTTCGGGCTCTGCGCCTTGCAGCCGGCTCAGTTGATCCGTGTAGGTGCACAGCTGAATCAGCGCCCGTGCCTTGGCATGATGGGCGAGCTTGGCGTCCACCACTTCGTAACCGTGCACGCCGAACCGGCTCGATATTGACGCCTTGACGAGAAAGTCGGGCCTCGCGGACCAACTGCCTTCGAGCAGCGTGCCCTGGCAGATGACGTCCACGCCGCGCTGCATCGCCGCGAGGGTGACTTCCGCCGCCCTCTCCCGCGCGGCGGCATCCGCGGGTGGCGCAGACGAAAGCTCGAGAACTTCACCACCTCGTGCGCGATACAGCTCGAGCACGCGCCTTTCGTGTTCGAGTCCGCGCCGTTCGAGTAGCAGGCGCTCGATCTCATTTTGCCCCGGCCGCGTGCGCTCACCGCGCGCAACCCCGCCCTCCAGCCAGGTGTGGCGCTGGCACTCGAAGAAGCTCGCAAGCGCGCTGGGAGACAGCGGAATCAACGTCGCGGATCATCGCCACGTTCGCGTCAATCGCGCAAGTGGCCCGAACGGCCGGTGCCTGCTCGGCCTGCTCACCGAGTGGGGCCCCACTCCGGCAAGGCGACAGGCGTTACAGCGCTAGCGCCCGATCACTCCGCGGGGGCTTCGCCGGTCGGCAGCGACTCGGGCACGGTGACGTCCGCGTCAGGGCTCTCGGCATCCTCCATCGGCGCTTCTGGATCACTCGGCGGCAACTCTGCGGACGCGAGATCGCCCAGACACGCGCCCGGCTCGCCCGTGGTTGACCGCGGCACGCACTGTTCGCCACCGGGACCGTCCCCGGGGCATTCCAGCACGATGCGATAGCCCGACCCGAGCGCGGAGTTCCAACACTCGCTCACCACCCAGACTTGACCATCCGGGATGTCGCCGCCGGTCACGAGCAGATCGGCACGCCCGCCCTCACCGCGATGATGACGCACACGAGCGAGCACGAGCTCTTCCGCATCCGTGTCGGTTTCCGGCAAATTGCCGTGGAAGGCCAGGCGCACCCGGTTGTAACCGCCCGTGAGGTGAACGCCCTGGAAGGCCGCGTCGATGGGCGTCGCCGTTTCGTCGCCCTTCGAGAAATCGCGCAGGCCATACCTGAGCACAGTGCCACGCGGGCCGTGAGCGAAGCCGGCCAAGATCTTACCGCGCGCGGCCACCGTCGGATCGACGTCGCCGAAGGCGTCGAGATCGACACCGAGCGTGCCACGACCACGGCGAGCCAACGCACCCAGCTGAATGCCGCCGGCCGCCACATTGGAGTAGCCGTCGCTCGAGCCATCCGGGCGCGCCTGCAGCAACCAACCGTAGCGGCGCAACGCACCTCGGCGCACGAATACGCGGAATTGGGTGGCGCCGCGTGTCACGGGCCCCCACATCGCCACGTTGGCTTCGACCTCGTCCGGTTCGACGTTGCGAACCACCGCCGCGATCGGCCCGAGAAAGTTGCGCAAGCCCCGGTTCAGGTCTCGCACCGCGTCACGGGCTCGACCTAGGCTGTACGCGGTCGAGTCTGCGTCGAGCGCAAGTTCGACGCTGCCCAGTGCTTCGGACGCGACGTCACCGATCGCCTCGTCCTCACTCGCCAGCGCTTCGGCGCCGACGTCCTCGGTGATCGCCAGCTGTAACGCGGCCTGCTCCGGCACGCCTTCCAGGTATTGGCTGTCGACGGCAGGCTCCGGACGCTCGAGCTCGCTGCGATCGCTCCCGCACGCCGACAAACACAGCGCCAGCGCTGAAACCCCTACCCCAGATTTAAGTGAGACCATGGCTTTCATTCCTTTCTTTCCGACGATCATTCGTCGACTTCGCTACTTCCAATGCCGAGCTCGCCCCGGGCGCGTTCGCCCGCATCGAGCAACCCATTGCGATCGGGATCGGCAAAGACGCCACTCTGACGACCTAGACGGGCAGCGATGGCCGCGAGCAGGAGCGGATGACGGTTGGCGTCGATCACGATGGTCTGCCGCCCGTTGCCCCACGCGAGCGGTCGCGCCGTGCCGAGCTCCGCCTCTGCCGACCAGCGGCGGGGCCGCATCGCCCACACGACGCCCCACGAGCCCTCGTCCAGGCCTAGAGCCGTTTCAGCTGCGACGCGCATGCGCAAGGTCACGCGCAGGTCGGCAAAGACGATGAACTCGAGCCCGTCTGCGCGCACACCGCGGAAATAGAAGGAGCGCCCACCGAGCTCCGCGGAGTCGCGCGCCGGTGCGAGCGGCGCATCCAGACCGCAAATGCCGC
>JAYWEH010000004.1:0-6328 GCA_043780025.1 Deltaproteobacteria bacterium
CCATCGCATGCCAGCTCTCCGCTGGTGCGGACTTCGGTTTGCCATCCTTGTCGTCGTCGGTCGCACCACAGACATAGAGTTCGTTTCGGGCCCGCGTCACGCCGCGACGACGTGCTCGCCAGCGCGGGCTCCGATCGCGCCTTGAGCTTATGGAATGCGGTCACCGGCAAACGGCTCGCGCCGCCGCTGCGCGACCTCGGCACACCGCAGTCGATCGGCTGGGCTCCGGACGGCCTCAGCCTGGTCTTCGGGAGCGACGACCGCATGCTCGGCCTCGTCGACGCGCGCCACCCCAACTACGCCGAGCGCGTGCGCGGCCACGCTGGCGCAGTTTTGCTCGCGAGCTTTGCCGCCGCCGATCGCCTGGTGAGCGTGGGGCCCCAGAACGGGCTGAGGCAGTGGAGCTTCGCCCGCCCGAAGCTGCCTCGCGAGCTCTCGCACAAGGCCAACGTGCTCGCCACGGCGTTTGTTGGACCCGATCTGCTGGCGACGGCCGGTCTGGCGCAAGAAGGCGTGTGCCTGTGGCAGATCACCGAAGAGCGCTGCAAGACGCGCCTGCCGGTTCGAGACGGACAGGTGCGCGCTTTGGCCATCCACGCCGCCGGCAATCGCCTCGCGGTGGGCACCTCGCTCGGCCTGCTCACGATCTGGAACCTCGCCACGGCGTTGCCCGAACACGTGATCATGGCTTCCTCCGACCAGATCCGTTCGCTCGAATTCGCGACGGATGGTCGCACGCTCTTGTCGGCCGGCACGGAGGGGTCCGCGTTGCTCTGGGACGTCGCTTCCGGGCAGTCCATTCAGCGCTTCACGGCTGGAGCTCCGCTCCAGGATGCCATCCTCGACTCGGCGCGGGCGCGCGTCGTGCTCGGTACACGCAACGGCGAGCTCGAGCTCTGGGGGCTGGACGGCAAAAAGCAGCGCTCGCTCCCGGCGCACGCCGAATGGATCATGGATCTCGCGTACCACGCGCCCAGCGCACGTTTGGCGAGCGCGGGCGGCAACGGTGAGATCGCAGTGTGGGCGATCGATACGCTGCAAAAGCTGGGCGCCTGGCGCGCCCATGAGGGCCGGGTCTCGAGCATCGACTTCAGCCTCGCGGGTGACCTCCTGGCGAGCGCGGGGGAAGACGGGGTCGTGTACCTCTGGCACGTCGGGCGCCGCGAACAGTTGGCGAAGCTCGCGCACCACCGGGGCACGGCTCGCACTGTGCGATTCTCGCCGGACGGCCAGTTCCTCGCCTCGGGAGGCGATGACGCCAGCGTGAGGCTCTGGGACCTGAGCCGCTTGCGCGAATCCGGTCAGAGCTTGCTGGAGCAGGCGGAGCGGTAGCCGTGGTTTCAGAGCCGGCCTCTCTTGGGGGCCGGGCCTGCACCGGGCGGCCATCGGCGGAACCTCGGGGCTGTCATGCGGCCAGGAGGTGCTGAACCCGGTGACGCATGTTCGTACACGACGTACACGAACCATGCACTGCGCGGACGATGGCGGGCGCGGTCGACGTAGCTGTTTGCCGCGCCACCGTGGCGCGGCCCGCGAAGCTCCCTTTAACAAGGGTTCCAGCGAGCTCGTCAGTGAGGCACGGCTGCACGATACGTGCGGCGAGGCGCGTGGCTTTTTGGCGTTGCGGAGCGCCTCCCTTGGACTACCCTGCCAGGCAATGCGAACTACCTACGCGCTCATGTTGTTGGCGTCGATCTTCTCGTGGGGCTGCTCGGACGGTGATGACGGCGGCAATCCACCTGGGGACAGCGGACCGACAGGTTGCGCGGCGTTCTGCGCGCGCACTGTCGGCTGTGCCAACGATCCGGCGGCGGACTGTGTGAGCTCCTGTCAAATGTCCTCGCAGCTCTGCCCGGCCGAGTCCAGCGCCGCACGCGCCTGCACAGCACCCAGGCCCAACAGCGATTTCCACTGCGACCCTGAGGTGGGCGTGACGACCGTGAACGACGGCGTGTGCCAGGCCGAAGGGGATGCATTGTTCGACTGCTTGATCGACGCAGCCTTTTGAGCTTCTCGAGGGCAGGGGCCTAAGGAACGAAACACTTGGGTGACACACCAGCGGCCGCCACCCACTTTGGGCTCATGCCAACCCGGGCAGCTGCCCCTGCACCACAGCGGGGTCCGGCGAATCACCGTAGCTGTCGATGTCGGCGCCAAATGCGCGAGCAATGGACACCAGCAGGCGGTTGTTGGGAATGCCGGTTCCGTCGCTCCGCACGTCGAGGTAGCGCCCCATGCGGAAGGTGCCACCACCGCCGGCGATCAGCGTAGGCACACTGCGGGAGCTGTGCCGCGCCGGATCCCCCATGTCGCTCGACGCCATCACCAAGGTGCCGTCGAGCAGCTCGAACTCGTGCAGCTTCGAGAGCAGTCGCGCGACCTTGTCGTGGCAATAGCGGTTCTGTCGGGCCAGCGGCAGCCAGGTTGCCGGCTTGGACTCTGCATAGCGGTGCGCCACGTCGGCGTGCATGTCGTCGGGTAGAGAGGGGTCCAAGCCGGTGCGGCTCAGATCGGCCAAAAATAAGCTGGCAAAGCGGGCGACACCACAGGCCAGAGCTTGCGCCGCCAGATCGATCTGCAGGTTGGTGATGGTGTCGAAGTACACGGCTCGATCGACGTACGGAAAGTCCGCGGCGGCGGGCGAGGGCGGGACGCTGCACGAAAGCTCGAAGGCGCCCAGGCGCTTTTCAACCTCTCTCAGTGCCGCTGCATGTTGCTCTAGCTTGCTGCGTTCTGCTGCGCCGGCACGCTGCGTCAGCGCAGACAGGTCGCCGCGGATGGCGTCGAGCACGCTCTGACCGCGGAGCCGTTCGACTTCGGCGCGGGCGCGCGCTCTGGGGTCCTCCCCCACCTGCCAGCGAGCGAAGGCTTCGTGAAAGGTCTGGGCCGGGTCGATGATCTTGGGCAACGCGCGGCCACCTTTGGCGTAGGAGATGCAGTAACCGAGATCGGCTTTGGCGTTGCCCACGCCGAGCACCAGGCTCGCGAGCGGTGTGGCCGTGCCGAGCCCGCGTTCGAGCGCGAGATATTGATCGAGGGAAGCCCCTTTGCCGTTGCCCGCACTGCCGGTCAACAGCACGCGCGAGCCATCGTGGCCTGCGCTGCCGCCCCGGATGCCCGCGGTGAGATCGAGGCCCTCGATGACGAGCAACTGATCGCGAAAGCTGCGGCCGTGGGTGACCGCGTCGTCGAAGGGCGCGAGGCTGGCGTCTGGATAGTTGATGACGAAGTCCGCTCGAGGCCGCCATAATTCCTGGGCGCTGCCGTGAGGCATGTATACGGCAACGAACCGCTCGAGCGCGCTCGGGGCGGTGTCCGCCGCCGCTGAGCCCTGCAAACGCGGGAGCAGTCGACTACCCAGCGCGGCGCCAAACACCGACAACAGGCCACGCCGTGTCAACGCGGCTCGACGATGGCGGCTCATTCGAGCCTCCGCCGCGCGAACAGCTCACTCTCCACCAAGTTCACCAGCATGGAAATGACGCTAGTGCGCTCCGCTTCCGCCAATGTGGCGGCGCGCTGGTTGAAGCCGAGCTCTGCCTGCGGCTCTGCCCGGCCCATCGCGAACCTGAGCAACTGGCGCTGCATGCAATGTTCCACTTCCGGATCTCGCGCAAGCAGTCCCGCGAGCTCCACACTGTCGCCGACCTCGACGCGGCCCTGGGCGAGCTCGACGCTGCCTGTGGTATCGATCGGCTGCCCTGCTTCCATGTCGCGAATACGCCCGATGGCGTCGTAATTTTCGAAGGTGAAACCGATGCCGTCGATGGCCACGTGGCATGCCGCGCACTGTGGGTCGGACGAGTGAGCCGCGTAACGTTCGCGCGTGGTCAGCATTGCATCCTGCTCCGGAAACGTGATCTCCAGGCCTAGCTCCGCGGGGTTCGGCAAAGCGCGGCACAACAGGCGCCGCAGCACGAACACGCCCCGTAACACCGGCGCCGTGTCGGTCGCATGTGCGTAGCGGCTCGCGAAGCTCGCTCCTTGCAAGAGGCCGGCTTGACCCGTGGCGGTGTCCCCGGCGAGCAAGGTCCGTACGGAGCCATTGTCTCGGATCATCACCTCGTCCACGAAGCGGTTTGTTTCGTCCAGCATCTGCTCCCAGAGGCCCGGCCACTGTGGGAAGAGCGCAGGGTCTTTCGGCACCGCAGCGCCGGCGAGCCCGAACCATTCCGCCACGAAGCGGCGAAACTGGAAGCGTGTGTTCGACTGCCGAAGCAGCCGCCAAGCGTGCTGCCTCCTGCCGGCAGCATCCAACTCGCGCCGCTCGGCGGCACCCAATAGCTCCGCGTCGGGTGGGTGCCCCGTCAGCGCAAACGCGAGCTGTGCCGCGACTTCGTACGGCGAGAGCTCGATCCCGGAGATGCCGCTGCGCGCGACCGCTTCGGAGTCCGCTTCGTCACCGAACTCCGTCAGATATGAAAAAGAAGGTGACTGAAGCAGCGTGGTCAGCACCAATTCAACGCCCGAGCTGAAGTCGCCGGTGCTCTGTCCCACCTCGAATACTCCCAGCAAACGCTCGCGTTCGGCCGAGGAGATCGGCCTGCGAAACGCGCGAGCGCCGAACGTTTCTACGAACTCGGGCGCACAGGTGGGCTCCGCCTGTGCAGCACAGGGCGAGAGCTCGTGCAGGCGCATCGTCGCGGCGTCGTGAGCGAGAGCCCGCGCCACGTCGGCGAGTTTGCTCGCGTACAGCGCATCGACGGCGGCGTCCGCGTTGGCATCAAAGCCTAGCAACGCCGTGCTGGGCGGCAGCTCGCGCGAGGGCTGCACATCCGCGCCGAGCAGGTCGCTGGCGGCGTGATCGTATTCCGCCGCGGTCAGGCGCCGCAGGCTACTTCGCAATAGTTGGGGCAACTCGATGGCTGCAGACGCCGCCGTCGACTCGCCAGAGCAGCTCATGAACACGCATGGACAGAGCGTGAGCGCCAGGCCGAGCCAACGCTTCGGCCACGGCCTTGACGGTTCCTCGGCAGGCATCATGGCGATGGCGTGGCCTCGTCCAAAGGCAGGAGCACGATCTCGTCCACCCAGACGTCGAGCGGCAAATCTTGGGGCAAGGCGCCCAGGCGCAACGTCATCAATTGAGCTGGATCGAAGGCCGCGTAGGTGCCCCAGCCCGCCTGGCCCAGGGAATCCCAGGTGATTTCCTCGTAGGTCCAGTCCGGTTCGAGCGGCACGAGCTTCATGTGCGCGTCCCAGCACGTTTGTAGCTCTGGATCACAAACTCCGCCGAACTCCGTCGCGACCGTGGCCGCCGTAGACGCACCGACGCGAACGCGGCCGTTGCCCTTCAGATAGAGCCCCACGCCGCGAGTATTGCCGGCGTTGTAGGGGCAATTGAGGCCATCGAACGGTGTGCGTAGATGCGCGTCCAGGTTCACCCCCCATTCTGCGAAACCCTCGGCTGTCACGTGTAAGGCGTAGTCTGTGCCGGCGGCGCCACCGACGACGGGCAGGGGCGTGCTCTCCGGCGTCAGCACTCCCTCGGTCTCATCGTGCGTGATCGCCCAAAAACTCAGGCGATCGGGTGCGGCCCTCGGGATTTCGTTGCCATCTTCAAAGTCGTCGACCCTGAGCTCGGCACCGATGGGCACACCGCTGCAACGCGCGCTCCCGAGGTCAGAGCCGCTGCCGCCCACGCCGTTGCTCGAGCCCCCTTGCCCTTCGTTCTGCGCTCCCGCAGCCGCGCCGTCCTCGCTCGCACCCGCGGCACCGGCGGGCGAGCCACCAAAAATGGGGCCTCCAGCCGCTTGCGCGGGGGCTTCATCCCCGCTCGAACAGCTCGCCAGGCTAGCCAGGTAAATGGAGAACGCGGCCCTGCGCGCGAAGGATGAAGGAGCCATGCTGGTACCTGCCGATGTCCAGCGAACGCCGGATCCATTTGAGAAACGGCAAGGCCTCTGCAAAGGGTCGTTTCCTTTGCTCTCGCTTGAATTTGGCGACCGTGGCAAGCTACTTTAGAGCGATCGATTTCGGCTCGGTCGTCGTCCAGTGATGTTTTCCACGAGCGCCGCCGGCGAGCTCAGGATTCGCCAGGTGATGGGGGAGCACTACGGTTTCGTGTGGCGCAGTCTGCGGCGCCTGGGAGTGAGCGATGCCGACACCGATGACGCGGCGCAGGAGGTGTTTCTGATTTTTGCCAGGCGCCAGCAGGATGTGACGCCCGAACGCACGCGCGCATTTCTGTTCGGAACCGCGGTGCGTATCGCATCGAATCGCCGCCGTGGTCGGCGGCGCTCCCCGGAGGAGCCGCTACCGGAGATCGAGGAGTTGTCGGCGCACGGTGGCAGCCCCGAGGAGCTGAGTGAGCTCAGCGGTGCCCGTC
>JAYWEH010000005.1:0-6326 GCA_043780025.1 Deltaproteobacteria bacterium
GCTCCGGTTTGAGCGAAAATGGGTTCTTCACCATCAGCTCGGATATTTTCTGATCGGGCCCGGCAAACAGCAGCTCTCGAAACACGAGCACACCGACCAGCACTCCCCCCGAGTCCACCACCCAACCGTAGGTGACCAGCGCTTTCTTCACGATCGGACGCAGCCATTCGACGATCGCGCTCACGCTCTGATCCGGGTGGATGACCGCGATCGGAGGATCCATCAATCGACCGATACTGTCCTCGGGGTAAGTGTGATTTTTGACCCATTGGTCGCGATATTCGGCCGGCGCGACCTCGAGGACGGACGAGCGGCGACCCGCCGGTAGCGCCCACAGGATGGCGTCCGCATTCGAGGGATTCTGATCCGCGAGCACGCTCGCGATGGTTTGATCCGTCTCGCGCTGCAACAGCTCGGACGATTCCTGGGCGCCGCGCCTGACGAGGGCTTCAGTCAGCCCGCTGTGCGCTGGCGCCTTGTCCGCGGATTGGTTGTCGATGACCTGGTCACTCACGCGCCCGGATATACCATTGGATCACGGCTTCTGGGCGGTCCAAATCGGCACCTGCCACAGGGCATACCCCCGCGGATCGCGCGCGCAATCGATCATCTCCCGCCAGTAGCGCTCGATCTCCGCCCGCGGCACGCCCGAGTGTTGGCTCAACGCATCCGTGTAGCCGTCCCGCCAGGCCTCCCAGATCCGGGCGAAAGTATCGCGAGGAACCCGGAGCGTATCGATGACCGCATAGTCCACCCGGATGTCGGTCAGCCCCAAATCCGCGAGGACGGTGAACATCTTGCGGCCGATATGCACATCGCAGCCAATGGCCGCGCCGTAGCCGGTCGGAACGCGCCGCCAGAATTCGCTATTGTCCAAGGCCGTCGGGTGGCACCACAACATGCCGTAGTCTTCGGCGAGCACGTGCAGCCGCCCGCCCGAGCGCGCCACCCTCGCCATTTCGGCGACCGCGCCCGGCGCATCCGGGACCGCCTGGAGCAGGTGGCGGCACACCACCAGATCAAAACTCTCGGGCGCAAACGGCAAGCGCAACGCGTCGCCTTTCTGAAAGCTGACGCGCTCCCCAAACCGGGCGCAGCGCTCGCTGGCTCTGTCGAGGTGCGAAAGCTCGAGATCGACACCCACGACCAAAGCGTCGGTGAACATCTCCGCGAGGCGCGAGGTGATCTCGCCGGTGCCGCACCCCACGTCGAGCACCTGCCGAGGTGGAGCGTGGCGGGTCAACAAAGGCAGCTCCTGAGGCCAGATGGCCTCAGCCTGAGCGGCCAGGTTGCGAACCATCGACTCGTGCGCCATCTCTTTGGCTTGGGGACTGCTGGATTCCATGGGGCTTCGCCAATAGCGCAGGGGGCGTGCAACGCTGCCGTCGCGATCGCGAGCGGGGGCTTCACCCTTTGGGGTGACGGGTATTTTTCCAGTGAATGCGACGAACCTCGAGACGCAACGTCCTTCCCGGGGGGGCCGGCCTAGGCCTACAGATCGGCCATGCGCCTGTTTTGATCGCTAAGTCATTGTAAAAACAATAGAAATAAGTCCCTGTGGACGGCGGAAGCCGTGCCGAGTACGGAGCCGTATCACCCCAAAGGGTGATGCTAACCCATGTATTCTGGAAACGCTTCCACAAGGAGGAGCCGGTTGGCTCCGGGGCAACGTGCCCCGGCGGCGCCATGGGCCGAGCGAATCACGGCTGCACTGGCCAACGCACTCGAACAATCGGCCGATGGCGCGGCGGCCGCGAGCGAGTGCTTGAGCGATGACCAACTCCTCGGGCTGGGCCTGGGTCAGTTGGACGCCGAGCGAGCTAGAAACGCGGATTACCACCTCGCCGAGTGCGCGACCTGCTCCGCGCTGCTCATCGAAGCGATGCGCGCGAGCGACGGCGCCGGCGAGCCGCGCAGCACAGACGGAGCTTTGTTGGTTTTTCAACCGGGCATGCTCGTCGCCCGTCGCTATCGCATCGTGCGCTTGCTGGGTCGAGGCGGCATGGGGGAAGTCTACGAGGCGTTCGACCAGTGGCTGGAGCACCCGGTGGCGCTGAAAACGGTGCTGGTCACCGAGTGTGACAATGCACAGGCCATGCAGCGCCTCACCCACGAAGCCCAGATCTCGAGGCGCAACACCCACCCAAACCTTTGCCGTGTGTTCGACGTGGGCGTTCACGGCGACTGGGCCGCGCCCGATCAATCTCTCTTATTTTTGACCCTGGAGTTGATCGACGGCGAGACGCTGGGGAGCCGTCTGCGGCAATGCGGTCCGTTGAACGCCGCCGAAGCGGAAGCCACGCTGCGCGGCGCGCTCTCAGGCCTGGGCGCGCTGCATGCCTCCGGGATCGTCCACCGCGACATCAAGAGCGACAACGTGATGCTGCGAGGCGGCCTTCCCTCTCTGCGCGCGACGGTCATCGATCTCGGGCTGGCACGCCGCCTGGGCACCGGCGGGAGCGCGGCGCGGCGCGGCCCATCGCTGCTCGAAGGCAGCGTGTCGTACATGGCGCCCGAGCAGCTCCTGGATCAGCCGGTGGGACCCCCGGCGGACATCTTCGCGATCGGCATCGTGGCCCTCGAAATGTTGACGGGCAGGCTGCCACGACAGCGCCCGGGGCTGCCACCGAAGCGGCACGGCACGCTCGGGTTGGCACACGCCGCAGGGCTCGCACCAGAGCTCGGTGCTCGCTTTGGCGCGTTCATCGAACGCTGCACGAGCCGGCTTCCGGAGCGCCGTTACGCCGACGCGCGAGCCGCTCTCGAAGACCTCGACGCACAGACGGGCGCCAGCCCTCGGATGATGCTCGGCATCATTCCACACTGAACTCGACGCGCGCGGCCGCACCATCCTCCTGGCGAACCTCCAGCTGATGGCGCCCGCGATCGAGGCGCCACGGGCAATTGAACGGCGTCTTGACGCGGCAGACCTCGCGATCGTCGAGCACGAACGCCAGCGCTGCCGTCGGCTCCGCCCGGGCCGCGAAGACGACCTCCTGCCGCTCTCGCGCAAGATTCGGATCGATCACGAAGCGGGCGCCCTTGCGCGGCGAGAGAATGCGCGGACCGAGCCCCTCGGGAGCCGCTTCAAAAGCCCGACCGCTGTCAACAGCCCATTCTGCGTAGCGCGCCGGTAGGGCTTCGACGGCGGGGCACGCAGGGCCCGCGCACGCGCGGCGATGCCAGGTGCACGATCCGGCGGGCTGAAGGTCGGGCGAAAAGTGCTCCAGCATCACGTGCGGACACGCCGGCGTGGCGAGAAGCCCGCTAAGAGCGCACACGTCCAGGGCAACGCCCCGCGCCGCTCGGACGCGCGCGCGCCCAGCACCGGGAAACTCGCGCAGCCCCGCCTGAAGCACGGCGCGAAAGAGCGGACCCGCCCCGGTGACACCGGACGAGCGCAACATGGGGCTGCCGTCGAAGTTGCCGACCCACACGCCCACGCTCAGCTCAGCCGTGGCCCCGACCACCCAGTGGTCGCGGTTGCCCTTGGACGTTCCGGTCTTGACCGCAACGGGGAAGTCGAACTCGAGCGGCCCATCGCGGCCAAAACTCCCGGCGCGCTCGCGCGGATCGGACAGGACGTCGAAGATCTGCCGGCTCACGTCGGCCTCGATCACGCGGCGGGGTGTCGGCGCCGGCGCGTCCTCGAAGAACCGGAGCGGCAGGAACTCGCCGGCACGCGCCAACACGGCATACGCCTGCACGAGCTCGACGAGCTGCACCTCGAGCGCGCCGAGCGCGACGCCGGGCCCGTATTGAGGCTCGGCGCCAGCCATGTGAGCGAAGCCTACCTCACGCAAAAAGTCGACGACACGTTCGGGGCCGAGGCGATGGGCGAGGTCCACCGCAGGGAGGTTCAGCGAAGAGGCCAGCGCCTGGCTCAAGCGCACGGGCCCGTGGAACCGGCGATCGTAGTTGTGCGGCAGATAGCTGCCGTCGTCGGAGGGGAAATTGCGCTCCAGATCCGACAGGACGCTCGCGGCGTTCAAGCCGAGCTCGGAGAGCGCGAGCGCGTACACGAAGGGCTTGAGCGTGGAGCCCGGCTGGCGCAGCGCGAGTGCGCCGTCGTTCTGGCCGAGCCAGCGCTCGGACCAGTAATCCGCGGAGCCCACGTAGGCGCGCACGGCTCCGGTCGCGTTTTCGACAACCACTGCGGCGGCGGTGCTGCTGTGGCGATCGACGAGATCGGGCCCGAGACGGCGCACCAGCGACTCCACCTCGGCCTGCAAGCGGCCGTCGAGCGTCGAACGCAACGTGTGCGGATCGGGCCCGCTCGAACCGAAGCGGCCCGACGCCGCGGCGCGCACGAAATGATGTGCACCGGGCACGACGTAACGTTCCTGCAAGCGGACGGGGGCGGCCAGCGCGCGCTCGATTTCGTCCGGCGGAGCCCAGCCGAGCGTGCGCAGCCGACCGAGCACGTAGTCGCGGCGTTGCCGAAGCCGCTCGGGGAATCGCCGGGGGTCGTAGCGGGTCGGGCCGCGCACGATCGCGACGAGCGCCGCCGCTTCAGCGAGCCCGAGGGCGCGTGCCGGCTTGTCGAAATAGGCCAGACTGGCCGCGCCGAGGCCGCGCAGGCGCGGGCCAAAGCTCACGCGGTTCAGGTACGCCTCGAGCAGCTCGGTCTTGTCGAATTCGGCCTCGAGCCGCAGCGCGAGCGCGAGTTCGCGCCACTTGCCCGCGAAACTGCGGGGGCGCTCGAACGAGGTGCGGGCCAGCTGCTGGGTGATCGTGCTCGCGCCCGAGACGATGCGGCCGCGGCGGATCGCCTGCAGCGCGGCGCGCCCGAGCGCCAGCGGATCGACGCCGAAATGCTGGTAGTAGCGCGCATCTTCGGCGGCGAGCAGCGCCGGCACCAGCCACGGCGATAGCTCATCCATGACGACCGGCAACATCAGCTCGCCGCTCGCGTCACGCACGAGCGCGAGCTCGTGCCCCGCCCGATCGAGTACGCGCGTGCTCGCCGGTCGATCGCGCAACGACGCGGGCACGTCGAGCAGAGTGGCGCAGAGGACCAGCGCCAACACGACACCGACAGCGAGCGCCGAGAGCACGCCGAGCGCGCGCGCCAGCAGGCGGCTGAAACGGCGTACTCGCGTCATCCTCAGCGCACCTCGACCTGGCCTGCCGCGCTGCGGGCGAAGACCTCCGGCTGGTACATCTCCTGCACGCGCGTCGGCGGCACGACGAAGCGGCCGAGCGCGGTGGCTCGCGCCAGGTAGCGATAGTGGTGCAGGCCGGCCCGCATCTCGTCGGCGAAAAATAACACGCGATCGTCGCGCACCTCTTGGCGGAACCAGCTGTCCTGGAAGCCGCTCTGGGGCTCGACGAGCGCGCGGCGGCCGAGGTCCAGATCGGCGGACGTGGTCGCGAGCCGGCTGTCGACGGCCTCGAGCCCCGCGGGCAGCGGGTCATCGACGACCACAAAAAATCGATCCGCCGGAGCCGCGATCACGAGGTCGACCAACACCAGATCCCCACCGCGCAAGCTCGGCACGCCCTCGGCAGCTGGGGGGCGTTCAGCGAGCGCGCGCTCCAGCTCCTCGGGGCGCACCACACGAACACTCTTGGTGAGCCCGAAGCCCCGCTCGAGGGGCAAGCTCGGCAGGGCCTCGGGGGCGTACGTCAAGCGCGCCTCGTAGAACAGGGTGCCGGGGCCTTGTTTCTCGAACACGAGGCGACCGTTGCCTTTGGCCAACTCGGGCATGGCCACGCGGTGCCTCAACAGCGCTGCGCTCGGGCCATTGAAGGCGCCCGACAGGAGCTTCGTGTCACCCAACCAGACGGCGGCGTCGAAATGCGGAACCTCGGGCTCCTGCGCCTGACGGTAGGCGTCCAGAGCCAGGAGCGCATAGGCCGTCTCTTGCGTGTTGCGCCATGTACCGAGCGCGCGTCGCTCGAGCACACCCTGGGCGAGCGGCGCGCCAAACGGATGTTTGGGGTTCGACGCGAGCAACGCCCACAACACCAGCGCCTCGGTGCGAGCCTTTGAATCGAAAGCGGACTCGAACCCCGTCTCGTCTCCACTCTGCACCTCCGCTTTGTTACCGCGCAAGCTGATCAGACTTTCCAGCTCGCGGCTGAGCACCCCGGCATTGCCGCCGTCCGGCGGACCACTGGCGGCGGCGTGAAGCAAGAGAGCGCGCGCGAACACGGGCAGCTCCTGGCGCCGCGCGAACAACCGACTTTCGTATTCGCGATCGAACTTGCCGAGAGCCCCGAGGACGTCGACGAACAAGGCGTGCGCCGCCAGGGCCTGCCGCTCGGGCGCAGCGTTAGCGAGCTGTTGCCTCAGGTAGGCTGCGCCCTGCTCGAAGACGCGC
>JAYWEH010000006.1:0-2680 GCA_043780025.1 Deltaproteobacteria bacterium
CCTCCCTGCCAGCGAAAAAGCGCGGAGCGCTTCTTCGCTGGCGGGGAGGGGGCAGCGCGCAGCGGCATGCCCTGAGGGGAGGGGGTGCGTCGGAGCCACGGACGTCTCAACCCGCGTGAGCAGCGCCGACGACGAAGGCAAACCGACCAGGGAAAAAATTCGAGCGTGACGACGGAAATGCGGTGCGACCAGGAAAGGCTGGTCCGTAGGAATGGGAGGTGAAACGCCAAACTGAAATACGGATAAGTCATCCTGCGGGTGCAAATCCCGCTCAAGCAATGCTGTAGTCGTGCAACTTGATAGCGAGCCTTGCGCCCGAGAGGGCGATGCGTAGGTGCGCGAACATGCGGGCCGCGGCGTGGTGGCCTCGTAAACAGTCTTTTGGTCCTGTGGCGCCGAGACATCCGCATATGTCGAAGGCAAGAACGGCGGCAGCGCTATGGCGAAGTTGTCGTCGTGCCCAGCGGGGTGTTTGGCCGTGGCACGCATGAAGAGGATGACCCAGGAACCTGGGAGAACCCTGTCTCCCCTCGACGAGGATTGAGTTCCTCGCGCCGAGGTAGGCCGAAGGTGAGGGACAACCGCAACTGGGAAGGGTGGAATGCCCGCCAACGGAGCAGGGGAGTCGGAGAGCTGCATCGGAGCCTTGACGACGGGGAAGGTCTGACAAGCCGACCCGGAAGAAGCAAAGGCAGCTCGTGTTGGCACGAACTTCAGGAGGGGAACATGACTGGCGCGATGACGCTGGGAGAAATGTCACCGGGACTGTTGAAGGTAGCGGAGCGAGCGAGAATTGATCCGTATGGGAAGATTCTCTCGCTGGCACATCACATCGATGAGCCGGCGCTCCGTCGAGCATTCGGACGCCTCCGCAAGGATGCGGCCGTCGGCGTCGACGGAGTCACGGTGGAGCAGTACGGGCAGCACCTCGAAGAAAACCTTCGGACGCTGCACGAACGAATGAAGGCGATGAACTATCGCCATCAACCGATCCGCCGAGTCCACATCCCAAAGGAGAACGGCAAGACGCGGCCCCTGGGGATCTCATCCGTCGAGGACAAGATCGTCCAGGGCGCACTGCGTGACGTGCTGCAGGCCGTGTACGAGCAGGACTTCCTGTCTTGCTCGCACGGCTTCAGGCCCAAACGCAGCGCGCACGATGCGATCCGTGTCGTCAACGAAGAGGTGTGGAAGGGGAGGGTTCACCACGTTCTCGAAGCAGACATCGTCTCTTTCTTCGACAACATCGATCGAAAGATGCTGATGGAAATGCTTCGAGCGCGGATCGCCGACGAGAATATGATGAGGCTCGTCGGGAAGTGTTTGCACGTGGGGGTGCTGGATGGCGAGGAATACTCCGAGCCTGAAACCGGCACCGCCCAAGGGTCGATCCTGTCGCCGCTTCTCGGGAACATCTACCTGCATAACGTGATCGACGTGTGGTTCGAGCGCGAGATCAAGCCGCGTCTGCGAGGGCACAGCGCTCTCGTGAGGTACGCGGACGACTTCGTGATGCTCTTCGAACATGACGACGACGCGAAGCGCGTGTACGAGATTCTTGAGAAGCGGATGGCGAAATTCGGACTGACCCTCCATCCGGAGAAGACCCGTCTCTTTCGTTTCGAGCCTCCGGGTAAGGACGATGGAGGGGGGCCAACGTTCGACTTCCTCGGCTTCACGCTGCACTGGCAGCGCGCGAGGCGAGGCCGGTGGCGGATGGCGTTCAAGACGAAGCGTGCGCGGATCTGGCGGGCGATAGCGTCCGCCGCGGAGTGGTGTCGACGTCATCGACACGACCCCGTGAAGCTCCAGCACGAAAGGCTCAGTCAGAAACTGCGCGGCCACTACAACTACTTCGGCGTGAACGGCAACAGTCACGCGCTCGAGCGCGTGGCGTACGCCGTACGACGACTGTGGGTGAAGTGGCTGCGGCGAAGGAGTCAGCGACCGGTGGCGTGGGAGAAAGCCTTCGCCCTCGCGCGTTCACTCCCGATGCCGTGCATCACGGTGCAGATCTGGAACTGAGGCTCAGCGAGACGTGCCAGCGGAAGAGCCGGATGGTGGAAATCTCCTTGTCCGGATCTGGTGAGGGCCCCGGGGAGGAAACGAACCGGGGCTACTCGACATTGGCCTGGGGCTTGTACCCGGCGGAAAATTTGGCGTCGCATTCGCGAGTACGCGGGTCATCCGCGCACGAGCGCGTATGCTGGTCGCGTGACTGCGGCGTCGAACGAGATCTACTGCAAGCGGTGCTTGCACCACGACGTGCTCGCGCGTCCCGCGCAGCCTGCCGACGTGTGCCCGCAATGCGGCGCGCCCGGTGGAACGCAAGGGCTGCACGTGCGCGTGATGCGCGTCGGTCCTGCGACGCACTTCCCGTCGGTGCTGCGCGCGATCTTTTCGTTGCGCGGCGCGTTCTTTCTCGTCGCGTTCGCGATGATCGGCACCATTCCTCTCGGTGCGCTCGCCGCCGCGTCCGTGCTGTTGCTCTATCTCGGCGGTCTGCGGCTCGCGCTCAACGCGATGCAAGTCGAGCGCGCGGACGCCCCCTCGAAGGACGCGCCGCGCCCACTCAAGACGAAGCGCATCCAATTTCCCGAGGTCTCGCCCGAAGAGCTCTTCGACAAGAGCTCGCTCCTGCCCGCGCTCGTCTTCGTGCTCGTCTTCGTGTGGTCGCCGC
>JAYWEH010000007.1:0-6310 GCA_043780025.1 Deltaproteobacteria bacterium
CGGCAACGCTCGAGGTCCGCGAGGATACCGCGCGCGCTCTGGTAGCGCTGGTGCGGCTCTTTCGCCATCAGCTTGTGCACGAGCGCGGACAGCATCGCGGGCACGCTCGGGTTTTGCTCATGCGCGCGCGGAGCGGGCTTCGAGATGTGGCAATGCACCCAGCCCATCACGTCCCGAGCTTCAAACGGGAGTTGCCCGGTGAGCAGCTCGAAGAAGGTCACGCCGAGTGAGTAATAGTCGGAGCGATAGTCTAGCGAGCGATTCATGCGCCCGGTTTGCTCGGGCGAGATATACGGCAGCGAGCCCTCGAGCTGATGGGTGAGGCTCACGTCCTGGCGCTCGCGCGAGATCTCGGAAGCCACCTGAAAATCGATGATCTTGAGCCCTCGACCTTGGGCGTCCACGACCAGGTTCTGGGGCTTGATGTCCTTGTGAATCACCGAGAGCCCGTGCACGCGTCCGAGCGCACGCGTGAGCTCACTTCCGATACGCAAAAAATCCGGGATTGCCAGCGACGCCCTCGGATTCGAGAGGCTATTCGCGCCCAGGTCCTCCAAGATCAGCGCCAAGTTCGCGCCGTCGCGTTCTACGCCCATCACCGCCACGACGCCGGGCCCGGCGAGCTTCGTGAGGATGCGATGTTCGAACTCGAGGCGTCGCACTTCCGCGGGGGAGGGGAACTCCCTCGACAGCGCCTTCACGATCACGGGCATGCCGTCGCGCTCTCGAACTGCACGGTGGACGACCGTGTGTTCGGTGTGGGCGAGTTCGGCTACGAGTCGATATCCTGTGAGGTTCATGCAGTCACGCCGTCACCGGTGTCAGGGCCTCGCGCACGACCGCGATCAGCGACACCAGGTTTGGCGGCTTGACCAACCACGCCGTTGCGCCGACCTCGCGACCTTCCGCGTAACGCGCGCTCGACACGTCGCTGGTCAACACAAACACGGGGGTCTTCTTGTAGCCGGGCAGCTTGCGCAGCTCCCGAATGAACTGCAGCCCGTCCATCGTGGGCATGTGAATGTCGGTGAGCACTGCATCGAAACTCTGGGTGCGAGCACGCCACAAACCTTCACTGCCTTCAGTGGCCTCTGCCGTCTGGAAGCCGGCGCGCCGCAGGCCCGCGCACAGGATCTCGCGTGACGCGCTGGAGTCGTCGACGATCAGGATGCAGGGTTTGTCGATGGCGGGGGCGCTGCCGGGGTTCATGAGGAGCCTTGCGAGGGGGCGCGCGGGACAGCGCACCCCCTCGTTCAGGAACGACCCGGCGCCGAGCCTCTTGAGGGCACTATTGAACTGAACAGCTGTTCAAGCCACCATCGGGCGCGAGCGTCGTCGGGCCCGCCAATGGAAAGCTCAGGCCGGCGCGGACACGCCCGAAAACCAGGGTGTAATCGCCCGGCGCTGGCTCCGGTATCGAGCAGGCGCCACTCCACGTGCCGCAGTCGCCGCCACTCGCTTCCGGGGTGCAGCTGGGATCCGTCGCCGGACGCGTGGGCTCCATGACGATGCGGCTGCTGAGGGACAGCGTGCCATCGACGTTATTGAGCGTGCAAGCCGCCGCCACCACCCGGTTACACGCGCGGGGCAGACATTCGCTGAGCGTAACCGTGGTGCGCACCTGGCCGTCCACGGGCGTCATGCAGATGTCCCCCGTATTGGCGAAGGTGCGCTCACCGTCATCCCCACAGCCGCAAACCCCCGCGATCAGAAGCCAAACCGCCCGTTGCATCGAGCGCACTATAACGATCGCGCAGAACCAGCGCCTCGATTCATCGAATCGAGGCCAATAAATGCCCTCGCCCCAGCGGGCACTCGAAATTCCCGAGCGCGTGATGGAACCGGCGTGGCCTCGATTTCTATCGAATCGAGGCCAATAAAGAAGAAGGGAGCCGGTTCAGATCAGCAGCAGGTGCGGGAATTTCGATGCCCTCGCCAACCCGGGGGCACTCGAAATTCCCGAGCGCGTGATGGAACCGGCGGGTTACGTCGGCTCGCCGATGGCGGCGCGCACTGCGTTGAGCAGCGATTCCGCGCTGATCGGCTTGGAGAGCACGCCGGTGGCGCCCAATTCAGACATCATCTGACGATCGCGAGGCCCGGCCTCGGCCGTCAACATCAATACCGGAATGTGGCAGGTGCGCTCGTTGCTCTTGAGAATGCTCAGCGCCCTATTGCCGTCCATCACCGGCATCTGCACGTCGAGCAGTACCAGATCGGGCACCTCGAGGGTCGCCATCTTGACTGCCTGAGCCCCGTCCTCCGCGTGCAGAAGCTGGTAACCGTGTCGACTTAGCGCGGCCTGCTCCAGCTGGCGGAACATGCGCGAGTCGTCGGCAACCAGAATTGTCTTGGCCATCAGTCTATAAGACGGTCGCGGACGAACTCGACTAGAGCCGTCTCGAGCTCGGGGCCTGCAAAAGAGTGCTCGACCGGTTCACCCCGGCGCGCGATCGGCAGGGCCGGGGGTGCACCCCGTGGCTCACCCCCCTACCGCGGACCCCTTCCGCGCAAGGTGTCAGGCGGCCGATGCGTTCGAAAAGAGCACACCGCGATCCAGGCAACCGCCGAGCTCTCGGTACACCTGTTCGAGCCGCGCCCGGGAGGGAGCGTCGCCCGTGGCGCGCAGAATGCGGCGCGCCAGGCAGCCTTGTTCCAAAATCACGTTCAGGGCGGGCTGCCATTCCGCAAAGCCGGGCTCGCCGCCGAGCGGTGCGATCAGGTGCCGCCAGACCTCGTTTGCACGGAGCGGCGTGCTGTGCGGTACACCGAGCGCCTGCAGATAACGTGGCTGGTCGATCACCGCCAGGTCGCCGCTCTGGACGCAGGCGAGCAAGATCGGCAAGAGCTCTTCGGCGGAGAAGCTGCGCTGTTCGGCCGAGCGCTCGCCATCCCTCACGAGGCCTTTCAGCGTGCCCACCACCGCGGCCGCGATGGCAATGTCCGCCTGCGGGCACTCCTGCAGATCCAGGAGCCGGATCTCAATTGCCGAACGTTCGAAGCGCGCGATGGCGCCGCGCGCGTTCGCCCACTCATGGCGCAACACGCCTTCTGGATCGAGCGCCGCCATGTCCGCGTAGATCTTGCCGAAGATCTCGCGTTCGTAGTCCGCGCGCGTAAATACCGGCTCCGGGATCACGAGCCCGGCCACCGAAGGCACACGCTTGGCGTTATATCGATACACGTCGACGCGCTTGTCGTAGAGCCCCGTCGGCTGACCCTCGATAATCGGCGAACTCGCCGCGAGCGCCGGCAAGATGGGCAAGATCAGTCGAATCGCCGCGTGCAGCCGACCGAACTCGTCGTCGTTCGCAAACGGCAGGTTGATGTGCATGCTCTGCAAATTGGCCCAGCCGTGCCCCGTGCAATCAAAGATGCGGTCGAACGTCTTGTAGATGACGTCGTTTTCGTGCGGCCACAAGGTGAGCTCGCGGTGTGGATCCATCCACGGGTGCATCGCCGTGGGCAGGAGCCGCGCGCCCATGGGCGCGAGCAGGGCGCCGATCTTGCCCACATGCTCTTGAAACGTCGCCGCGAGGCCGGTCAGCGACGCGACGGGTCCGTTGCACTTCATCTCGATCACGTGCAGCGCGAGCTCATTCGACCAGGCGACGTCACCGAGCTCGACCTGCAGCTCGTAGCCGCCGCCCACCTTGGCGAGCAGCTCGTCAGCGATCGGGCGCACCGAGAGCGTGCCCTCATCCACGATCATGTACTCGAGCTCGATCCCGATGCCTTCGAACAAGCCCAGCGGTGGTTGTGTCATGGCTTCAGGTCACAATTGCTTCAGGTCGAGATGCTTCAGGTCAAGATGATGGGTTTGTCTTCGTTGGGATCGCGGCGCGGCAGTTTCTTCGGCGTGATCACCAGCAGGTTGGCATCGTAGGTGAGGATCCCGAGCAGAATGCTCGCGGTCAAGCGATTCATTGCCACGCGATAATATTGGGAGCCGAAGCGCGGGTTGTCTTGCAACGGGTCGGCCACGCTGACTTCGCGCGTCTTCGGATCGTAGCCGCTCAGCACCACGAAGTGCCCGCTCGGTGAGCCGCGCACGTCGTCGTAGTCGTCCTTGTACTCGCGCGCGCAGTCGTACAGGTACGTGGCGCTGAGCCCGGTCAACACCGGGATGCCCCGGCGCAGGAAACGGCGCAGCAGCTTCGCGTCGAGGTTTTCGTAGCGCAGGCTGCCGCCGAGCCGCAGGAACTCGAGGTACGCGTCGGTGGCGAGCCCCAACTTCGACGACGTCTTGTGCGCGCGCTGTTCGCTCAGGCGTTTCGCCAGGTCCACGCGCGCGTGGGGCGCGAACCAGGTGGGGTCGAAGATCTGCAGGTTGTAGGTGAAGATCTCCGCGCGGAAGCCGCGGTTCAAGGCGTGAATGGCCAGCCTGACGGCGAGCGTGCCGCCTTCAGGCAACGGTTCCACGGTATCGATGACGTCGTGCAGCCGGGCCTCGTAGTCCCAGTACCGGTACACGGCGTGCAAGCAGGTGGGCCCGCAGGTGGTGTTGTTCGGCTGCGGCAAGACCGAGAGCCGCAGCTGGTGCCCACTCGAGGAATCCGCGGGGGCTTGGCTGGATCCCGGACGCGATTCAGGCCCCTGGCTCGAGCCAGAGGCATGGGCGTCACCAGGTGCCCTGGGCGGGGCGGGTGAGGCGGCGGGCGGATGGCTCGACGTCACTCTTGGAGTCTACAAAGAAAAGGCTGCTAAGCCTCGTTATCTGATCCGCCGCCCAGGCTGCGATATTCGCGTTCCAACTGCTCGGCCTGTTTCTTGGAAAGGCCTCCCAGGGCTTCCAGCGCTTCGCGCAAGCGCATGCGACACAGATCGGGCCCGAGTAACTCCAACGTTTCAAACAGAGGCGTGGAAACGGGCTGCCCCGAAATGGCGACGAACAGCGGAAACAGCAGCTCGCGGATGGGCAACTCGAGCGCCGTGCCGAGCTTTTCCAGCTCCGCTCGCAGGCCCACGGCCGTCCAGCTGCGCGCGGTATCCAGGCGGCGGCTGGCAAAGAACAGGACCTTGCGCACCCGCTCCGCGTCGAGCTTCTTATGCTCGAAGCTCGCGGGGCTCAGCGCCGGAGGCGCGCTGAAGAAATGAGCGACCTTCGGCAATACGTCGCTCAGCTTGTCGACGCGCTCCTGCACCAGCTTCAAGATCGGCACGACGTATTCGCGATTGACCGCCCACTCCGCGAGCCGATCAGCGAACGACTCCGGCGTGAGGTTTTCGCGGATGTACCGCCCGTTGAGCCAGGAGAGCTTCTGTAAATCGAAGACGGGCCCGCCGAGCGACACGCGCTTGATGTCGAACTGCGCGGCCATCTCCGATAGCGAAAATTTTTCTTCGCCGTTGGGCATGGTCCACCCCATCATGCCCAGGTAGTTGAGCATCGCCTCGGGCAGGAAGCCCATGCGCCGGTAATAGCCGATGCTGGTGGGGTTCTTGCGCTTGCTGAGCTTGCTCTTGTCCGGGTTGCGGAGCAGCGGCAGGTGGCACAAAACCGGCGGTTTCCAGCCGAAATATTCGTACAACAGCAAGTGCTTCGGTGCGCTCGTGATCCACTCTTCGCCGCGCAGCACGTGGGTGATCTCCATCAGATGATCGTCGACCACGTTGGCCAGGTGGTAGGTGGGCATGCCGTCCGCCTTGACCAGCACCTGCATGTCGATCTGCTGCCACTCGATGCTCACCGGGTCGCGCAAGAGGTCGTTCACCACGCAGGCGCCGGTGCCCGGGATCTTCATGCGGATCACGAAGGGCTCGCCCTTCTGCTTGCGCTCTGCCACTTGCTCGGCCGATAGGGTCAGGCAAAGGCCGTCGTAACCGACGCGGCCCTTCTCGGCGAGCTGGCGTTTGCGCAACGTCTCGAGCCGTTCGGCAGTGCAGAAACACTCGAAGGCGTGCCCGCGTTCGAGCAAGAGCTGCGCGTGCTCACGGTAGATTTCGCTGCGTTCGCTCTGCCGGTACGGTCCCTTGTCGCCGCCGACATCGGGGCCTTCGTCCCAGTGCAGCCCGAGCCAGCGCAGCGACGAGAGGATCGCCGTTTCGCTTTCGCGTGTGCTGCGCACGGTATCGGTGTCTTCGATGCGCAGGATGAACTGGCCGCCGTGCTGGCGAGCGAAGCACAGGTTGAACAGGGCGATGTAAGCCGTGCCTACGTGAGGGTCGCCCGTGGGCGAAGGCGCAATGCGCGTGCGGACGGTCATGGGGCCCGCAGGGTATTCAAATCGGCTGCCGCTTCAATGCGCCAGGGCCATTCCGGCGCGCTTGGCGGGTCCGCGGGCCGCTACTGAGCTCGGCCTGTGCGCCG
>JAYWEH010000008.1:0-6308 GCA_043780025.1 Deltaproteobacteria bacterium
CCGGCGCAATTGAGGGCCGCCATGCCGGCCGGTGCCTGATTCAGCGGAAAATGCCAAAGTGGCCGAGCACGTACCAGAGAATGATGAAGATGATGATGGTGCTGAAGCAACCCCCGCCCATCTTCTTTGCACCCCAACCGGCAGCGAGGCCACGCAGTAGCTTGCTCACGCTTCGGAACCTAACACGGGCGCGCCAAAAAACAGCAGCGTTTGCGAACGGTCAAACGCGCTCGTGCGGCCGAGTGATGCGGCAAACCGCCTCGAATGGGGCGGCGTGGCAGCACTCAGGTGGACATGGCAACACTCGAGTGGCCAGGGCACAGCGGCCTCGACAGCGCGCAGTTCCTCCGGCTCCACCTCGGGCAGCTTCTCGACCGCACCCTGCCGCCCGCCACCAATGCCCCCCGCCTGAGCACACATCAATCCACCCTTACGCTCGGGCGAAATATGATGCTGATGCGCGGCTCGGCGCGAGCCCGCTTTGGTACCGCGTGTTGCCAGGTGAGCTGGCAAGTGCCGCCCATCACGAACAAGTCACCGAGGCCGAGATCGAAAGCTAAGGATTGCCCGCCTGTTTTTGGTTTCATCAAGAAACGCCGTGGACTGCCCACCGATACGGTGGCTACGACCGAGTCGGCGATGGCGCGGCCGACCTTGTCCCCATGAAAAGCCACGCTGTCGTTACCGTCTCGATAGTGAGCGAGCGAAATGTTTTCGAATGGGCGCTGGTAGCGCCGCGCCAAAGTCAGCGCCACCGACGAGAGTAACTCCCCCAGCATCCCACCCCGCGGCGCGCGCGCCACGAGCCGTGGGACCGCGACTTCTCGCTCGTACATCACTCGCCGCAATTGCTGCCATCCAGCACTCCGCGCAAGATCGTCAAAGACGCGCTGATGAGCGCCGAGCCAGCCCGGGCGGTGCTCGAGCCAGGCGCCACCCGCGAGTTCGATATGCCTCACGCCCGCCAGCGCGGGGTCGAAGCGCGGCGCTTCCGAGTCGAACAGCGCGAGCTGCATCCATCACTTGATACTGAACAAAAATACAGTTGTCAACGCCGGCGGATTTACCGAGCAATAGGGGCTCGACCGAGACGAGGATGGGCCATGGCCGGAAAACGTAAAGCGCCCCGCATCATCACCTTCCTCGTGCTCCTGCTGCTGGCGGGGGGCGCCCTGCTGTATGCGGCTCCGTACTTCGTCGTGTGGCGCTTGCGGGCGGCCGTCGAGCGCGGGGACAGCGCGGCAATTTCATCCCACGTCGACTTTCCGGCGTTGCGCAACAGCGTCAAGGCCTCGGTGTCCGCGGCGATCGAAAAAAATGCCCAGGGCAGCTCCTGGGGTTCGCAGTTGCTCGGGAGCGCGCTCGGCGGGAACCTCGCAAACCAGTGGGTCGACGCCATGGTCACTCCTGAAACCGTGGGCATGTTCATGCGGGGCGAAAAACCTGAGTTGAAATTGTTTCCGCTCTCCACCGCCAGCGAGACGATCACGACGCAGGGTTACGAAGACGCTTCGACCTTCGTCGTCAACGTCAGGAAGATCGATGATCCCGTGGGGGTCGGCCTGGTGTTTCTGCGCGATGGCTGGTCCTGGAAGTTGTCAGCCGTGCGTCTGCCGTTCTGAGCCAGCGCGGCATTGCCCCGGGGGTGCTCAGCGGTTACCTGTCTCGATGAGCGGACTGGCTGCGCCGAGTTCGCGCCGCTCGCGGCCGAGGCGCAGCGCCTCGACGCTCAGTCGCACGAACAGCGGCCCCAGCAACAGGCCCCACGTGCCGAACGCGACCATCCCGCCGAGCATGGCCACGAGCAGGACGAAGCTCGAAAGCTGAAGGTGACCGCGACGGGAAAAGAGCGGCCGAACAAAGTTATCCAGAACCGAAATGGCGCAGCCCACGCCCAGCACGGCAACGGCAGCGCCCGTCCGGCCGGCGGCAAGTAGGCCAATCGCAAGGGGGGCCCAGATCAAGCCGGTGCCAAACGACGGAATCAACGCGGCGAGCGCCGTGAGCAGACCGAGCACCAACGCCTGCGGCACACCGATGATGACGTACCCGAGGGTAGCCACGGCGCCTTGAACTAGCGCGGTCAGTCCCACGCCGATGAGCAGACCGCGGCCCGTCTCTTCGTAAGCGAGCGCCAATCGTTCGGTCTGCTGAGGCTCGAGCGGACAGTGATCGATCAACCATCGATACGCCCGTCCGCCATCCACGAGGCAGACATAGAAGCCGTAGACGAACACGAACATGCCGATCACCGCGCTGCTCGCGGCTCCAAAGATCATGCTAGCGGTTTTCCACGCGCCGCCCCCGTGGCTCTGCAGCAGCTCGGAGATGCGCTGCATGTTGAGCCCGCCCGATAGCTCGGGCTGGGACTCGAGCAGTGTCTGCAGTCCTTCCTTTGCACCGGCGGAGCGCTGGAGCTGCTCCGCCAGCGAGAGCGCGGCACCGACGAGCGATAGCCCGATCACCAGCACAGGCAGCAAGAGGGCGAGGACCAGGGAGACCGTAGCCACGGCCGCAGCACCACTTCTGCCCCCAACTTTCTGCGCCAACTTGGCGTGCCAGGGGCGAAATGCGACTGCCATCCAGCTCGCCAGCAATAAGGGCGCCCACAGCGGCACCAGAGCCACGGCCGCGCCAGCCGCCAATAGTGCTAAACACCAATGAAAACTGCTGGTCTGAAAGGCGCGTCGCTTCGCGTGCGAGGAAGGCGGCGCATCGGATGGGGGTTCGCTGAGATTGGCCACGAGGCAGCAGAAGCACGAGCCGTGCCGGGCTGCGTGTCAGCGGATCACGACTTGCCGGCACGCGGAGCCGCAGCCGTCGCCGTCGATGCGATTGCCGTCGTCGCAGTCTTCGAACTCCTGCACGATGCGGTCTCCGCAGCGCGGGCCCACCTTGCACGTGGGCTCGCACTCGCCATAACCGCCGTCATTGACCACGTCGTCGCATTCCTCACCGAGGCTGACGATGCCGTCTCCGCAGATGGGCAGGCACTCGGTCGGCGTGTTCTGGAAGCCCGAGAGGGTGAGCTTGAAGGAAGAGCCCGTCGGGTTGCGCTCGGCGTGAAAGATCTTGATCGAATAGACGTTGCCTGGAGCTAGATCGTAGGTCGCTGCGCTCGCGGCATCGATGGTCACAGTGCCTTGCTCCGGTACGTGCAGGCCCCCCAGATCCAGAGCCATCACGCCGTTGACGAACACCCACACGTCGTCGTCCCCCAAGAACTCGAGCGCCGCGGCAAAGCCGACTTCGAAGCGAAACCAATACTCGATTTCTGTGCTGAACAGGAAGTTGTGCAGGCCTGCGCCGGGAACGAAATCGGCCTCGGCGTGCCAGTTGCCGTCGCCCGTGTACTCGGGCGCAATCGTGGCCAGGCTGCTCCCGGCAGGGGCGCCGGGCAACGCATCGAGCGGCAGAAATACGGGATTGCCGTCGAGCGGGGCACCCGTGAGGTTCTGCCAGCGCTCACCGTTGGACCCATAGCGATTCACGAATCGCCCGCTACCGTCGTCGTATAGAGTGATGCTGCTCGCGAAAGCCTGGCTGCTCGCGCTGTCCGTATACCATTCCGTGAAACTCGCCTCGGAGGCGATGCAGCCGGGGTTTCCGCTGAGCAGGACGGGTTTGCCCGCGGAGTTCAGCCTCGGGGAGACGCTCGGACGTGCAGTTCCTCCGCCGCACCGGAAATCAGCGTGGGCGGTGGTGAAGTCACGGTAGACGGCAGGCACCCGGAGCACGCAGCCTCCGGTTTGGAGATAGCAGCTCGATCGTTGCTCACATCTGAAGCCGAGCTCGCGGGTGCAGCTCGATGAACAGCCGTCACCGCTCACGCTGTTGCCGTCGTCGCAGTCCTCGTTGATGACGATGCCGTCGCCGCACTCCGACGTGCACGCTCCCTCGCTACAGTCCGGCTCCGCCTGACACGCAGCTGTGCATCCGTCGAGCGGCAACGTATTGCCGTCGTCGCAGCTCTCGGCGCCTTGGCGGGTGCCGTCGCCGCAGGGGACTCTCGAGCAAGAGCTCGGCTGGCCGCCGCAGGCGAAGCCGAGCTCGAGCTGGCAGCGCGCTGAGCAGCCGTCGCCGTCGACGGATCCGCCGTCATCGCACGGTTCGTTGAGTGAGGTGACGCCGTCCCCGCAGAGCGCGACGACGTGACAGGGCGCTCCGGGTGGACTGCAGGAATAACCCGGGTCGACCGCGAGGCAATCCGCCGAGCAGCCATCTGCCGGAGCTGGGTTGCCATCATCACAAGCCTCATCGCTCGTGAGGACTCCGTCACCACAGGCGGTTGGGCCCGAGCCTGAGCCGTTCAGGCAATCGTCCCCGGTGCAGATGGTGGTCTCTCCATCGATGCCACCGGAGCCACCCGCCACATTGGGTATCCCCGCCGCTCCGGATGCGGGGGGATCACCCACGGTGGTACTGCCATCATCCGAGCCGCTCGCGCTGCATCCTGCGATGGCTGAGCAGCACCAGCAGAACGAGGCCAGCAGCACCTTTACTTCGGGGACCCCCGAAGCCATCCGCTGCGTCACGGGCCGAGCTTAGCATCCAGCCCTTCTTCGCACTGGTGTCACGCGCTACCGGCGATCGAAAGCGTTCAGGATGAGACCGCACTCCAGCAGAAATGCAAATGAGTGGGCAAGAATGCGTATTTCGATCCCCCCAAGCGCTGCCGGTGCCTGCTTTCACGGCGTGCGGCTTGCAGCGTCGCGAATACGGCAAAAAGCGGAGGAGTCTCGCGACTCGCTCATGGATTTCGCGAGGGTTCCATCACGGTCCGAAGTTCCGCCAAAGCCTGGTAATGTCGCTTTCCGAACTCTTTGGGAGTGTCGTTTTCCGGGTCGTACTTCCTCATCAAGATGCTCAGGTTTCGCGTCTGCTCGAGCATGGCGTTGCTGAGCCAAAGAGACTTGAAGGTTGTTGCGAAGAGCAGTTCGCTGAAACTGTCGATATTTTCGCTCGAGAACGTGACGTGGTAGGGGTACGGGCTATCGTCGGTAACCGTTGTTTTCAAATTGGCGATTACTCTCTCAACGTGCTCACAAGTGTCCAACCTCCGAGATAGGATGAGTGAGTAATCCGGTGAACTTGATCGGAGGTAGTATCCGCAGCGCAGGCGTCCTGTGCAGGGGATGCTCGTTTGAAGCGGAGGTCTGGTTCCGACGGGTGATGCTTCAGTGAGTTGGCACTAGCGCCCAGGGCAGGGCAGGGACGATCGTCTCGAAGTGCTTCACGTTGGGCGTGACGACGATCGCGCTCTCGGCGATAGCCTGGGCTGCGATCAGCACATCACCGTCCAGCGCGTCGGCTGGGGCCGTCACGATGCCGCGCTGGCGCAGCGTCGCCCAAAGGCGTGCTGCTGCTCGCCACGTCGCCGTGGTGACGGGCACGTATTGCAGCTCTCGAGTCAGTTCATCGAGGCGTGCGAGACTGCGAGATGCGCCGATCCTGAGCAACTCGCGCCGGAGTTCGTAGTCGGCGATTTCCGAAAGCAGGAGGTTGTGTTCCGGAGCGACTTGTCGGAACCACGCGCGCACGTCAGCGTGCTTGCGGGGATGACAAACTGCCCCGAGCACACCCGTGTCGAGGAGAAGATTCATCTCGATTACCGCTTGGGCTCGTCTGTCACGTATCCGGAGGAGCGCATCGGCTCGATGTCTTCAACGTCCCAATCCGGCTCACCCGACACGTCCTCTTGTTCCCACCGCGCGAGCATCGCCCCGATTCGCGCTGCACGCTCCGCTCGATCGGAGGAGGTGGGCTGGTCATCGACCTTCAGCGTCATGGCTCGAGAAGCCTACCACGCGACGCAGGGCCGTCCAAAAGGCCGAGACTATCGGCTTCTCAAAGAGCTCCATGTGAAGGACCCGCCTAGCCCGACCCGCCCAACTGGTCGGGCACGGGAACCAGCCAATCAGCCGCAGGCCCACTGAGGGCCGCGATCGGAGTTTCGGGGAAGAACTCCGGGGAAGGTCAGCAACCCATCCGGTGTCATCCCGTCAAGGGATCCCCAACCCCCTGACTTCACTGAGTGCGAAGGAGAGGACTCGCCAGCGGCGAGCTGGTCGTCTCCAAGCGGCAGCAGTCGATAACCGGGCCCGGAACAGATCCGCCCGTGCGCTCCGAGTCCGAGCCCCCAATCGGGGGATATCACTCAGAACAATGACGCCCAGATCCGAACAGTGCGAAGGAGAGGACTCGAACCTCCACGGGAGTTACCCCGCTAGCACCTCAAGCTAGTGCGTCTGCCATTCCGCCACCCTCGCGTGTGGTTTGGGCGTGATGTCAATTAATCGCGCTTCGCG
>JAYWEH010000009.1:0-2672 GCA_043780025.1 Deltaproteobacteria bacterium
CCGGTGGATAGCTGCCGAGCGGCGCCGGTAACGAGACTCGCGACGGCGGCGGCAACAACGACGACGCGAAAGGCGGGCGCGGGCGCAACGACGGGCGAGCCGGCGGGCGACTCCGCTGCAAGCTGCTCTCGGGCGAGATCGACGGACGCGACACGCGCGAGCTATAATCTGTGCTCTCGATCTCCGTACTCGAGATCTCCGTACTCGAGATCTCATCGTCACCGACCTCGATGACGGCTTCTTCTTCGACGTCTAACGGCTTGGCAGCGATCACGGATGCGCCCGCGCCCTTTGGAACGATCGCATCGCGGTGATCACCGCTCGCTCGCACTGCCTCGACAGTGGCGGTGCGCTCGTTGCGTTCAACGCCGGGTCCGAGATCCGCCTCGATCTCGAAATCCTCATCTCGACCTCTGCCTGCCTCCACTGCGCCTGCCACGGGCTTTGCCTCTCGTTCAACAATTTCCACGACCCGAGACGGGCGGTCGTCGCTCGCGTCCGCTTCACCGGTCACTGTCTCATGCGCGCCTTCGACCGCCATCTCGCAATCCTATCGCGTATATAGCGCAGGAATGGGGGGTGCGCGGAGAGTACATGTAAAATTTTATGAAACACCTCTCGCAGGCGCATCGCGTCACACGGCCGCCACGTCAAAGCGGCAGGGCGAGGGAGACCTGCACGGCCCAGAACAGATCCCAGTTGAGCGGCAGGCTGGGCGCTTCGCCGCCATCCCCCTCCTTCAGCTCAAAGTAGAAGAACGTCGCGCCGCCCACGGACAGCTCCCCCGTCAGGAGCGGAGTGGGGCGACTGTTCAACAATGGCAATATGTACCCCAACGTGACATCTCCCTGCAGGTACCCGATGAGCCAATCCTCGGGGAGCAGCTCGTTCAGGGTCAGGTCCTCGAGCAAGCTGACCTGACCCAATCCGAGCTGGGCATCCAAATCGAGATAGGGCCGAGCCACCTTGCGAGCCGTGGAGAGCCCGTAGGCGAGCCCCAGCCCCCGAAATCGGCCGTCGAACAGCAGCTCGTCCAACGCGTCGCTACCAACGCGTACCTGATACGGCTTTGTGTACTGCGTAAACCCAACGCCGAAGTACATCGGAGGCCAGCGCGAGGCCGGGTCGCCGACTAGGCCGGCGTTGCCCTGGTCGGGGAAGTAGCGGATGCCGAGCACCAATGTCTCGAAGCCCGATACGAACTCCAGAGGGGCGGCGCTGCGGGGCAGTTGCGAGAGGTCACTGTCGGGCGGCGTGTTGCGGGGCACGATGGCGACGGGCGCGTCCGGCTTCGCCCGCGTGACAAAGCTGCGCGTCTCGTACGACACCATCGTCTCCCAGCGGCGGCTCAGCGGCACCCCGAAGGTTCCGAGCAGCCACGCCGCCTTGGGGACGAGTTGCCCCACGTCCTGGGCGATCGCCGCGCCCTGGGTGCGGGGCCCTTTGAGGCCGTTCGATTCGTAGTAGCCGCGGTGCAGCCGCACGTATCGAAACAGCTTCGCCTTCAGCTCGAGCGACCAGGTGTAGTAGCTCGCGTGCGCGATGCTGACGAACGGATATTGATCCGGATACCAACCTCGCATCCCGAAGCCGAGCTTGGGATCGAGCTCGAAATTACGTCCGAAGACTCGCCGCGGCAGTGGATCCGCCTCCGGCACCGGCGCTTCGGCCGGAAGATCCTGAACGGACTGTTCCACCGTTGCCGCGGGCCTTCGAGCCGGCCGGAGCCGCGGACGCGCTGATTCGCGAGGCCTGGGTTTGGGCTTCGCTTTGGATTCGGGCTGTTTGCGCTCGAGGCCCTCCCCGACGTGATCGCGAACAGCGTCCCGAATGGTCTGCGCATGAACTGCGCTCGACCAGGAAAGCAGACAAGCCGAAAGGAGCGCGCTGCAGGGGAGCCGCGCCGCCTCGGACCTCATACCGACCTCTTGAACAAAACGCTCGCGCACTGCACGGGCGAGAGGCCCGTGGGTGTCGATGCGTCAAAACGGTCGGGGCGGCCGGATTTGAACCGACGACCCCTTGACCCCCAGTCAAGTGCGCTACCAGACTGCGCTACGCCCCGGACCTGACCCTTTTCTCGAAAGATTCGACCCAAGGGCTGGCGCACACTAGCCAGAACACGAAAGATTGCAAGCAGCTTCGCCGCAACTCGGACATCGAAGCGGCGTATTCGCTTCAGGCGGTCGATCTTGCGGGGGCGCCGTGCGTCGGCCATACCGCCGCCGTGCGCATTCTCGCGATCGAAACGTCTTCTCCCCGCGGCTCCGTCGCCCTGGTCGAACACCAGCGCTGCGTGGCCGCGCTGAGCCACGAGCGAGAGAACTCACACGTCGAAGAGCTCCCGGGCCTGATCGAGCGCGTCCTGGCGGACGCAGGCTGGGCCAAGCACAGCATCGAGCGGGTGGCGGTGGGCACTGGCCCCGGCTCGTTCACCGGTCTGCGCGTCGGGGTCGCGCTGGCGCAAGGCATCTCAGAGGGTCTGGAGGTGCCGCTCGTCGGGGTGTGCTCGCTCGCGGCTATGGCTGGCGCCGTTCCCGAGGCGGTCAGCGGGGTGCGTTGCCCGGTGCTCGACGCGCGCAGGGGCGAGGTTTTCTTCGGACTGTATTCCGCCGATGGCACCGAGCTGCACCCGCCCAGCGTCATGGCCGCCGCCGAGCTCCCGACCTGGC
>JAYWEH010000010.1:0-6302 GCA_043780025.1 Deltaproteobacteria bacterium
GCAATTGCGCTCGCGAGTTGCCCACACCGCCGCACAGGCGACTGCGGCGATCGAGGAGGAGTGTTTTGGCTGCATGATCCTGGACCTCGGTCTGCCGGATATCGACGGTCTGCTCCTTTTGGAAGCACTGAGCGCCCGCTCTGACGTCGAATTGCCTCCGGTCGTAGTGCATACCGGGAGGGCTCTCTCGATGGGTGAAATGCAACGCATCCGAAGTTATGCGCGTGTTGTCCTTCCAAAGGGCAGTCGATCGATGGAACGTGTCGTGGAAGAGGCGAGGCTCTTCATCGGCGAGCTGCGTGACAAATTGCCCCGTGGGCCCGCAACGGTTCCCCCTCTCGCACGAACCGACACGACATTCGACAGCACCAAGATTCTGATAGCGGATGATGACATGCGCACGGTGTATGCTTTATCAGCGCTATTGAGAGGCAAGGGCGCTCAGGTGGTGGTGGCAGAGACCGGCAGGCAAGCGCTGAAGGTGCTCGATGAACATTCCGACGTGAGGGTGGTGCTGATAAACATCGCGATACCGGAAATGGACGGATACGAGGCGTTGCACCTCCTTCGCAGCGATCCACGTTTCGCCAATCTCCCTGTCATCGCGTTGACGGCCAAGGCCATGCGCGGCGAGCTCGAGCGCTGTCGCGCCGCGGGAGCCAGTGACTACATGACAAAGCCCGTGGATCCGGGAGCCTTGCTCTCGCGAGTGCAGAGCTGGATCACGGGTGCCGCGTCATGAGCCCGGGCACGTCGACTCAGTTGGGGCCGTCGCGTCCTTGGTTGGTCAGCACGGCCAAGTCCGGGGCAGTGCTGGTGGTGGACGACGTCGAAGCCAACCTCACCGCGATGGAGGCGTTGCTCTCGGAGCTGGGCTGCGAAATTGTGCTCGCGCGCTCCGGAAATGAGGCGCTGCTCTACCTGCTCAAGCGTTCGTTTGCGGTGGTGCTGCTCGACGTGCAGATGCCCGAGATGGACGGTTACGAGGTGGCGCGCTACGCCCGCGAGAACCCGGCGACTCGCGAAGTGCCGATCGTGTTTCTGACCGCGGGGAGTCTGGCGAGCACGGGCCCCGGCGTTATCGGCAAGGGTGGGGCAGACGCCGAGGAGAGCGTGCTTCGGGCGTATGGCTCCGGCGCCGTCGATTTTCTGATCAAGCCGGTCAACCCCAGCATCTTGCGCAGCAAGGTGCGGGTATTTCTGGAGCTGTTTGCGAGGCGCAGTCAGATCCTCGACGCCCAGACTGCTCTGGAGGTGGCCAATCGGGAGCTGGTCGAAACCGTGGCCGCGAAGGCGGCGCTGGCAAACCAATTTCAGGCGGCCAATCAGGAGCTGGAGCAGGCGTATGGCAACCTGAAGGCGGCGCAGGCGGGGCTGATTCAGGCCGCCAAGATGGCTTCACTCGGCGAGCTCGTGGCGGGCATTGCGCACGAGATTAACAATCCCCTGGCCTTCTGTTTGAGCCACCTGGACACGGCGCAACGTTGCTTGAACACGGTCGAGCAGCGTTCCGAGCCTCAATTTCTCGACGGCGGGGCGCGCCAGCAATGGGAGCGAGCCCGCACGCGGCTGCACGAAATGCACGCGGGGCTCGCCCGCATCAACGATCTGGTGCTGCGCTTGCGTGCCTTCTCGCGCCTGGACGAGGGGGGCCGCCAGCGGCTCAACGTGAAAGAATGTACTGACTCGGTGCTGACAATTTTGCATCACCGCATGGAAGGGCGCATCAAGATGACGGTCCGCCTGGAGGAGCCGGGCACCATCGAATGTCACCCCGGCCTGTTCAGTCAGGCGCTGATGAACCTGGTCTCGAATGCCATCGACGCCATCGATGGAGAAGGCGCGATCACGATCGAGGCGGGGGGGGTGGGAGATCTGTTCAGGGTGGCGGTGGCGGACACCGGTTCCGGCATCCGTCCCGAGCTGCGCGAGCGCATCTTTGAGCCCTTCTTCACCACAAAGCCGGTGGGTAAAGGCACGGGTCTGGGTCTGTCGATCGCGTACTCCATCGTGGAGAAGCATGGCGGTAGGCTCGAGATCGAGAACGTCGAAAGTGGTGGTACTCGCATACTGATGGATGTGCCCCTTCAAGCCATCTCATGACCATGCAGGCTATGGGATACGCTCTAAAGGTTGTCAGGAGGGAATGAATGGAAGGATTGGCAGCGGCGGTGGCCCCCCGGGAAACTAAGCGCCGAGTCTTGCTCGTCGACGACGAGCCTCAAGTCCTGGTCGCGCTCGAGGATCTGCTCAGCGACGACTACGTCGTTCTCAAGGCACAATCCGGCGAGGATGCGCTCCGCTGCATCCGCGGTGAGCCCGACATCGCCGTGGTCATTACCGACCAGCGTATGCCGAAGATGACCGGCGACGAACTGCTCGCCCGCCTCGACGATCACGCGGCGGCCCGCATTCTGCTCACCGGCTACGCGGACTTGTCCGCGGTCATTCGGTCGGTGAACGAGGGCAAGATCTTCGCGTATGTCACGAAACCGTGGAATGCCGAAGACCTGTGGCTCAAGGTGCACAACGCCGCCGACCATTTCCAGCTCGCCCAGGAGTTGAGCAACGAGCGCGCTCGGTTGCACGCCGAAACACGGCTGCTCGATTCGATCCTGGACTGCATGGGCGAGGGCATCATCGCCACTGACCAGGCGGGCAAATGCCTCGTATTCAATCGCCGGGCCCGAAGCATCCTGGGGAGCGATCGGCGTGACACCCCGCTCGATCAATGGACGGGGGCCTATGGCCTGTACCTGCCCGACAAGAAAACGCCGATGCCGTCTCAGCAGCTGCCGCTCGCGCGTATATTGAACGGCGAGCAATTCATTGAGCTCGACATATACGTTCGAAACCAATCGGCGCCGGGGGCGGCGGTGGCCATGACCGCGACGCCGTTGACAAATTCGTCGGGCGCGCGCGTGGGGGGCATCACCGTATTGCGTGACGTGACCCAACAACGCTTGCTCGAGGCTCAGCTGATCCAGTCGCAAAAGATGGAGGCGATCGGGCAGCTCGCAGGCGGTGTCGCCCATGACTTCAACAACCTGCTGGCCGTGATCATGGGCTACGGAGAGTTGCTGATCGGCGACATGCCGGAAGGCGACGCTCGCGGGGACGACGTGGGTGAGATGTTGGCGGCGGCTCGGCGTGGTGTGGCCCTGACGCGGCAGTTGCTCGCCTTCAGCCGTCAGCAGATGACCGAGCCGGTCGTCATCGATCTGAATCAGATTGTGGGCGGCATCGAAAAGATGCTCAAGCGCTTGATCGGAGAACACATTCGCTTGAGCACCCGGCTCGATCCGACGCTCGGGCGCGTGATCGCGGACTCGGGTCAGGTCGAACAGGTGCTGATGAATCTCACCGTCAACGCGCGCGACGCGATGCCCGAGGGAGGGCGGCTGTTCATCGAGACGTCCAATGTCGTGTTGGACGAAGCGGCCGTAGCTGGCCGGCCCTACGCCGAGCCGGGCCCGTACGTCGTGTTGACGGTGGCCGATACGGGCGTCGGTATGGATGATGAGACCCAACGCCACATCTTTGAGCCATTTTTTTCCACTAAGGCGGTGGGCAAAGGCACCGGGCTCGGCTTGTCCACCGTCTACGGGATTGTGCGGCAGAGCGGCGGGCACATGGACGTCAATAGCCGGCCCGGGGAGGGCACGTCGTTTGCCGTCTATTTCCCGCGCACGCTCGAGGAGGATCACCCGCGCACCAGCCTGGCGCCACCCGTGTTGGCGACGAAAGCCAACGAGACCATCTTGGTCGTGGAGGACGACGAAGGCGTCCGCGTGGTGGCAGCGCGCATCCTGCGCGCTCAAGGTTATACGGTGCTCGAGGCGCGGCGTGCCAGCGAGGCGCGGCGCATCTGGGAAACACAGAGCGCAACCATCGATCTGCTGCTCACGGACGTGGTCATGCCCGAGACAAATGGTCCCAAGCTGGCAGAAGAGCTGATCCGGCTTCGCCCGGATCTCAGCGTGCTCTATATGTCGGGGTATCCGGGCGCAGGCGGATTGTCCCTGGTCGCCGGATTGAGCGCCTCTCGCATCGAAAAGCCATTCACTCCAGCATCGCTCGCAGCCAAGGTTCGAGAGGTGTTGGACGCGCGCAAGGCGGCGCAGGTAGCGCCGGGGTGATTAGAACGCTCGGTCGATCAGCGGCTCTGAGCGCTCGAAGCGTTCGAAGTTCGCAATGAAATGGTCGACCAGGCGATCTCCTTCGTCATGGTGGCCGCCGGCCGAATGTGGGGTGATGATGCAATTGGGAATTTGCCATAGCTCGTGCTCGGTCGGCAGCGGCTCGGGATCGGTGACATCGAGGAGTGCCGCCTGCAAGTGACCGGAACGCAGGCAAGCGGCGAGCGCCTGCTGATCCACCGTAGAGCCACGGCCGACGTTGTAAAATATGGCACCGCGCCGGATCGCCGAGAACCGCGTGGCGTCGAAGTAACGTTCGGTTGAGCTCGAGCCGGGCAGCAGATTCACGACGTGATCGGCAAGGCCCAGCACCGCGTCGAGTTGAGGGTCGTCGAAGGTCGAGATCGCGATGCGTTCGCTACCCGAGGGGCTGCGTCGCACGCCTGTCACGTGCGGCGTGAACGGCTGGAGCAACTCCGCGAGGCGAGCCCCGATTGAACCATAGCCGACGAGCACCACCCTTTGCTGTTCGAGCAAGAACGACTGTCTGCGGATCTCGAGCTGGGGCCAGGCCCGGGTCGAGCGCTGGGTGTCCAACGCGAGCGGCAGGCCTCGGTTCCACGCCAGCATGAACGCGAGCACGTGTTCGGCGCATGGTGACGCATACACGACCGAGCTCTTAGTGAGGACGCGCGACGCCTCTGCAAAGGCTCGCCGCGTGGCGGGCTGGTCGTAGCTGCCATAGCCCGCACTCGATAATTGAACCCAACGCAGACGCTGGCTGGCCAGCACGTCGCCGAGGGGCGGCTGACCAAAGGCGGCGTCCGCGTGCATGAGCTCGGGTGCTTCCCGCGCTCCGGGAGCCAGCCGGAGCTCATGTCGCGCCGTGGCGCGTCGCAGCCGATCCTCTTGTGATTTCGTGAGTTGATGGTTGGTCCACACGGTGAGCTGGGTCACGCTGTGGCTTGTACCGCGGGTTGCGCGCGGCCACCAGACGTGGACGGTTTGCCGCCGAGCCGTGCCGGCTTCTCCAAACTGGTATAGGCTCGCGCACGTGTCCACCGGCCCGGGGGATGGTTCGTTTGAGCTGGCCGAACGCGAACTGCGCATGGCCAAGCTCGATCTGTTCGCGCGTCGCGCCGGTCTCAATGCCGCGGCGACGGCGGTCAATTCGTTGCTGCTCGCCGTGCTTTTGTATCGCACCGCGCCGATCGGTTGGCTCGGTTGTTGGGCAGCGCTTCAGCTGGGTGGCTCGGCCTGGGCCTACTTCCGGTCGCGTCGCAAGCGGCGTCCTCCCCGTGGTTCGCCGCGTGGCCTCCGCCTCGCCACCTCGTTGTGCACCGCAGCAGGCCTCTTGCTGGGCAGTGTGGTGCTGCTACTCGACGGCGCACCAGACTTTGCACGCATCATCACGCTGCTCACACTCGGCGCGATGGCGAGCGCGGCCTCCACGACGCTTGCGCCCATTCCCTCGGCGGCTCGCGGCTACATCCTCGGTGCGTTGGTGCTGCCAGCGGCGCTCTGGCTGTATCGAGGCAGGATTGAATACGCACTTTTGGCGGGGCTCGCGCTATCCATGGCCTTTTTCCTGGTGCGCAACGCTCGCGTCACGCACGAGGCATTTCTGGAGGGGATTGGTCGCGCAGAACAGCTCGGGTCGATGCGTACGCGGTTCTTGGCGGAACGCGCCGAATGGCTAGACCTGTCGAGGGCCACCGAGGCTTTCGTGTTACTCGACGAGGCTGGGCAGGTGATGTTGTGGAACACACGGTTCGAACAGCTGGTACGTCCGGCGCTGGTAGAACGTGGCGTGACATATGCGAGCCTGCTCGAAGGCGCCGAGGCGACACCGGTCGATGTGGACGGTCAAGCCGTCACACGAGCGGCCTGGCTGTGGCAGCGCGCCGCTTTGCTCGAGCAGGGGGGCGAGTTGCTCGAAGGCTATGCCGGGGACGTGTTCTATCGCGTATCCGCGCATCAGGTCAAAAGCGGGCGCCGGGTGGTGCTGCTCGTCAACGTGAGCGCGCTCAAGCAGGCCGAGCGTGCGCTGTTCGAGCGAGAGATGGCGCTCTTGCGCACGCAACGCCAGGAGAGCGTGGGTGTGCTTGCAGGCGGTGTGGCGCATGACTTCAACAACCTGCTCACCGCCGTGGGCGGCGCCGC
>JAYWEH010000011.1:0-6297 GCA_043780025.1 Deltaproteobacteria bacterium
TCACCGCAACGTTCACAGTTGCTACCCGCCAAAGGGCAGCGGTAATACTGTTCCACCGCGTTGCAGCTGGCGCTGCAGCCGTCGCCGTTGGCCGTATTACTGTCGTCGCAGCTCTCGTTTTCACTGACGGCGCCGTCACCGCACAGCTCGCACGCCTGTCCGGCCTCGCAGTAATAGTGCTCTTCGACAGCGCTACAGTCGGCGCTGCAACCGTCCCCGCTCGAAGTATTCTCGTCGTCGCAGGCTTCCCCCATCTCGACGACGCCGTTGCCGCAGACGTTGCAACCTCCGGCGATGCCGCATCCGCCCACGCCTTCGAACTGACAGCTCGAATCGCAGCCGTCGCCGTTCTCGGCGTTGCCATCATCGCACGCCTCACCGCTCGCGAGGAGGCCGTCTCCACACCGGGCTTCGCTCGGCTCTCCGCCATAACCACCGATCAGAATATCGATGGTCCCGCCCGTTCCCCCGCCACCGACATTCGCGGTGTCACCCGCAGCACCGCTGTCACCCCCGGCTCCGGCGCCTATCAACGCCGGCTGCGAGGCGTTGCTGCCGCACGCGCTCGCGAAGGCGAAGACGAGCAGCAAGGGCAAGCGGCCAATCACGCGGTGGGTTCGCGGCCGATCGAGGCTGGGCAGCGAAATACGAGCGAAATGGGACAAAAGCGGCATGCGTGACCCCGGCGAGTGGAAGTATTGCTCTCGCTGGAACGGACGGTTCCCGGGCGTCCGAGAGCACAATCGTCCCCCCGCCGGGCGTCGCGCTAGGCGTCCGACAATGTTGCTGTCGTCCGTAGTCCGATACGCCTGCGCACTCTGGGAGCTTCTCACATCAACGAAGCTGGCGCTCTCCGGCTACAAGCACCGCCGTCGGCCGACGCAGGCTCACCGAGTGAGCGGCTCCACCACCAAAATCAGTCAAAGGCTGACAAATCTCGCCTGACCGCCGCTACTGACCTCGAATACCGCCCCTCCGACGCGGGCGAGAGAGGGAATAGCTTTGACATCAGGGTGGAAGAACCGTCAACGGCGCGGCGCAGGCCTGAACGATCCGACTCGTTCGCACAACGAGCTCGGGCTGGGAGGCGTCGCCATCGTCGTGGCCGCGCTGGGAACGGGCTGCGGTCACGACGTCGCGAGTCCCAGCGTGACCCTCACGGGCGTGGAGCCCGACCTGATTTGCAACGCGCAGTTCCCCGCGGAGGGCCTGGACTTGACCCTGCGGGGTACGGCCTTTACGCCGCTTCCCCTACAGGTGCTGGAGGAGCCGGCGGCGCTCGAGCTGCCGAGTGTTTCCTTGCAGCTCGGGCAAACGCTCGACGGAGCGGCGACCCAGGACTTTCGTGTCGAGTTCTCGGGGCTTTCGGACGGCCCCCTCGCCGACCGCTTGCGCTGGACCAGCAACGAGGAGATGCACCTCGCGGTCGACGAAAGCCTGGCGCTCGTGCCAGGGGTGTATTCTCTGACGCTGACCAACCCGGATCGCGAGAGCTCCGCGACACGTCCTCGGGCCTTTGCCGTCGTCGCCCCGCCGCGCATTGACGAGATCGCGCCGAGCGCGTTGTGCAACGGCTTCCAGGATCAACGCTTGACACTGACCGGGGCGAACTTCGTCGAGGTCGACGGCGTGGGTCCGTCGGTGTCGTTCACACCGCCCGCTGGCTCGCCGCTCTCTTACACGGCGGACACGCTCGACGGCTGCACCGATGTCACTGGGCTCACGCGCGCGCTCCGGGTGTGCACGCAGCTGTCCATTACCATCCCGGCGTCTACGTTGCCCGAGGACACCTACGCGCTCAGCGTCTCCCAGCCGGCGCCGCTCGGCTGCCAGAGCACCGAGTCCCGCTCGCTGAACGTGCTCGACGATGGTCCGGTCGTGTTCTTCGTCGACCCGTCCGTGGCCTACGACGGCATCAATACGCGCGTCACCTTGTTCATGACGTCTGTAGCAGAGCCCTTTAGCGTGAATTTGACCCCGACGGGGGAGGTCGTGGGCAGCACCGAGCTCGAGTCCTCGTTGGTTTCGGGCACGACCAATCGCATCCAGGCCACCGTGCCGGTGGGTCAGACCCCGGGTAGCTACGATGTGGTCGTCAATGACAACACCGGCTGCCAAACGGTTCTGACGGAGGGGCTCAGCGTGACCTCGGATCTTTCGATCGAGATCGGCAGCGTGACAGATCCCTTCGGTTACACGGAGCAAGCCACCCCGATAACGATCTTTCGTTCAGGGGGCAGCGAGTTCGTGGCCACCCCACGTGCGTTCCTCAACCCCAGCGCGGGGTCGGCAGAGGACGTGGCGATTCAGCTCGGCTCGGTCGCCTGGGTGAACGCCGACGAGCTCACGGCCATCGTGCCCGCGGGTGCGCCGGTTGGCACGTATGACCTGGTGGTGGTCAATCCGGACGGAAGCGTGGGCCTGCTCGACGAAGCGTTTCGCTCGGTCGCCGAGCGGCCGCCGGCGATCTCTGACGTGCTGCCGCAATCGATCGTCAATCAGAGCGATCAGAGCGTGGTCGTGACGGGTCAGAACTTTGCGACCAGCGCGGTGAGCCTGCGCTGCCGCACGCTCGCGGGTGTAGACCTCGCCACCGCGCCGGGCGTGACCGTTTCGGGTGAGACGTGTGACGGCGTCGGCGGGTGCAGCGTCACGGCCACCGTGGACGGCAGCGCGCTCAGCCCGGGCGACGTGTGCGTGGTACGCGTCACCAATGGCAGCGGCAGCTATGGCGAGTTTTCGGCGCTCGGCGCCTCTAACTCGTCATATAATCTATCGGCGCCCATAGCGGGCCGACCCATGGTCGAAGCGCGCCGCGGCCTGGTCGCCGCGGCGGTCAAGGCCACCAGCGCCTCGCGCTTCTTGTACGCCATCGGCGGCGACGGCGGCGGCGCTGAGGAACCACTCTCCAGCGTCGAACAAGCGCCCGTCAACGTGTTTGGCAACATGAGCGACTTTGCCATCGGCCGAGAGGCTCTCGCGACGGCGCGCACCAATCACGCCGGCACTCAGCTCGGGCGTTATCTGTTCGTGTTCGGCGGTGAAAACGCTGATGGCCCGCTCGCGAGCGGTGAGCGGGCCCTGGTGCTCTCACCCGAGGAGACTCCGGTGATCGACGACCTCGATCTGTGCTTGAGTGACTCATCTCCGCCGTGCTTCTCGGACGAGAACCTCGGGGGCGGGTTACCCGCGGGTGAATACTCCTACCGCGTCGCGGCCGTCATCGATCCGAACGATGCCCAAAATCTCGGCGGCGAGACGCTGGCTTCCGATCCGCTGCCCTTGAAGCTGCCGAATGTCCAGAATCGCGGCATCTTGGCCCGGCTCGCGTGGTCCGCACCCAAAGATGCTTTGGGCGCCGAGCTCACTGGCATCAACGGCTTCCGCGTGTATCGCACTGCTGCCGGCGGTATCGCGGGACGAGACGAGGTCCTGATCGCGGAAATCGCGGACCCCGCCGCGCGCAGCTTCATCGACGATGGCAGCGCCGAACTGGGAACGATAACGCCGCTTCCGGCGGGTTCGACCAGCCGCTGGCAGGCCTTGCCAGACTTGGGCGCCGAGCGTGTGGGCCTGGGCGCAGCTGTGGCGGCGGATCCGGCCAGCGCCGGCTCGTTCCACCTGTATGCCCTCTTGGGCGAAGGCCTCGCCAGCTACGAGCACCTCGACATCACCGTGTTGCCGAACGGGCGCCAGACCGTCGGCTCGGTGTGGACGACGGGCAGCGAAGCGTCCGCCGTGGGCCGCAGCGAATTTGGAACGTGGGTCGTCGGCAACACGGTGTCGAGCACGGTGCCGGTTGGACAGACCTACCTGTATTTCGGCGGCGGGCTGGCAGGGGGCGTGCCCGATGGACGAGTCGAGGCCGCGTTGGTGCAAGCGGGTGGCGAGCTCTCGGCGTTCGCTGACGACCCGACGGCAGGCGACATCGTCGAGGATTTCTCGTCCGATCGCGTAGGCTACGGTACGGCGTCCGCGGCGGGCCGTCTGTTCTTGTTCGGCGGCAATGCAGCGCAGGTGCGGGGGGACGCGACGGCCGCCGAGTTGGTGGGCAGCGCGCCCGAGCTCGCGAACAACGCCTGGAACAACGAAGGGCTGAGCATGACTTCCGAGCGCTACCGCATGGGCAGCACGATTCAGAGCGCTTTCATCTTCCTGGTGGGCGGGGAAACCGATGGCACGGGAACCGCCACGAATTCTACGGAGCTGGTCGTATGGTGAACGATTCGTTGCTGGGTACGCGCTCGAGGATGGGCGGCGTTGCCGCGCTCGCGCTGGTCGTCGCTGCACAAGCGGCTGCTCGGTCCGCGGGGGCTGCCGAGGCAGACGCCAAACTGGACGTTCACCTGTCGGCACCCGCGGTCGGGGGGGCACCGGAGCCCCCCGAGAGCGACAGGGGGGCCGTATTGCTCGCAGGCAAGCTCGGAGGAATTTTACCGCTCAATGGGCTCGACCCGTTTGTGGCCGGCGGCCTCCAGCTCGGTTGGGCCTTTGCCGGGACGGAGCAGCGCATCGCGGCGCTGTTGGACGTGACCTACACGGCGCCGGGCGCGGGTGCCTCGGCCGCGGCCGCTCGCCTCGACGCGGGCGCGTTCGGCTGGGACATCACCCAGAAGGAGCTCATCCTCCAGCCGACGTTCCTGTACCGCCACACCGGGCTCGGCGCGTTCGTGCCTTTTGCCGGCATTGGTCCGCGTATCTATTTCCTCCAGACCGTCGGGGAAGGCAGCGCGGCGGGCGTGCAGTTCCTCGAGAGTGAGGAGCAATCGACGAAATTCGGCGCAGGCCTACCGCTGGGAGCCGAATATACGTTGGGTCCAGGTGGCCTCATGGCGGAAGTGCTGCTCGAATGGGCTCCCCTCGACCACCGCATCACCGGCGATTCGAGCCTGCTCGGCGCCAATCTGTTTTTGGGCTATCGCGCGCGCCTGTAGGCCGCCCTCGCTGCAATTCGACCCGAGCGAACGGCCCCGCAGCACCCCTCGAGGATTGACGCGGCCCCCTATTGGGTCAAACGTGTGCGAACCCGGGAGCGCGCGATGAAAGCACGAACGGATGATCTTCGGATTCTGCGAGTACGGCCCTTGCTGTCGCCCGCGGTGCTCGAGGAAGACCTGCCGCTGCCCGAAGCGTCGGCGGCGCTGGTGGACGGGGCGCGCCGCGACATCGAGCAGATCCTGTTCGCGTCCGATCCGCGCTTGCTCGTGATCGTTGGCCCTTGCTCGATTCACGATCCCGTCGCGGCCATCGAATATGCCGAGCGCTTGCGTGCCGTCATGCCGGCGCACACCGAGGCGCTGCGGATCGTGATGCGCGTGTATTTCGAGAAGCCGCGCACCGTGGTCGGCTGGAAGGGGCTGATCAACGATCCCGATCTGGACGGGAGCTATCACATCAATCGCGGCTTGCGCATCGCGCGCAAGCTCCTGCTCGACATCACCGCGCTCGGCGTGCCGGTGGGTACCGAGTTCCTCGATACCACCCTCGGCCAGTTCTACACGGACACCGTGAGCTGGGGTGCGATCGGGGCGCGCACGGCCGAGAGCCAGATCCATCGCCAGCTCGTGTCGGGCCTGTCCATGCCGGTGGGGATCAAGAATCGCACGGACGGCAATGTCGAGGTGGCGGTGGACGCCGTCGTGGCCTCGCGCCACCGCCACCTGTTCCCGTCATTGACCAAAGAAGGCGCGCCCGCGATCCTCGAGACCCGCGGCAACGAAACGGCCCACCTCGTCTTGCGCGGCGGCAACGTCAGCGGTCCCAACTATTCGGCAGCCGCCGTTCGCAAGGCGGTCAGTATGCTCGCCGAGCGCGGCTTGCCCGAGGTGGTCGTGGTGGACTGCAGCCACGGCAACGCGCAGAAGCAACCCGCCCGGCAGCGCGAAGTGGCGTTCGACATCGCCGCGCAGCTCGAGAGCGGCAATTGCCCGATTCGCGGTGTCATGCTGGAGAGCCACCTCGTGGGGGGTCGCCAGGACCACGTGACGGGTCAACCGCTCGTCTTTGGCCAGAGCATCACCGACGCCTGCCTCTCCTTTGACGAGACGCTGCCGATTCTGGAGCGCTTGTCGGAAGCCGTGAGCCGCCGCTCGCAGTGATGCGCGCCCACGCTCTACCGAAGCAGCTCACCCTCGAGTTCGCCGCTCAACCCCAGGAAGAGCTCGAGCCCTTCGTCGACTGCGTCCAACTCATCATCCGTCAGGCGTCCGAACAAGCGTCGTATCCGTCGCTTGTCGATCGCCGACCGCGATGCAAGGCCGAACACCGCGCGGGCAAGCTCGCGCCCCATTCGGCCAG
>JAYWEH010000012.1:0-6283 GCA_043780025.1 Deltaproteobacteria bacterium
GCTCATTCGAGGAACCTCAAAGCGATGAGTCCCGCTGATGGTATTGCGCCCAGCGATTCAGACACGGAGATCGCACTGCGAATCAGCGCGCAGCGGTTCAATCGTGGCGGTCAGCTCGGCACCTCTTCCACGGTGGGCCCTCGGAATCGGACTGCAGGGTCGGATTCCAAACCGTCTCGAGCTGCGTCAGTCAAGAGCCGCGGCGGTGAACGTCTAAGGAAAAGTCGCAGCATGCTGCGGCAGGTGAGGTCCAGCTCCGAAACCGGGATGGACCAGCATGCAGCCCAGCGGATGCCTGCTGACTGGCTGGGTGGCGCTCGGCATAAAAGCGACGTGAAGTTGCGCGGTAATCGCCGCGACGTATCGACTTTCGACTTCCTGGGATTCACATTCGGTCGGGGTCATCGCTCGGGGTCATCGCTCCCCTTCACCAGAGCGATCAGGGCGGACACACGGCGATGCTGTTCGATCGGATGCCGGAGTCGCAAATGGATGCGGACCTTGTATCGGTTCCGACGACCGTCGCGAGTCCGCTCGATATATCCCGCCTCCTCTAAATCGGCGACGATCCGTTGGACAGCGCGTTCGGTAATGCCTACGAGGTTGGCAACATCTCTCATCCGTGCCTCGGGCTCCCGCGCAATGCAAAGGAGAACATGGGCGTGGTTGGTGAGAAACGTCCAAGCGGGCGCCGGTTTTCGGGCGGCTTGGGCCACCTTCCGCCCTTGCTCCTCGGTTGCGTTCTTTCGTTTTAGACCTACACGAGATGCAGCCAACGGGTTACCTCCTGCATGGATTGCGAGCTGGCGTCTGGGTCGCGTGTGCGGGGCGCACATAAAATGCGGGAGCAGCCCGACAGTCGGGCGATCGCGGCGGCATTCGAGCCGGTCGAAGCGTCCGGTTCATCGGGGGCCGTGACCACCACACCCAGGAGCTCCACTTGGTGCAGCTCCTGGAGCCTCAACGCCATCAAGGTGTGACGGATCGTCCCGAGTTGCTCCACGGCGACGAGGAGAATACACGCATCGAGTGCTCGAGCCAGATCGACGGCGTTCTTCTCCCATGTAAGGGGAGAGAGGAGGCCCCCGGCACCTTCGCTCAACACGCTCTCTGCGCATGCGGCATATTCACGTATGCGCTGAATCAGATCGTCAAACTCGATCCGTCTCCCTTCTCGGTCAGCCCCTTCAGATGGAGCAACAGGCTCGCGAAATCGAAACAACGCTTGCAGGGGAGCCGCCTGACCCGTCGCACGCGCTAGCGCAACCCCGTCTTCCGTGTCGCTCGGGGCTCCCGCACATCCGGTCTCGATCGGTTTCACGGCTACGATGCGGCGGTAGTTGAGGCCCAACGCGCCAGCTAGCGCGCAGCCCGTCCACGCCTTGCCAACGCCGGTGTCGGTGCCAGCAATCAAGAGTATCGGAGGTCTTCGCACACGGCGCTCCCACAAGGCTCACAAATCATCATTTTCATCATTTCCTCCACCAAGGTAGCATGTCCCTCTTGCGTGAGACAGCGCCATGCGCTACAGAATACGCGAATCATGCGTCGTAAGTCGAGGGGCACGGTGTCATGGACCAGCTGGATCATCTAGAACAGCAAAGCGTCTATATCTTTCGGGAAGCCTTCCGACACTTCGAACGGCTGTGCATGTTGTGGTCGATCGGAAAGGACTCGACCGTACTTCTTTGGCTGGCCAGGAAGGCATTCTTCGGCCACGTGCCATTTCCGCTGGTGCACATCGACACGAGCTACAAACTGCCCGAAATGATCGCCTACCGGGACAAGCTCGCGATGGAGTATCGCCTGCGCATGGTGGTCGGTCAGAATGCGGAGGCGCTTGCCGCCGGTCGAACTTTTCCGGCGACCCAAACGCTGCCGGATGGTCACTCAGATAAGCTGACTCGTATTCAATGCTGCGGCCTCCTGAAGAAGGACGCACTTACTGGGACGCTGCAGGGGACAACGCCCCGTCGCAGGCTGAATCTGGAAACAGGCCAGTACGAGCCCGATGCCGACTGTGAGCCCTACCACGGGGTCATCGTCGGCGCGCGTGCGGACGAGGAAGGGAGTCGCTCGAAAGAGCGGTACTTCTCGCCGCGAGACAAGAACAACGCATGGGACGTTGGCAATCAGCCGCCTGAGTTCTGGAACCAGTTCAAGACGGACTTCGCTCCGGGCACTCACGTCCGCATCCATCCGCTGCTCGATTGGACTGAGCTCCACGTCTGGGAGTACATCAAACGCGAGAACATTCCCACGGTGTCGCTGTACTACGACCAAGGGAGTGGCAAACGCTACCGGAGTCTCGGGTGCGGGCCGTGCCAGTCGCCTATCGACAGCACCGCGGCCAACGTCGACGACGTCATCGTCGAGCTCAGAAGCGGGAAGTTGAAAAATATCGCGGAGCGCTCGGGACGCTTGCAGGACGGCAGGCATGGCTTAGAAGAGCTTCGCCGCGAAGGCTACATGTGAGCGGTTCGCAGCGCGGTGGTTCGAGGGCGCCCGCTCTCGTCGCGGCCGGTGAAGGAACCTCGAGAGGTGATGCAAATCAATCCGTCGTGGCTCCTCTTAAAGATCAGATGAACATCGTCTTCGTAGGTCACGTGGACCACGGCAAGAGTACAGTCGTCGGTCGCCTGCTTGCCGATACGGAGTCGCTCCCGCAGGGCAAGCTCGATGCCGTTCGGAAGGAGTGCCAACGCACAGGCAAGCCTTTCGAATTTGCCTTTCTCTTAGACGCACTTGCGGACGAGCAGGATCAAGGCATTACCATCGACACGGCTCGCTGTTTCTTCAAAACGAACCAGCGGGACTACATCATCATCGATGCTCCGGGGCACATCGAGTTCCTCAAGAATATGATCTCGGGTGCGGCACGGGCCGAGGCAGCAGTCCTCGTCATTGACGCTCGAGAAGGGGTCCGCGAGAATAGCCGGCGACACGGCTACATCCTATCCATGTTGGGGATCTGTCAGGTAGTGGTGTGCGTGAACAAGATGGATCTCGTCAGCTGGAGCCGAGACCATTTTAGAAAAATCGAGAAGGAGTATGGCAGCTTCCTCGCTGACATAGGCGCCGTCACGCCGACGCATTTCATTCCTGTCGCCGCAATCCACGGGGTGAACCTGGCTGCCCGTTCTACCGAGATGAGCTGGTACGAGGGACCGACATTGCTAGAGAGCTTGGACGGCTTTGCGAACGCGCCGACGAAGGTCGGCCAGGCGTTGCGGATGCCGGTACAAGCCGTCTACAAGTTCGGGAGCCATGGTGATAATCGCCGAATCATTGCGGGCCGGATCGAAGCCGGGAGGGTGAAGGTGGGCGACACGGTCATCTTCTCGCCGTCGGGCAAGTCGGCCACGATCAAGACAATAGAGGCGTTCAACGCTCAGGCCCGGACCGAAATTGAGGCGGGCTGGTCCACTGGGTTCACGCTCAGCGAGGAGATCTTTGTCAGGCGCGGTGACGTGGCAAGTCACGCCGACAAGCCACCCCGCGCAGGTACACGGTTTCGTGCGAATCTGATCTGGCTCGGGAAGGAACCGCTCACAGAGGGGCGGGACTACAAGCTGAAGCTTGGGACCGTCACAGTTCCCGTGCGCGTCCACAGGATCCACAAGGTGATCGACGCGTCTGAGGTGGACTCCGAGTTGGCAAAGTCGCACGTGGGTCGCCACGATGTTGCCGACCTTGTATTGGAGACCCGTTCGCCCATCGCCTTCGACCTCATCGGCGAATGCGAGGTCACGGGCAGGTTCGTCATCGTCGATGGCTATGACGTGGCGGGAGGGGGCATCATCGTTGCAGAAGAGCCCGCTCGAGCGGACTCCTCGCGCGATGCGCGCCTGCAAATATTCAGCGAAGCGGGGAGCGGAGTGCCGCCTGCCGAGCGGGTTCGGCGGTACGGACACGGGGCCGCGCTCATCGTGTTCGTGGGGAAGGACCATGTGGCAACCCGACGCTATGCGTGCGCGCTCGAGAGAGCGCTGTTTACCCAACGGCGGAATGTTTACCTGCTCAATGGGGCCGATCACCTTCGGGGCACGGACGGCGAGTTTCCCTTTAGCGATGACATCGAAACTGGAGTGGTGCGACGCGTCGCCGAAGCGGCTTTCGCTCTGCTCGAGGCCGGGCTCCTCGTTATTTCCACGACGAACGTGCTGGGCCCTGCTGACGACGGGATACTGCAGGCGCTCGAGCCGCACATGTTCAGGATCATCGTCGAGGTCGATCCGTCCGGTGAAAGCGCAGGCCCCCACGACGTATCGATACAGGGAAGCAGGTCAGAGGACGAGGTAGCGGCAATGCTCGTCGAGACGCTGGCAACGAGACGAATCACTCTGCATGAGTAGAGGAATGGCAGTCATGAAGATGGGAGACGTACCGTGCGTGGCGGTCATCATGGGCAGTAAGAGCGACTGGGCGACCATGCAACGTGCGACCGAGGTGCTAGCGGAACTCGGCATTCCCCACGAGGCAAAGATCGTCTCGGCGCATAGGACGCCTGATCTCCTCTTTGAGTACGTGGGCGGCGCAGAAGCACGGGGCATTCAGGTGATCATCGCGGGCGCAGGTGGAGCGGCGCACCTCCCCGGTATGGCGGCCTCGAAGACATCGCTACCGGTGTTTGGCGTTCCGGTGCAGTCCAAAGCGCTTCAGGGCCTCGACTCGCTCCTGTCCATCGTCCAGATGCCCAGGGGCGTACCGGTCGGCACTCTCGCGATCGGCGAGGCAGGTGCCGCGAACGCCGCGCTTTTGGCAGCCGCCGTTCTCGCGCTGGCTAATCCTGATCTTCGGGAGCGCCTCAAGGCTTTTCGAGCGCGGCAGACTGCTTTGGTTCTCGAGGAGACACTGTGAGTCAGGTCTGGCCAGGTGCAACGATCGGGATTATCGGTGGCGGGCAGCTCGCCCGAATGATGGCGCTCGAGGCCCGACGCATGGGCTATCGGGTTGCGGTGCTCGATCCAGATCACGAGGGGCCAGCCGCACAAGTGGCCGATTTATGCATCGCGGGAGCCTTCGACGATTGGGCTGCCGCCGAGGCCCTGGCGGCACAGAGCGACGTGATCACCCTCGACACGGAGCATGTTCCCGCCGAGCTGTTGGCGTGGCTCGAAACCAAGAAACCCGTCCGTCCAGGCGCTGACGTTCTGCGTATCGTCCAGGACCGCTGCGAGCAGCGCCGGTTTCTGGAGACCGTCTGTGCACCGCAAACCAGGTATGCTCAGGTCTCGGACCTCCGGAGCCTACAGGCGGCAGGGAACGTGGTGGGATTTCCATGTATCCTGAAGACGCGACGTTGGGGTTACGACGGGAAGGGACAGATCAAAGTTGATCGGTCGGAGGAGCTTGAAGGCGCCTGGGGAAGACTCGAGCGCGACCCGTCTCTGCTCGAAGCCTTCGTCGACTTTGAGAAGGAGATCTCGATCCTTTTGGCACGCGACCTCTCCGGAAGTATCCGCTTCTATCCGGTCGCCGAGAATCACCATCGGCATCATGTCCTGCATACGACCCGTGTGCCGGGGCGTATTTCGAATGAGCTCGCCGCCGAGGCAAAGAAGCTCGGCGCCAGTATCGCATCTGCGCTCGGGCATGTCGGAATGATGGCTGTCGAACTGTTCGTGACGCGGGAAGGCGGGCTGCTCGTCAATGAAATCGCGCCGCGGCCGCATAACAGCGGCCACTACACCTTTGGGGCATGTGCAACGTCGCAATTTGAGCAGCATGTTCGGGCAATTTGTGGACTGCCTTTAGGGGACCCGTCGCTGCTTCGCCCTGCCGCGATGATGAACTTACTGGGACACCACTGGCGGAGCGGTTCTCCCGACTGGGAAGCCGTTCTCTCCTGTCCGTCCGCTCGCCTCCATCTTTATGGAAAGAAGAGCCCATCACCGGGGCGCAAGATGGGGCACGTCCTCGTTATCGATGATTGCGACCAACACGCCATGGACGCTATCGAAGCCATTGAGCGAACGCTTGACGAGGCCGCGCGAGACGCGCACATTCTGCATCGGACTCTAGCTCGCGGGGTGGTTGGTGAGGTAGTATTTGATCTCCGATGAGCGTCGCTCAGTCACGAGCCAGGCTTCGTCTTCGGGAAGATGTAAACGCTCGGTGGTTTCATGGCAGTGTCGTCGATGATGACCATGGCATCTTCGCTCCCAAGCATGGCATCGGGCTTCCGCTACAGCACCTGCTCCGTGGGCTCAGCCTCCCAGGGCGACTCGCTCACGAAATGCCGAAGCTCCTGGTCGTGACCCGGCGCGACACGCGAGGCGAT
>JAYWEH010000013.1:0-6277 GCA_043780025.1 Deltaproteobacteria bacterium
AACACCTCGACGCGCCTCGTGGTCGCTACGGATTGCGCGCCGGGTTGCGATCTACCGCCCTCGTGCGGCGACGGCGATATCGACAGCGCCTTCGAAGACTGCGACGACGGCCCGGCTAACGAATCACCCGGCACCTATGACGCCTGCGGCACCGATTGCGCGCTCGGCCCGTTCTGCGGCGACGGCCGGCAGCAAATCGCCGAAGGCGAACAGTGCGACACCGGCGCGAACAACGGCTCCGACGGCAGCAATTGCCTCGCGGATTGCACGCTGCGCTGCGGCAACGGTGAGCTGGACCAGGGCGAAGAGTGCGATGATGGCCTGGCCGCCAACGACGGCGAGTACGAGGGTTGCAACGCCAATTGCACACTCGCCGGCCGCTGCGGTGATGCGGTGCCCGATGCCACCGAAGGCGAGGCCTGTGACGACGGCCTGAACAACGGGGACTTCGGCAAATGCGGCCCGCGTTGCCAGCCCGGCCCCTTCTGCGGAGACGGCACCACGCAGGCGCAGTTCGGCGAGCTGTGCGATCAGGCTGCTGCCAACTCGGCGACGGCGTACGGCCTGAACCTCTGCACCAACCAGTGCCGCCCGGCGCCGTTCTGCGGCAACCAGGCGGTAGATCTGCAGTTCCGCGAGGTCTGCGATGACGGCGTGAACAGCGGCTTGCCCGGCTCGTGCGCGACCGATTGCCGCAGCGCTATCCCGCTGCCGACCTGCGGTGACGGCAACGTCGACGCGAGCGAGCAATGCGACAACGGCACGGCCGGCAACGCCCAGGCGAACGGCAGCTGCGACGTGCGTTGCCGCAACGCCTGCGGCAACGGCATCCGCGGCCCCAACGAGCAGTGTGACGATGGCGTCAACAATGGCTCGTATGGCACCTGCAATCCCAATTGCACGCTAGCGCCCTTCTGCGGCGACGGCGCGCTCGCGGCCCCACCCGAAGCCTGTGACGAGGGCTCTTCCAATCTACCGTTGAGCCTTGCGTACGGCGATGGCGTCTGCGCCGCTACCTGCGCCGTGGCGCCCCGCTGCGGAGATGGCCGCGTCGACGTCACGTTCGGCGAAGCCTGCGACGGCAGCCCCAGCTGCACGAGCGCCTGCAATCTGATCCGCTGAGCCTGCGCCTGATCCGGTCTCGCGACCGGTAGGTGTTGTGCTCAGCCGTCGGGCCAGCGAGGCTCCACCCTCGGCGGCCACGTCGCCCTTTCAGTTCGAGGCAAAACGTCGTAACCCGGGGCCCCCTGCGCCGGTGGGTGCACTGGTCGCCATTCGGAGAGACTCGAGCCATGAGCAAGACGCGGCGCCCCTTGATTGCGGGCAACTGGAAATTGAACAACGGCGGGCAAGATGGGATCGATCTCGCCCGAGCGATTGCCGCTGAATGCAAAGCCGCGGACGGTGTGGACGTGGTCGTCGCACCGCCGTCGAGCTTGTGCTGGCGCGTGTCCCAGGCCGTCGCCGAGGTGGGCGGTCGCGTGGGCGTCGCTGCTCAGAATCTGCATTCGGAGCCCAGCGGCGCCTTCACCGGCGAGCTCAGCGCGAGCATGTTGCTGTTCGCGGGCTGCCAGTGGGTGATCATCGGCCACAGCGAACGCCGGCAGTTCTTCGGGGAAACCGACGCGAGCGTGAAGGCCAAGACTGCCGTGGCGCTCGGTGCGGGCCTGTTGCCGATCGTGTGCATCGGCGAGACGCTGCAAGAGCGTGAATCGGGCCGCACGCTGGAAGTCGTTTCGCGCCAGCTCGACGCGTTCAGCGCCGTGATCGCCGGCAAGCCCGGTGTGGCCGCCATTGCCTATGAGCCCGTCTGGGCGATCGGCACGGGCAAGGTCGCGACTAATGAACAGGCTCAAGAAGTGCACGCCGCGATTCGGCAGCGCCTGGTCAGCACCAGCGCCGAACTGGCTCGGGTGACGCGTATCCTCTACGGTGGCAGCGTCAAGGCGGACAATGCCCTCGGCCTGCTCGGCCAGGCCGATATCGATGGTGCTCTCGTGGGCGGGGCTTCTCTCAAGGCGGACAGCTTCCTCGGTATCGTCAAAGCCGCTCGCCAAGTGGCCTGAGCGGTAGCTGATCCATTCGTCTCTCCAAGGCTTTCATGCTCGACCTGCTTCAGACTCCGATCGTCGTTCTGCACGTCATCGTGTGCTTGATGTTGATGCTGGTCGTATTGATCCAGCCCGGCAAGAGCGGAGGGCTCGGAGCAGCCCTCGGCGGTGCTGGCGCGCAACAGATCTTTGGCGGTCGCGGCGCGGGTAATTTCCTGACGCGCACGACCTGGATCGCCGCCACGATCTTCTTCGTGACCAGCGTCACGCTGGCTTACGTGTCCACGTCCACCGGTGACTCGCTCGAAGATCTAGCCGCCGAGGCCCAACCCGCAAAGGAAGCGGAAGCGCCGAAAGCAGCCGAGGCGCCTGCCCCTGAAACGCCCGCACCCGAAGCGCCCGCCGCGGCGGCCCCTGAAGCGCCTGCGGCCCCCGCGCCCACCGCGCCGGCCCCCGAAGCGCCCGCTGCGCCTGCCAGCCAACCCTAAGACACGCCGCTGCTAGAAACAGCCGCCGAACTCGCGCCCATCTCCGAAGATGAGCGGCACCGCGAAGCTCGCGCACCCGAGACCGCTCGCGCAGACGGGCCCGCCCACTTCGCACCAGCGCGTGCACAGGAAGTCCGATTGGTTGCAGAACAGTCCGGGCTCGCATTCGTTGTCGAACTGCTCGCAGGTACCGCCTTCGACAATGTTGCCGGGAAATCCGAAGCAAGTCGCCGAAACGGCGTCCACGCCGACTTGCGAGCAGTGAACCCCCGCGCCGCAGGCCTGGTAGCCCGCGCCCGGCGCGCTCGGCGAACGCGGATCGCAATTGCGAGTGCAAGTCCCGAAATCCGGCACGGGCTCGACTTCACCTGAAAAGAAGGTGTCCAGGCACTGCGCGCCCGCCCAGCCGCAGTCGAGCGTGCTGCGGCAGTGTTGGCCGCACGCGGAGTTGATGCAGGAGTGCGACGCCCCACATTCGGCGTCTTCATTGCACGCGCCATACGGTGCCACGGCGGTGGCGAGCACCGGGCGACACGAGCGAATCCCAAAACTATCAGAGGTGCAGGTTTGGTCCGCAGGGCACCCGCAATCGGTCAGATGATCACAGACGGCTCCGAGCGGAACCTCACAACAGGTGCCGGCGTCGGAGCCTCGAAGGCTCAATCGATAACCGTTGGAACAGGCAACCCCGCAGCGCGTCCCATCACACGTCGCGGTCGCGTTGTCTGGCACGGGGCAGGCCGTGCAGGACGTGCCACAGGAGCCCACGCTCAGGTTCGAGCTGCACGCCTCGCCGCACGCGTGCGTGCCCGAAGGGCAGGCTCCGTTCGCCGAACCGCCCGCACCCGCGAGCGGCAGGGAGCCGCCCAGGCCTTCATTATTCCCGCCGCCATTATTCCCGCCGCTCCCGCTACTCCCACCAGGCCCGCCTGCGCCGCCTCCCGTCCCGTTGGACGTGCTGCCGTCGCAGTCGCATTCGGACCACTCGCCGTCGGCTTTGCATTGCCGCACGCCGCTGCAGTTGGCAGGGCAGGGTTCCGTCGCGTTGGGCACACAGGAGGCGACTCGCAGATCGTCCACGCCCGTCAGGGCGTTACAGCCCCCCGCGAGGCCGAGCGCGAACGCCGAGCCAAGCCCGAGGGCAAAGCGAAATGAGCCAGCCACCAGCAAATGCTCATAAATAGGCGCGCTCGAGACCGCAAGGCTCCTCCAGTCGGCCCGTGAGCGCTGCCGCGGTTCTTGCCCTCGGCGACCTCAGCTCGGTAAGCTCCCCCGGTCAAATGGCCCGGCGCGCTTTTCAATTGGTGGTGCTGTTCTTCGCCATCTACGCGTTCGCGTTCGTCCCGCTCGGCAAGCGAACCGCCCTCGAGCACGTTAGAGCCATCATCGGCACGCCTGCGGCCCAACAGGCGGCCTCCGAGGTCAAGGGCGGCGTGGAGCGCCTGGCGCAGCGCCTGAGGAGCGAGGCTCAGCGCGCGACCGAGAGCACCGAGCTCGAGCGCGAAGAGGAGCCCGAGCCTGCCCCGCCGGCCAGCACAAAGCCGCCCGCCCGCACTACGCCCGCGTCGTCTAAACGCATCCCCGAGCTGCCCTGAGCGGGGCTCAGTGTTCCGGGTGCTCGTTGGCGTAGGCCTTCAAGCTCTCCTGGCTGATCCGCACGACGACGGTGCCTTCGCGGAGCAACTTGGCCTGGCAACCCAGGCGCGAGTTGATGCGCACGTCGAAGGCCTTGTCCAAGATGTCCTCTTCGCCCTCGCTCGCGGGGCTGAGCAGCTCACCGCCCTCTTGCACGTAGACGTGGCAGGTGGAGCAGGCGCAGACCCCGCCGCAAGCGTCCCCTTCCGGCGCGTGCACCTTGCGAGCGGCGTCCAGGATGGACTCTCCAACGAGAACTTCGCTCTCGAGGTTTTGATCAGCGAAACGAATGACAGCCATGTTCAAAAAAACTCGGGTCAAGACACCAGCGCTCGAGAAGCTACCGCAGCTTCCCGTGCTCTTCGACGTGTGCGTCCACGCCCCGGGCGTGTTCGACGGTTTGCGCCACGCGCCCGACCTCTTGCCCGGCCAGCGCGGACTGAAATGCGCGATCCATGCGCCGGCCTGCCCAGGCATTTGTCGCGTCGTCCAGCGCGTGGGTGAGCGCCTCCAGCCGCGCGCCGTTGGCGCCGCTCTCGGGGCGGAGTGAACGCTCCAGATCGATAATCACCTGTTCGATGCGCCGGCGCTCCTCGCCCTCCAGCAAATCCGCGTCGACCGCGAGCGCCCGCTCTGTCGCTGCGAGCACCCGGCTGGCTTCGACGCGGCCCTCCACCAGGCGGCGCTGCTCAAAATCGCCCTCGCCGTTGTCCAGCGCGTCGATCAGCATGGCCTCGACCTGCTCGTCGGTCAGCCCGTAGCTCGGCTTGACCTCGACTTGCTGCTCGACACCGGTGCCGAGCTCGCGCGCGTGCACGGTGAGCAGCGAGTTCTCGTCCACGTGAAAGCTCACCTCCAGGCGCGCCTGTCCCGCGGGTAGGGGAGGGATGCCCTTGAGTGTGAAGCGCGCGAGCGAGCGGCAATCCTTGGCGAGTTCGCGTTCGCCCTGCACGATATGCAAGTCGAAGCCCGTCTGATTGTCCGCGTAGGTGGTGAACGTCGAGCGGGCGCTCACCGGAATCGTCGTGTTGCGCGGCAAGATACGGTCCACGGCGCCGCCCATCGTCTCGACGCCCAGGCTCAACGGTAGCACGTCGAGCAAGAGCGCCTCGCCTCCGTCGCGGCCGAGTTGATCGGCTTGTAGCGCCGCGCCGTACGCCACCACCAGATCCGGATCGATATCGCAGAGCGGCTCTTTGCCGAACAGCTCTGCCACATAGCTGCGAACGCGCGGCACGCGCGTCGCCCCACCCACCAAAATCACTCCGTCGAGAGCCGCAGGCTCGAGCCGTGCGTCGCGCAGCGCCCGCCGCGCCGCCTTTCCGGTGCGTTCGAGCAATGGCAGGATCATCTGATCGAATTCGTCACGCCGGAGCGAGACCTGCACCTCGCCGCCGCCACTCTTGGGCAGCGTGAGCTCCACCTCTTGCCGATCCGTGAGCGCGTGTTTGGCGTCTCGCGCCGACTCCAGCGCCAGCGCTAGCACCGGTTTCGGAGCCGCCGAGGGCTCGTCAAAGCCGATCGCCCTGAGCAGCTTCGCCGCGATCGCCCGATCCATGTCGTCGCCGCCGAGCGCGCTGTCACCGCCCGTGCTCTTGACCTGAAAGACCCCGTCGTCGAGCGCGAGCAACGTCACGTCAAACGTGCCGCCGCCCAGATCGTAGACCGCAAACGTGCCTTGCTGACGCGTCTGTAGCCCGTAGGCGAGGGCGGCAGCGGTGGGCTCGTTGAGCAGCCGCAACACTTCGATGCCGGCGAGCCTCGCCGCGTCGCGGGTCGCCTGCCTCTGCGCGTCGTCAAAATATGCAGGCACCGTGATCACCGCGCCGCCGACACTGCGCAACTGGTCGGCCGCGCTCTGCCGCAGGCTCTTCAGAATCTCCGCGCTCACCTCGACGGGCGTGACGGCGCGCCCGCCCACATCAAAGCGGACCACGCGTTCGTCTTCAGCCGAACCCGGCTGCACCAATTCGTTAGTGCCCCAACCCTCACGCCGAGCTTCCGCCGCATCGCGACCCATGAAGCGCTTGACGCTGGCGATCGTGCGCTCGGGCGAGCGCGTCAGATAGCTCTTCGCGTTGCGCCCGACGAGCACCTGCCCGT
>JAYWEH010000014.1:0-6275 GCA_043780025.1 Deltaproteobacteria bacterium
ACGACCCAGCCGCGCGCTGCATAGTGGACTCGGGCTGTCTCCCGCCCCGGCTCTCGCATGCGATCGATCAAGTCGAGCAGTGGTTCGACGCATTCCGGCAGATTTGCCGTTTCGCCGAGCCAGTAGTTCATCTGAACGTTGATGTTGGTGTGATAGTCGCCGTTCCACGGGTTGATCAGACCGTCGGCCCAGATACCTTGAAGGTTCGCCGCCAGACTGCCGGGGCGCGAGCTCGAGATGAGCAGGTAGCGGGCGAGCTGAAACAAGAGACCGATCAGCGCCGGATCCTCTTGGCCACGTGCGTAGGCACATAGCCGTTCGTCCGTCGGTAGCTCGGACACGGGAGTGCTCGGAAGCTCGAGCCGCGCGCGCCGAAATAGTGGGCGATAGTCGTCGAGGTGCTGCGCGAACAACGTCGAGGGATCGAGCTCGCGCGCCGAAGCGCAGCGAGCAGCGACGTCGGTTCGAAAGCTCGCTGTCTGATAGTTGGTGCCGGCGGCCACGAAGAGCAGCACTTCACGCGCCCCCTCGATCTCGAGCACGCCGTCGATCGCGCGAGCCTGGCCTCCGTCCGTGCGTGCGGAGAGCCGCGCCTCATATTGCATGCCGGGTGTGCCTTCACGCTCCAGGAGCTGACCCGAGAGCAGGAGATCTCCGTCGACGGCTTCAACCTTTGCATCTGGCCGTGCCATGCGGACGCGCAGCGACAACGCATCGGGGCCCACGGCGAGCAGGCGCACGACCAAGACCTGATCGGGCGCGCTGGCGATCACGTCACGGCGGTAGCGCGTCTCCCCGACACGAAACCGCGTGGAACAGACCGCGCTCCCGAGATCGAGCTCACGACGATAGTCGGCGTATTCGAGCCCGCGTGCGAGCTGCTGCTCGATCGTGAGATCGCCGAGCGTCGTGTAAGAGCCGAACGAGCCTTGCGCACTCGCCTTGCGGATCTGTGTGGCGTCCGTCAGACGTTGGGCTTCCGCGTACCGGCCCAGGAACAAGAGCCGGCGGATCTCGGCCAGTGCCGGCAAGGCCTCCGGATTGTTGGCGTCTTCGGGCCCACCCGTCCACATGCTCTCTTCGTTGAGCTGCAAACGTTCGCTCTCGACCCCGCCGAACACGGTCGCGCCCAGGCGCCCATTGCCCACCGGCAATGCCTCCACCCAGCGCTGAGCAGGCCTTCGAAACCAGAGCAACGAGTCGCTCATGCGAGCTCGCTCATAACACGGCCCTCGAGCTCGAGTCAGCGCGTCGAGCGTGAAACACATCGGTTCAATCGCGAGCAACCCAGGCCTGCGCGCGAGCATTCTCCTTTCTGCCGAGAATCGACGCCCCGCTCGCAATCGATGCGAGGGCCCGTGCGGGCATCGTGTGCGTCTTGATCACCCCGCCAGTGGATCTCGATACACTTCGGAAATCTGCAGTGTAGCCTCAATGGAGGTCAGCTCGAATGTCGAGTCGCGATAGTTGAACACTGCCCAACTGCCATCGTCAGCACGCCGCCATACATCGATCTCGTGCCCAGTGTGGCTTACCAGTACCACCTCGCGCAATGAAGCAATGCTTTGATACTCCGAGAGCTTCTCGGATCGATCATACTTTTCGGTGGATGGACTCAGGACTTCCACGACAAGGAGCGGATTCGTGACGGTGTGTCCGAGCCGATCCTCCCGGTCCAGCTCAGCACGACCACAAATGACACTCGCGTCGGGGTATGTTGCGAGCCCGCTGGCGGTCACGCGCACGCGTAAGTCCGAGGTGTGCACCTGACAGGGGCGCCCGCGTAGTGCGCTCGCCAACAATGCGACCATGTTGGCAGCGATGGCGGCGTGCTCGCGAGACCCGCCCGCCATCGCCCAAGCCTGACCCGCGTGAAACTCGTGCCGAATCGAGCTCGCCGCTTCAATCTGACAATACTCCTCAAAGGTGAGGCGGGGGCGTGATGATGCGATCACCGCCTGAGCATACCACGCCCGAGCCACCGACCAGGTGCCCTGGACGTAACGAAAACCAAACGGGTTCAGCGGGGCAGGGCTTCAAAAAGTCAAATAAGGTCCGAAATACGTAACCATCGCGCTCCAGCGTCGACGGATTCCGGTCATTGCTGGACGCCGTATTTCTGTCGTTGGATTCCGGTCGTCGTGCTTGATGGACACCGCGTCGGTCGCACGTGGGGGCCCGCGGCGCTGGCGTCGCGCCGACGTGGCCGCGCGAGCAACCACCAACTGGCGCACGCAGCGTTGCGACGGTCGTCTAGATCTCTTCCAGAGCGCCGACATATTTGGGCGGCTGCTCAGTGCGGTGGATCCGAAGGCCTTCAACGCTGCCTTCTCTGCGCTCTGTGTGGTGGAGGCTTCGGTGTTCGAGTTTCCGGCCTCGCGAGACCGAGTCGCCCGAGTCAGCGAGTCACAAAGGTCGGGGCATCCGGCCACGGCTCGCTGTCGATCGTTGGCGTCAATAGGGTGCGCATCGCGTGGCGGACGCTCACGGTGCCGCGCACCTGTGACCACAGTTAGAGTCGTTTGAGGGGGATGTCCTTGACGCACCGTCCGGCGTCGTGAACGCTGAGTTCGAGGTCCATCGTGAGTTCAGCGCCGGTTGTCGTGCCACCATTTATCGAAACGCTGGCGATTCACGCTGGACAGGAGTCGGATCCGGTGCACGGCGGCGTGATGCCGAACCTGGTGCTCTCGACCACGTTCGCCCAACCGGAGCCTGGTCAGCCGCTCTGCTTCGACTATTCGCGCAGCGGCAACCCGACACGCGCCGCGCTCGAGAGCTGCGTGGCGGCGCTCGAACGCGGCAAATTTGGGTTTGCGTTTGCGAGCGGCTGCGCCGCGGCGACCACGCTTCTACATACGCTGTCGCCCGGGGACCACGTCGTTTGCGGAGATGACGTGTACGGAGGCACCTACCGGCTCTTCGTGCGGGTGCTGGCCGGGTTTGGCATCGAGACGAGCTTTGTCGACGCGTCCGATCTCAGCGCATTCGAGCGCGCGTTCACGCCCAAGACGAAGCTTGCCTGGGTGGAGTCCCCGACCAATCCGCTGTTGAAGCTGGCGGACATCCGCAAATTGTCAGCGTTGTCCAAATCGCGCCGCGTGCCGCTCGTGGTGGACAACACGTTTGCTTCACCTGTGCTGCAGCAGCCGCTCGAGCTCGGTGCGGACGTCGTCCTGCATTCGGCGACGAAATACCTCAACGGGCACTCCGACGTGGTCTGTGGGGTCTTGGTGTTGAACGACGCGGCGCTCGCCGAGCGCGTGCGCTTTCTGCAGAACGCCATGGGCGCGGTGCCGAGCCCCTTTGATTGCTACCTGGTGTTGCGAGGCCTGAAGACCTTGCCCATTCGCATGGAGCGGCACTGCAAGACGGCGCTGGAGTTGGCGACGCGCTTGCACGCGCACCCCCGGGTGGAGCGAGTGCATTATCCCGGTTTGGTGGCGCACCCGAGTTACGAACTCGCACGCCAGCAGATGCGTGCGCCGGGTGGCATGATCAGTTTGGTGCTCGCGGGCGGTGAGCCCGCCGCGCGTCGCTTCCTGAAAGCGCTGCGTTGGTTCGCGCTGGCTGAAAGCCTGGGTGGCGTCGAGTCCTTGGCCGAGCACCCCGCCTTGATGACGCACGCGTCGATTCCGAAGGAGGTTCGCGCTGCGATCGGCATCGAGGATGGCCTGGTTCGCTTGTCAGTTGGCCTCGAGCACCTCGAAGATCTGTGGAGCGACCTAGAGCAGGCCTTGCGAGCGGCGATGGAATGACGATGCCGGAATCAGACATACCGAACGTACTATCGCTGATTGGTAACACGCCGCTCGTGCGGCTTGCATCCACTGACACCGGGCCTTGCGAGCTGTTCGTCAAGCTCGAGAATCAAAACCCCGGCGGTTCCATCAAGGATCGCATCGGGCTGTCGATGATCGAGGCGGCTGAACGGCAGGGGGCGATCAAGCCCGGCTCCACGCTCGTCGAAGCCACGGCGGGTAACACCGGCCTGGCATTGGCGTTGGTGGCGGCGCGCAAGGGCTACGGGCTCGTACTGGTCATTCCTGACAAGATGAGCCAGGAGAAGATCTTTCACCTACGGGCCATGGGCGCCGAGGTGAGGATGACCCGCTCGGACGTCGGAAAAGGCCACGCTGAATACTATCAAGATCTCGCAGCGCGTTCCGCGAGCGAGATTGGCGGGTTCTACATCAATCAGTTTGAAAACGCGGCCAATCCGGCGGCGCACGAGCAGACGACCGGTCCCGAAATTTACCGTCAGATGGACGGCCGCGTGGATGCGGTGGTGTGTGGCGTCGGTTCAGGCGGAACCATCACCGGTCTCAGTCGCTATTTTTCAAAGGTGCTGCCGAACGCCGAGATGGTGCTCGCTGATCCGCAGGGTTCGGTGCTCGACGGCTACATCCGCACGGGCCAGATCGGCGCCGCCGGCTCCTGGCTGGTGGAAGGGGTAGGGGAGGATTTCATCCCCAAGATCTGTGACCTGTCCCGGGTGCGCCACTCTTTCAGCATCGGAGACGAAGAGAGCTTTTTGACCGCGCGGGCGTTGTTGAAGCAAGAGGGGATCTTGGGGGGGTCGTCGACGGGCCTGCTCTTGGCGGCGGCGCTGCGCTACTGCCGCGCGCAGACCACACCCAAACGGGTGGTCACGTTCGTATGTGACAGCGGGAACAAGTACCTCTCGAAGATGTACAACGACTTCTGGCTGCGCGAGCAAGGCTTCCTGCGCCAGGCTCCCCAGGGGGACCTGCGCGATGTGATCGCGCGCACGCTCGAACAGAACTCGGTGATCGTCGTTGCGCCTCAGGACCGCTTGCTGGTCGCCTACTCGCGCATGAAGTTGTACGACGTGTCACAGCTGCCGGTGATGGACAATGATCAGATCGTCGGCATCGTCGACGAGTCGGATCTGCTGCTGGCCTTGCACGCCGATTCGGCGGCGTTTCAGAAGCCGGTACAGAGCATCATGAGCCAAAAGTTGCTCACGGTGCCCGTCAATGCGAGCGTTGAATCGCTATTGCCGATATTCGAACGCGGCCTGGTCGCGATCGTGTGCGATGGGCCCAAGTTTTTGGGGCTGATCACCCGGATTGACGTGCTCAATTATTTGCGACGCAAGTTGTCTTGAGTTGCGGCAACTGGGCCAAAGCGTGGCCCTGGCCGAGGCGTTTCCGAAATCCGACCCGACGGCGATATGATATCGTCCCCGGCATTGATGCCTGACGAGCCCCCGACGAACGGCGACGAGCCCCTCCGAGCAAGCGCCTCGAGCGACGGGGAGCCGGCCGACGACGCGGAGTCTGTGTTCGAGACTGCGCAGGCCTGGCTCGCTGAAGGGCGCAGGTTGGTCTGGGCGACGGTGGTCTCCACATTTCGCTCGTCACCGCGCCCGCTGGGCAGCCAGATGGTAATCGCCGACGACGGTCGCTTTGCCGGCTCCGTCTCCGGTGGCTGCGTCGAGGCGGCGGTCATCGCCGCCGCGGCTCAGCTGTTTGCAGGTCAACCGTCGCGCACCGTGCGCTACGGCGTGAGTAGTGAACAAGCCTGGGATGTGGGCTTGCCGTGCGGGGGCAAGCTCGAGGTGTTCATGGGCGAGGTACCGCCCAATCTGTTGGCGCATGTCGTGGAGGGCCGCCGGCGCCGCCAAAGTGTCGGCTGGGTGACGGACCTCTCGAGCGGCGCGCAATCGTTGTCGGTGGGTGCGCTCCAGCCCGAGCCGGCCCTCTCCGAAGTGCTGACGGCTGCGCTGGGCGGGGAGCAGAGCCAGCTGATCGAAGCCGCTGACCGGCGCGTGTTCGTGCACGTGGTGCCGGCGCCTCCGCGTCTGGTGGTGGTGGGCGCGGTCCATCTCACCCAGGCCCTGGCGGAGCTCGCGAAAAGCTGTGGGTTCGAGGTCATCGTCGTCGATCCGCGCACCGCGTTTGCCACTCGCGCACGGTTTCCAAGCGCCCGCCTCTGCCACGATTGGCCGGATGAGGCGCTGGATGCGTTGCCACTCGATCGCCGAACGGCCGTGGTCGTGTTGTCTCACGACGCCAAACTGGACGAACCGGCGCTGATGTCGGCGCTGCGAAGCGAAAGCTTCTACATCGGAGCGCTCGGCAGCCGGCGCACTCAGGAGGCGCGGCGTCAGCGGCTCGCCGAGGCAGGTTTTGGCGACGCGGATCTCGCGCGCATTCACGGCCCAGTCGGTCTCGCCATCGGCGCGGTGACGGCTCCAGAAATGGCGGTGGCGATCATGGCGGAGATCGTGCAGGCACGGCGGCGAGGCA
>JAYWEH010000015.1:0-6271 GCA_043780025.1 Deltaproteobacteria bacterium
GAGTCCGCCTCGATCGTGTTCGGGCCTCCGCTCGGGGGGCTCATTGCAGCGGCACTGTTCGTCGCTCCGTATTGGGGGGCGTTCGGTTGGGCCGGGGACGTCCCGTTTGCGCAGGGCAAAACGGAGGAGGGTCACCCCTGGATTGGCGCCCGCGAGCCGAAGCTCATTGTCGAAGAGTTCGTCGAATACACTTGCCCACATTGCAAAGCAGCCAGCGCGCGCCACCTCCGGCAACTCGCCAAACACGCGAGCGAGCTGCGCATCGTGCGCCGGCACTATCCCGCCACACCGTGTGAGCCGCGCTATCCAACGAGTTGCCTGGCACTGCGCATCGCGTTGTGCGCCGAAGAGCAAGGCGCGTTTTGGCGCGCCGACCGCTGGCTCTTCGAACACGGCAGTCTCCGGGCAGCACTCGATCCGCGCCGCGCCGCAGCCGACCTCTCTCTCGACGAAGCCGCTCTCGTCGGTTGCGTCGATCGGGACGATATCTCCGCGCGGGGACAGGCCTTTTGGAAGCAGGCCAAGAAGCTGCGCATCCCGGGGACGCCTCACTATTTGGTGGATGGGAAGGTTGTGGCCGCGCCAAACGTAGACGCGCTCATCGAGGCGCTTTAGCTCGAAGCGCGTACGTTTCTACGCGCGTAGATATTTAAGGGCGCGGGCTCGTCCGCTCGAATAGCGCTGGAATACTGACATCCCATCACAATCCAGGGTACACCTGTCAGACCTAAACCGATCCAGAAGATCGGCGTATTGATGGTTCACAAAAGGGCCAGGCAACAGGGTTCCAATGACCGGGTGAGGGCGGCCAGTGCTGCTCCGAGGGATCCCCGGCGAGATTCGTAGACTAATGAAGGAGCGCTTACACATGAGAAAAGCAACATTCGGGCTCGCGTCCATCCTCGTTCCGGCCCTCGCGGGTGGCCTCGCCGTCAGCGCCTGTGGTGAAGACGGCAGCAATCCGCTGACCGAAGGTGCAGAAGCTGCGTGCGGCCCCTGCGGCGTCGTGGCGCAGGGTGACGTCGGCGTTTCCGGCAACGCCAAGCTCGATGGCTTCTTCCAGGCCGTGTCGACCCTCAGCAGCGCCTCCGTCAGCATCCAGGGCTCGTTCGAAGCCGACATCGACTCGCTCCTGCTGACCTTCGGCGTCGAAGGCATGGCGGATGCAGCGATCGGGGCCAAGGTTGACGCGCTCATCGCTGAAATCAACGCCGAGCTCACCGCTAACGTCGACGGCGGCTTGGTCGTCAACTACGCGCCGCCGCGCTGCAGCGCCAGCCTGAGCGTCGCTGTCGAAGCGCAGGCCAAATGCGAGGTGAAGGGTGGCTGCGAGGTGGACGTGGATCCGGGCAACATCAGCGTCGAGTGTTCGGGCACCTGCGAAGGCAGCTGCGAGGGTACTTGCGAGGGTGGATTTCGCTGTGATGTGAGCGCGAGCGGTGTGTGCGAAGGCCAGTGCGAAGGTACCTGCGAGCTCATGGCGGCAGCTGCATGCAACGGCACCTGTCGCGGTGACTGCAGCGGCTCTTGCTCTGCCTACGCCGAAGGTGCCAATGGCATGGCCGAGTGCGCTGGTCAGTGTGACGGCACGTGTGAAGGTAGCTGCGAGCTGAACGTCGCCGCCGAGTGCAACGGCTCCTGCCGCGGCAGCTGCAAGGTGGAAGTCGCGGCCGACTGCGAAGGCACCCCGCCGACCTGCAGTGGCGAGTGTACGGGTCAGTGCTCCGGCGGATGCACCGGAGAAGCCACCCCGCCGCGCGCCTCTGCCGAATGCGACGCCTCTGCGGATTGCCAGGCCCAAGCCAAGGCTCAAGCGAGCGCCAGCCTGGAGTGCACGCCGCCGAGCCTCGATATCGGCTTCGAATTCGCTGCTAACGTTGATGCTGCAGCTGAGGCGACATTCGTCGCCAAGTTCGCCGAGCTCAAGCTCCGGGGCGCCTCGATTCTGCAGGGCTTCGCCCGCTACGAAGCGCTCATCTCGGGCCGAGTCAATGGCGAAGTGGTGTTCACCCCGTCGCCGCTTAACGGCGTGATCGCAGCCGTGGGCGCGTTGGATGTGGACGGTGAGATCTTTGCAGACATTCCGGTGTTCCGCCTTGGATGCGCCGGAACAGCCCTTGTGGAGTCGGCGAGCCTGTTGGGTACATTGAGCGCGGACGCGGCCGCGACGCTCCAAGCGCAAGGTAGATTCGCCGCTGTGCTCATCGGCGGCTGAGCGCTTCTTCAGCTTCGCATAAACACGACGGCGGCTGCCCTGCGGGCAGTCGCCGTTTGCTTTCGTACACCCGACAAATTCGACGAACCCGTTCTGAGCGGTTCAAAGGCATGTTGCAGATGTGGCCAGCCGACCTGGACTCGTCGCTGCTCTCGAACTAAGCTCCAGAGATGAGCCGCCCCGGCGTGCCGAACGTCACCGAGGTTGAGAGCGCAAATTAGCGCCTCGTCCCGGCTGGCCCGAGCGGCGTCATCGCGGTCTACCTGTTCGGCAGCTTCGCTCGCGGGCTCGAGCGAGCGGACAGCGACGTCGACCTGCGCTTGCTCTACGCCTCGGACCCCGGCGGGCGGCTCCAGGATCAGCCCTTCTTGCTCGAAGCGGACCTGTCGCGAGAGCTCGGCCGCCGCGTGCAGCGCGTGGTCATGAACACCGCGCCACCCGAGCTCGTCCATCGCATCCTCGTCGATCAAAAGCTGCTGCTCGACCTCGACAAATCACGGCGCATTCAATTCGAGGTCGCCGCACGCAACCGCTACTCTCGACATCAAGCCCATGCTCGATCGCTACCGTAAGGGGCGCGTCGCGTGACGCTCCGGGTGGAGGCGTTACGGTCGACGAAGCTCAGCTGACCTTGCTCAGGACATTCCTCGCCACGGGCTCGACGCGATATGCGCCTCGATGTGGCGGGGCGAACTCTCGGAGTTGGCCGAGGTGCTGATTGAGCACTGCATGGACTCGATCGACGTCGATCTGCGCCACCTGCCGCGCCCCTAACTCGGCGTCTTCAAAATCCCCTTCTTGTACAGCTGCCAGATCAGCTTCTTGCGATACTCCACGATCTTGTGGGTGGCCGCCCCGGGCCTGCAATAGCGCTTCGCTTTCGGGTTGTTGCGCCCCTGGTAGCTCGCCAGCCAGCGCACGAACTTCGTGCTGCCTACCTTGCGCTTACACAGGTTGCGGTGCCGCGTGATGAGCTCCGCCATGACGCGGATGTTCTCTTCGGGTTCGAGCAGGCGGGCTTTCTCCTCCAGGCACTCTGGCGTCGGGTTCTGCACCGGGCTCGGCGCCGCTTTGCAATTGCCGATGAAGCGCGCGCGGATCTGCGCGAGGCCGTAGTCCTCGCCGTCGCGCGAGACGACGTGGGGCTTGAAGCTGCTCTCGAAGAAGATCATCGCCACCCCGCTGAAGGGGTCGAAGTCGTGCACCTTCGCCTGCTGCTGCAGCGCTGTCGCGAAGCGATGCGCCTCCTCGTCAGTCACCGCCGGCTGACTGAGCTGGATGGCCGCTATGATGGCCGGGATGCTACGCAGCACGGAAGTCCCTCGAGTGCGCGTGGGGGGCTCTCTGCATCGCGGCTCATTCATAACAGACGATCGCCAAAGAGCCCGTGGCGGATGAGTAAATTTGCCGCGCTTTGGGCACTTTTTGTCGTTCTGACGCGCTGCCGCAGGCCCGTGGTCTGAAAAGTTCCGTGTGATTGCGCCGTTGTTCTCCGTGATTGTTGACGCAGTGTTGCATTGAGCGGCACTCGCAGCCCTTTCATCTCTGTTAGAGTCCGGCCGGTGTCAGCGCTGCGATGGTCGAGGCTGAGGCGGTGAGGGGCGTGGTGAGGCCTGATCGCATGTCTCGTTGTCTCCTGCTCGCGGTCCTCGTTTCGGGCTGCGGATCGCGCTCGGGGCTACTCGGTGGTGACGCGCCGGCAGCGCAGATCCGCGAGCTCGGACCCGATGCGCCGCTGCCCGAGATAGAGCTACCTCCCGAAGCTGAACCCGAGCCTGAGCCGATCGGCTGCGTCGACATCACGCACAGCTACAACTCAGTCCCCGCCACGGTGATGCTCTTGATCGATCAGTCGGGCAGCATGGATGAGGACTTTGGTTTCGGTACGCGCTGGAGTGTGCTGCGTGACGCAATCGTCAATCCCGAGGACGGGCTACTCGGCTGGCTCGACGAGTCGGCCAGCGTGGGCTTGATGTTCTACTCGAGCCTTGACGGCTTTGCGTTTGGGCGCACCTGCCCCTTGCTCAGCGGCGTCAGCGCCACGTTCGGCAATGCCGCGAGCATCCGCGAAGCGTACACGCGCACGGAGCCGCTCTTCAACGGCGACACGCCGACAGCGGAAGGCATCGACGCCGCGGTGGACGCGCTGCTCGCCGTCAACGACGGCACGCCCAAGTACGTCTTGCTGCTCACCGACGGCGTTCCCGACACCTGTGCGGTGCCGGATCCGCAACGCGGCATGCAGGAGGCGGTGGATGCCGCGCAAAGCGCTTTCGAGCGCGGTGTTCGTGTCTACACGGTCGGCGTATCGCCTGACATCACCCCGTTTGGGCTGCAGTGGATGGCCAATGCGGGAGCCGGCAAGCCAGCGCGGAGCCTCGAATATGGCCGCGATGCCGAGGCTGAAGAGCCGCTCTATGCCAGCACCGATCCACGCCAGCTCGCCCGCCAGCTCAAGGGCGTGATCGGCGACGTGCGCAGCTGCGAGATCGAGCTCGATGAAGTGATTGGCGCGGCTCGCGCTGCCGAGGGGGACCTGGTGCTCGATGGGGACCCGCTCGACTACGGCGCGCCCGACGGCTGGACCTTCCTGGACGACGACACGTTGAAAGTCCACGGCGCCTCATGCGAACGCATCCTCGGAGACGGCGAGCGCCTGGTCGTACGCTTTCCCTGCCTCGGCCCGTCCCTGATTCGCTGACGAGCGTGCCGCGTTAGTGCCTCGATTCAATCGAATCGAGGCCAAGATAGAGAAGGGAGCCGGTTCAAATCGTTAGCAAAGGTGGGAATTTCGATGCCCTCGCTCCAGCCGGGGCATTCGAAATTCCCAATCGCTTCATTGGAACTGGCGTACTAGTGACGCCTGCCCGCGCTTTTCGTCGCGCCGTTTTGAATCGATCGCCGTTGCATACGGTGCTGGCGCTTGCTTGCGAGCCCACGCCATGGATTTCGTTTGACAGTCGGCAATCGGAGGTTCAGCCTTGGAATATGTCGCGCCTGCTTCATACCGACCACTGTCCGGTAAAGACTGAGCAGAGCTCTGGCGCTCAGCGTCGCAGCGGCCATGCCCGTATTTGGGCGCCGATTAGTGCCGCGCAGCCGTCTCTCATGCAGCCGTCTCTCATGCCGTGCTTTGTACTCGGCTATCGCTCGCCCCCGTAGCAGTCCGGTCAAGGAATCATCCCTTCCAAACGCCTTCCGGACCCCCTCCGGAAGGCGTTTTGGCTTTGTGCCTTCGAATCTGTGCCTTCGAGTTTCACGCTTCTCAGCCCATCCAGGTCTTCGACATGAACCCCAATGCCTTGCGAGTCGTCGAGTTATCCAAGAGCTTCTCCGTGCGCGCCTCCGCGCCGGGTCTCATGGGCGCCTTTCGGCAATTGTTTGGCGGTCCTGTGCGCGAACAGCTCGCCGTCGATCGCGTCTCCTTCAGCATCGAACGGGGCGAACGCGTGGCGTTCGTCGGCCCCAATGGGGCGGGCAAATCGACGACACTCAAGATGTTGTGCGGCATCTTACACCCGACGAGCGGTCAAGCGGATGTGCTCGGCCTGACACCGTGGCGCGACCGGCGGGCCTTGTCCTACCGCATCGGCACCGTGTTCGGGCAACGCTCGCAGCTCTGGTACCACTTGCCTGCACGGGACACGTTCGAGCTCCTGGCGCGGGTCTACGATCGCGATCTGGCGGTGCATCGCCAACGGCTGCGCTCGCTGACCGATGCGTTCGAGTTGGGGCCGGAGCTCGACAAGCCCGTGCGCCAGCTGTCGCTCGGGCAACGCATGCGCTGCGAAGTCGTGGCGAGCTTGCTGCACGACCCGGAGCTCGTGTTCCTGGACGAACCGACCATTGGTCTGGATGTGACGGCCAAGGTGCGCATCCGCGAGCTCTTGCGCGAACAATCCGAGCGCGAGGGCAGAACCCTGCTCTTTACCTCGCACGACACCGGCGACATGGAGAGCGTGTGTGACCGTGTGATCATCATCCACCAGGGCCGAGTGCTGGTCGATCAAGGGCTCGATGCCCTGCGCCGCGAACACATCAAGAAGAAGCTGATCA
>JAYWEH010000016.1:0-6269 GCA_043780025.1 Deltaproteobacteria bacterium
CGAATAGAACGACAGGCAGTCCGGTGCACACCAGATGTCATTCCCGGCCTTGTAGTGCAGCCCGAGCCGGTTCTCGAACTCGTTCAGCGCCGATGTGGAGACGCCGGCTGAGATGCCCTCGGCTCTTGCGATGGCACGGGCCGCTGCCAGCGTTGCGGTGAAGTCGCCGCCGTCGGCGGGCATCCGCGCGAAGAGCGCCGCTCGGTTGGCAGGCGAAATCAGCGTGCCCGCCGCGATACCCTCGTAGAGCAGGCCGGCGTCCGCTTGGGTGATCGTATTGGTGATGTTGCACCCCGGGTAGACGACCATGTTCGTCGCTGCCATGCCCATGCTCTGTGCCGTAGCATTGACGGTCGCGAACCCGCCCAGGAAATCGATCAGAGTCCTGGTCGCGGCGTTATCGGAGTTCACGAGCATCAGCTGCAACAAGTTGCCCAATGTCTCGACTCGAGCCTCGCCGCTACCGGTCGGACAGGAGCCGTCTAATCCCAGGAAGTGTGTCGACGGGGTGCTCAGCTCGAGGCCCGCGCCGGCGTCAAGCTGCTGTAGCAGGCTGACCGCGACGACGATCTTGATCGAGCTCGCCGGGTCGTAGGCGAACGTTTCATTGAGGTTCTCGAGCAGCGGCCCGCCCACCTGCTTCAACAGAAATCCGGATTGACCATCCGATCCAGCCGAGAGGAGCGCGGCAATCCGCCCTGTCTCCGACGTGAGCGCGCTGCTCGAGACGCCCAACAGCGCCATCTCGGGGATCGGGCCTTGCCCGGTCAGGTTTGCGGCATCACCACAGCCGGCGAAGGCACACGTTACGAGTCCACTCGTTGCGAGGGCGACGAGCGGTAGTCTGACCGCTCTCAGCACCGGAAGACCTGGGAACGAGCTGCCGCGTGTCGCCTTCATGGTTTGCCTCCTCTACCCACTTCGTGCGCCTCCCCGTGAGGCGAGCATCACCCAAATCGGAAATGTACAGGGAAGGCCGCCGCGGGCGCTAGTGTCACCGGGCCCAACGTGTACCTAATCGGGGCGCTGGCTCGATGGTCCGGGCTGGCGACCCGCTCACTCGCGTTGAAGGGTCATGGCTTCGAGTCGTTCAGGGTAACGTGCGCCCCATCGTCCGTACTCGAGTCGAATCGTGGCTACTGGGCGGGACGGTTGTGGGATTGTTCGGGTGCCCGTTGCTGCTCGACGACGGCTTCTCGCTGGCCACGCTCACGGACGCCGACGGGGGAGGAGCCTGCATTGGGGATGGGTGCGTGCCGCCTTCCAACGAGGCCGGTGGCAGTGCGGAAACCGACGGCGGAGGTGGCTCGGGAGACTCGGGCAGTGCCGGTACCTCAGGAGCCGGCGGCGCTGGCGCGACCGGTAGTGCGGGGAGCGGCGGCGCTGGCAATGCAGGCACCGGTGGAACGGGCAGCGCGGGCGGCGGTGGAGAAGCCGACGCGGGCAGCGCTGGAGAGGGCGGCACGGGCAGCGCTGGGACAGGCACCGGGGGCGGCACGAGCGCCGACGCGCCGTGCTGGACGCTCGAGCTGACGCCCGAGAGCTATGATCCGGAAAGCAACTGCATCGGTGTCCACGGCACGAGCACCGTCACCACCGATACGGGCACCACGCTCGCGCTGAGCTACGACAATGGCGATCCCTGTTTCACAGGCACCGTCGCGTCGACGGGCTGGGGCGCCGTGTACGAGTTGACTTTCGCCGGCGATGACGACGGCGGGAGCGTCTGGAACGCGAGCGCCACGAGCGTCGCCGGCTTCGAATTTGCGTATCGCGGCAGCGAGCAGCCGTCATCCCTCAGGGTGCTCTACAAGGATCCGAGCGGCGTCGACAACTGTGACGTGATCGGCCCTGGCACTACGCAGGTGCCCTTCACCGCTGCACACCCCGGCTGCAGCGCCACTGGCAACACGGTCGACACGGCCCGGTTGGTCGAGATGATCCTGGCTTTCGTGCCGAGAAGCACAGCCTACGACGTCGACTTCTGCATGCAGATCCGCGCGCTCGATTGAAGCGACCACTGCGTCGTGCGCAGTGGTCGCTCCTCCGTGCGCTCATTCGGCCGAACGCACCATGCGCATGGTCACGCGATCTCCGGCGTCGGTGAGCAGCGTGCCCTCGAGTGTATTGCCGTCGTTGGTGAGTGCGGAATCCAGCTCCAGGCTGACGCCCTCGCGAGCGTGGCACTCCTGTTCATCGCACTGGCAATTCCTGCACTGGTCGGCCACCTCGCAATCGATCGGAGTTCCGTCATTTCCAGTGAAGCAGAGCTGGCTGCCCTGCTCCAAGGCGTAGCCCGTGTTGCCGCCACATTCAAAGCCGGGTACCGGTTCCCGAGTTTGTAACGCGCACCAGCTCTCCATTTCTTGTCCCAGACGGATCTGCAACTGTAAGCGAGCGCCGCTCACCGTGGCGTTCGAAACAGCAAACGAGAAGCCGGTGCGCATACCCGTGAGCGAATCGCCGCGCCGCATATCGCTAAAGGTTGGAGGATAGAAGGCATTCGGGTCGCTCGCCGTTGGGAAGAGCGCTTCTTCACCAAAACGAATCCGCCCGGCCCCGTTTTCGTCGAGCGTCATTCGTACGCGGTCTTCGCCGTCACCTGGGAATTCGAAGGCTTCGGCGTAGCCGTCCCACTCGGCGGCGTAGTCTTCCAGCGCTTGGCCCAAAGTGGCGGCTTCGTCTCCCACATCGAGTGAGTCCTGGCTGGCACAAGCCATGGACGAGCCGAGCAGCGCGAACGTACAGATGAGTGTTTTCAAGGGAATCTCCAGCGTGTGTAGCGTCGCGAGTCATTCGCGGTCCGCGCTAGTGTTTGTTCGCAATCGCCTGCTTCCGTCACGGTTTATCGAGGGTCGCTTTTTCCGCCACCCGGTGTGCAAACTTGGGTCACTCGTGACAGGTGAACGCTGCGCGGGTACCCGCTGGAGAAACGCCGGAGCTCTTCCTGTCCCGATGTCGGATCAATTGAGCAGTTCGCAATCGCGCGTCCGGCAGCGCGCTCTTCCAGCAACCGGCCGCCGGGCACCTGCTCGTCGAGCTGTTGCAACAGCGCCAACGCCCACGCCGGTTCATCGCGCCCGAGGGCCCGCTGCACGCGTTTCATCAACTCCACCTCATCTGCAATCAAGGCCGGTTCTGCCGGCGGCACGGGATCCGAGGCTGAGGCATGGGGTCGCCCCGCGTCGCTCAACGCGCGCGACCGCGCTGCCGCGACCGCGCGCCGGGGCGCCGCGGGCTCGCGTGTAGGCTCAGTTGCTTTTGGAGCTGCCGCGGGAGCCTCGAATGCGAGTTGTCGAACTCGTTGCTCCTGTAACGTGTCCTCGATCCGTCGAGGTGAGGGCAAACTCGTCTGTCCGGGTCGCGGGAGAGCTTCGCTGCGTTGCCCGAGCGTGAACCCGAAGAAACCTCCCACCGCCAATCCGATCGCGAGCAAAGCTGGGCCTTGCCAGGGCGAAGGCCGCGGCATTCGAGCCAGGTTGGAGAGCTCTGACGTCACGTGTGCCTTGACGCGCCGGGTGTCCTCTTCGCTGGGAGACAACCCCTGCCGCGCCACACTGAGTAGCTCGCGCAGCTCCGGATCGAGATCGCTCACGGCGCACCTTGGCGCCGCAAAGCCGCCTTGAAGTCGGTGCGCGCCAAGCGCAGGCGGCTGTAGGCCGTGTTGACAGGAATGCCGAGCGCCGTCGCAACCTCCGGCACCGCCAGTTCCTCGAGCTCGACCAACATGAAGACCTCGCGCCGGCTGACTTCCAGCCGTTCGAGGGCACGGCTCACGACCGAGGCGGCTTCGCGCGCCTGTAACGACTCGAGAGGGCTCGGCGATGGCGATAGGGGTTCCGTCGAAAGCGACATGTGGCGGCCCAGTCGACGCCGCGTGCTGCGCTGGTAGTTGCGAGCCGCGAGCTGCAGGATGCCATACAACCACGGGCGCATGCCCAGCTCAGGCCGCCAATCGGGCAGGCGGCGGTGGACAATCACAAAAACCTCCTGACTCACGTCGTCCAAGTCCGCTTGCCCGACGCCCAGCGCGCGCAAGCAGCGCCAGACAAAAGGAAAATGTAGCCGAAAAATGTCGTCGAACTGGACCTCGGGCACCTTCACAAAAACAATCGCACCAGTCCCGAATAGGATTGTCCGTTCCGCGCGCGGCCCGTCACGAAAAATGTGCGCGTGCTCACTTTTGTCCCGGCCTACGGGATCCAGGTCAGGGCCAGGGCTCCGCGCAAGGAGGAACTCGGTAGTTCGTGGCCGACTCGACCCGCGTCAATCACAAATGCGGCCTGGCTCAGCGCGATGGCCAGGCCCGCGCCCATGCGCAGCTCGACACTCGACGAGAGCGGCACACCTATGCGCAGCTCGGGGCGCACGGCGTACCACAGCGCATTTTGCCGGCGCTCCACTGCAAGCCCCGCGCCGGTACCTTTGCCAGACACAACCCCGAACTCGTAGCCCAAGCAAGCCCGGGGCTGGACTAGCGATTCAGCCACCAATATCCAGCATCCCGAAGCCATAGCCACATAGGCGTTCAGCTCCACTGCGATAGCATCGCTAACGTCTCCTTGGACGCCGGCGAAGAGCACTGCGGACAAGTCAACCTCCCAGCGCTCGCGCCCCATGCCGGCGCCAACCCCGAGCGCATAAGTCGCGGTACCCAAGAGCGCGACATCTCCGAGCAGGATGAGCTGCAGCGGGAAACGCAGCGGAGCGTTGGGGCTCGTTTCGAAGCGCGCGAGTGGCTCTGCGTCAAACGACGCCCCGGTCGAAGCGGTAGCGCTCGCGTCATCGGTCTCTGGCGAGACGGCTTCCGTGTCGTCGCGCTCCGTTGCCCGAAGCGAATGAATGGCCATTGCAGCCGCTACTGCGGCCGCCCGGGACACATCCTCGCAACTCGTTCCGGTGATCTTGCGAGAGGGCGAAGCGTGCCGGTCAGCGCCAGTCAGCGAAAACTCTGCCAGCCACGATCCATCAGCGGACACCTTCACCTTCACCAGAAGTGCATCGAGATGGATCTCGGTCAACCCACGTTCAACTGTGTCCTCGAGCTGCTGGACAAACGCGTGCTGGGAGCAGCCGGTTGGCGCAGTCCATTCGAGCTCGGCCGCCCACGATTCCACGTTTACGCAGAAAACGCACCCGGTCAGTGCCGCAGCCATGCTGCGCCGCCCTAGCCAAGGTCCGCCTCGTCGCGAGCCGATCCGACACGATGTCTTCATGAAAATTCCCGTGTGCTGAATGAGCTGCCTCATTCGTCATTGCCAGAAGCCAGCAGAGCCTTCAAGGCTGGGGTCGGCTCGAGTCCGCCAGGTCGCCACGCCGCTTGCTGGGCGTCGCGGTGTATGGTCTCCTCGCTTTGGATGCCCAGGTACAAAGCGCCCAGCCGTAGATCCTCCCTAGCCGAGTGGCTGCTCCGGACGGTCTATCGTGGAAATCGGCGCAAGTGCACCGTGTGTAAAAGCCGCCTCTGGCGGTTCAAGAGCTATGGCCACGTCAAACGGCCCGATGCTCAATGCCCGGTTTGCGGAGCAGTGGAGCGCCACCGTTTCACGTGGTCGTTCTTTGAACAACGCACCAACCTGTTCGACGGTATTGCGAAGCGCATGCTGCACATTGCTCCCGAGCCCGCCTTCGAACGAAGAATTCGGCTACTCGACTATGTGGACTACGTGACGGCTGACCAACAGGACACCCACGCGAACGTGACCATGGACATCACCCAGATCCAGTTTCCAGACAACTCGTTCGACGTGATTCATTGCAGCCACGTGCTCGAGCATGTGCAGGAGGATCTGAAAGCCATGCGAGAAATCGCGCGCGTGCTCAGACCGGCGGGTTGGGCAACGATCCTGGTGCCGATCATTGCAGAGAAAACCTTTGACGATCCGAGCGTGACCGATCCCAAGGAGCGGACTCGCCTATTCGGTCAATGGGACCACGTGCGCGCCTACGGTCAGGATTTCATGGCTCGACTGGAGTCACAGGGGCTCCGAGTCCGTCGCGTGTCTGCCGCAGATTTGGTTGCCGAGCTGGGTGAAGCAGCGGAGGTCGTACAGTTCAAGGCGGAGGAGCTCTTCTTGTGCACCAAGGCTGCCGGGGGCGCCGCATAGGCGACCGCAACGGTGCGACGTACTGGTGTTAGCTTGGGGCCAGACCCGGAGAGAAGGTCTATGACGAATCTAGCAATCGAAACGTGCACCCAGGATCTCCGAGTCTTTCTGCCCGCTCGAGATTTTGACGTATCACGGGAGTTCTACGCCGCGCTGGGTTTC
>JAYWEH010000017.1:0-6260 GCA_043780025.1 Deltaproteobacteria bacterium
GCACAACCTCGTGCGCGCACGAGGGCAGCTTTCGTTGAGCCGGAGCGTGCGAGATCAGCGCGCCGAATTGTCCAAGTTGCTGAAGCGGATCAGCCGGGAGCGTGTCGTCCGATGAAACGAACACGCCTGCTCCAGCTCGTCACGTGCGTGCTCTGGCTCGCCTGCAAGACCGCCGCGGACGAGACTTGCCTGGCCCAGTTCGGAGCCGCTCAGGCGGTGGTCATGGGGGTCGACTCGAAGCAAATCGAAAGCGTAGAAACGTCGATCGCAGCGCTGGATGGCGCGGTCGCGGCGTGTCGTAGCGCCAAGCGCAGCGGCGAGCTCGAAGAACTCGCAAAGGCGCACGCGAAGCTCGCAGAACACCGTGAGCTCTTGCAGCGCCAGATCGACATGATCCAGCAGCGCACGGAGCTCAGCCACGAGGAGTTCGATGAGTTGGTGAAGCGGGGCGATGCGAAGTGCCCGCGAGGTCAGGCGTACTTGCATCGCAAAAGCAATCAGCGCATCCGCTGCGTCGGGCCGCAGCCCATCGACATGTCCGCGCCCCAGGCACGCTCGTACTTCGCCGGCCGGCGCTATCGCGTCCTCGAAGGTGGCGCGCCAAACGAGTTGCGCTTCGAATACGGCGCGGAGCTCCTGGCCTTCCGATATGGGTCGGCGGAGGGGCTCGAGCCACCGCGCTGCGTGCTCGTTTATCCTCCGCCCGACCAATCGTGGCAGGAGTTGACGGCTCGTTTGACGGGCGTTTCTCCCGCCAAATTGAAGCCCGGGTCGCCCATCTCGAGCGGCCGCGGGCCACTTTTGATCGCCGTCGAAGAGCGCCCCGACAAAGTGCTGGTGCGAATCGGAGCCTGTGATAATTGATGGGCTGAAAACCAATCTCGAGTCGAGGATGGGTGGGTGCCCAAAATAGAATTTCTTTCTTCCCCTGCCGGCAGCGCCAAGGAGACAGACGTTCCCAATGGTGGCGTCCTTCTGGATATTTGTGACGAAGCGCTCGCCCCGATTCCCTTCTCGTGCCGGTCGGCGAGTTGTGCCACGTGTCACGTCGAGGTGCTGGCCGGTGCTGAGCTGCTAGAGCCACCCGAAGAAGCCGAGCAGGACCTGCTCGACATCGTGGGCGGGCCGGAAGGCAGCCGCCTCGCCTGCCAGACCATCGTCAAGCCGGGCCCGGGATTGATTCGCTTGCGCTCGCTCGACGCAGGTTGAGGCACGAGCAGCTGAAGCGCGCCCGGTCTTCGAGGCGCATCAACGTCAAGCTGCGGCCCCACGCGCAACCGGTGTCCAGCGCATCGACGTTGGGCGCATCGGCAAGGCCTTGCAGTGCCGCCCAATGGCCAAACAGAATGCGGATGCGTTGGGTTCGGCGGTGCTCATGGGCGAACCAGGGCAAATAGCCCTCGGGGGCCTGTTCTGCGCTACCCTTGAAATCGAGGTTCAGGCGCCCCGTGTCAGTGCAGACTCGCATGCGTGTGAGGTAGGCCACGATGACACGAGCGCGCTCCGCTGCGCTGCGCGCGGCCGCGAGCTCCAGCGGCTCCGCTGGCAAAGGATGAACCAGCTCTGCACAACCCTCTCGCTGCATGAAATTGTGCGCCTCCGCCGCCAGCTGTTCCGCCGTCTCCAGGTCCCAGTGCGGCGGAATACCGGCATGCACCATCGCTACGCCTCGATGTCGGTCCACGTGAAGCAGGGGCTGCGCGCGCAACCAACCGAGAAGCTCGTCTCGATCCGGGGCTTCGAGTATGGGCGTCAGGGTGTCCCCCGCCCTGAGCGGCCGTACTCCTTCGGCCACGGCTAGCAGGTGGATTTCATGGTTGCCAAGCACCATCCGAGCGCGGCTACCCAGCGAGCGGACGAAGCGCAGCACCTCTAACGATTGTGGCCCGCGGTTGACGATGTCCCCCACCAGCCACAGCTGATCCTGGTTTCGATTGAAGCCGGCCTGCGCGAGCACGCAATCGAGGGCGTCACGGCAACCCTGAACGTCTCCGACTGCGTATACCGCCATGCCTCATCGTGCGGCGCTCCGAGCGCCGCTTGCCCAGTCATAGCCCCAAGCTGGGGAAAATCTAGCGCTTGGCTGGCCGGCGCGGACGCTCGGCGCCGCTCTCGGAAGTACCGTTGATACGCTCGTCCACGCGATTGCGGGGCAACTCGACAAACTTCTCGGCGAAAGCCTCGAGCTCGGCCAGCTCTGCGTCGTTGCTCTCCATGGTTTGCACGCGGTCAGCGAGGGCATCCGGATTCGATGCAAAGTGTTGAAGCTCGCGCATTTGCTCGATGGTCTTGGGCAACGCCTCCGGCAGAGGGAGCAGCCGCCTGCGCGCAGGCTGAGTCGAAGGGGCGTTCGCGGCATCCCGAATCGGGCCCTCTCCAGCCTTCTGCTGCTCACGCACCTCTGCTTTGTGCTGCAAAGCTCGCGCGGACTTCTTCGACCCAGGAGGCGGAACTGAGGCGTCCAGCTCGGAATGCGCGCTGGACTCGCCGACCGCCGCCATGGGCGTGGGCTCAGCCGCATACCAGGCGAGCGGATACACCAGTGCCGCCCCCAGCACTCCCATCAGGAATTCGCGCATCCCAGAGTCTAGCGCGCGTGAGGACGACACGCCCTCGTCGCGGTTCGCGAGCTGCTGGCCCGCGAACCATCTCCCCATTCACACGATAAAAACCGCGACAGATTGAGCTGGGCTACTGTCGACGACCGCGGCCGCCGCCGCCGCCGCCACCGCGTGGCGGACCCGAGGATCGACCGCCGCCACCTTCGCCACCGAATCGGCGCCCGCCGCCATCCCCACCCCCACCGCCGGAGGGACGCCGCTCACGAGCGACGTTCACGGTGATCGACCTGCCGTCCAGGGACGAACCGTTCAGCGACTCGATGGCCCGTTCCGCGTCTTCCGAGGAACCGTATTCGACGAACCCGAAACCCCTGGATTGCCCAGTGGCGCGATCGATGACTACGCTTGCAGAAACGACCTCGCCAAACTCGGCGAAGGCTTCCTGGAGCTGTTGGTCCATCGTCGAGTACGCCAGATTGCCCACATACAGCCGGTTTCCCATTCTATTCAATCCCGATTGCGGTGCACCCTATCAGCTCTGCTTCGAATGCGACCTCGGTGCCAGCAGCCCCATCCGAACGCCCCCATACATTGGAAGCAGCCACCACCAGAACACGACCTCGGACGGGCGGAAACCACCGGCCGATACTCCACTTCCGTTAGCTGGCGCGCTCAGGTTATCATGCCGGCCGGCATCTATCCATAGGGGGAAATGGGGGTAAACGGTGCACCGCCGGGGTTCCCCGTACCCAGTCGCCACGCTACGTTGGGACACCTCTTATATAGTCGCGCACATCAATGGCGAGGCATACCGAGATGCTCAAACTCGGAACATCGCACCCGCGCGCTTCCCGAGCAGGTTGCTGGCCACCCCGAGCGTCAGCGCGAGCAGCACCATGGCCCACACCCCGAGCGCGCTCGCGACGTACAGGCCGTCGCCGAGGCGCTGGGAGAGCTCCCAGATCGCCCGGGTGATCGGGAAGAACTCGGCGCTCTGCGCCAGAATCAGCGAATCGCTCACCTCGAGCATCGCAAAGACGAAGGCCATGAGCGCGCCGGCCAAGACGCTGGCCGAGATGAGTGGAAAGACGATGCGAGCCAGCACTCGAGCGCTACCGGCCCCGAGGTTGGCCGCCGCCCGCTCATAGTCGATAGGGACCTGCTCGAGGCCAGCAGCGGCGCTGCGCACGACATAGGGTAAGCGCCGCGCCGCGTAGGCGAGAATCAACAGCACGACGGGGAAGCGCTGCACGTCGAGCCAGGCCGGCGTGCTCTCTCCGAACGCGCGTCGAAACTGCGAGCTCAGTGACAGGTAGCCAAACGCCATCACCAGACCGGGGACAGCCAAGGGCAACATGCTGAGCACGTCGACGAGAGAACGCCAAGGCACACGCGAGCGCCCCACGACCAAGGCGACACCCAAGGCGACGGCAGTGCCGATGAGCGTTGCCACAGCGGCGTAGGCGATCGAGTTGCCGACCGCGCCGAGCTGAAATTCGCCGTGCCGCAAGCTCGGCATCACCAATTCGTCCTCCAGCGCAGACAGGAAATGCAAGGACGTATAGTCGCGCGGCAGGAGCGACCGATACCATGCGCCCGTTTCGCTCACGCTGATCAACACGACGCTCAGGTTCGGCAAAGCGGCGAGCGAAAGCACCGCGCAGAACGGCGCCAGGGCGAGGCAAGCCGGTGCACCCGTGAGCACGCGCCGAGACGCTCGGTTTGCGCTCTTCGTCGCTTGCACGCGCGGAGCACCCCCGAGCAGCAATCGGCCGACAACGTAGAGCAAGCTCGAACAGACCAGCGTCACCACCACGAGCGCGTAGGGCAGCGGATTGTCGAGCTCTGTAATGTGCGAAAAAATCTGCACCGGCGTGACATCGTAAACGTTGAACATGAGGGGCGTGCCGAGTTCCGTGAAGCTCCAGATCAGCACCAACGTGCAGCCAGCAAATATGCCGGGCCGCACCAATGGAAATGTAACGCGCCAGAAAACTTGCCAGCGCGTGGCACCCAAATTGTGTGCGGCACGTTCCAGGAGTGGATCCACATTGGCGAGCGCCGCTTGCAAATTGAGGAAGATGATGGGGTACAGCGAGAGCGCCTCGACCAGAACCACGCCGGAGATGCGCAACGAGCCAAGCCAATCGATGCCGAGGGGGCGTTCCACGCCGAACAATTGCGTGAGAGGGCCGAAGCGCCCGAGCAGTAGGCGCACGCCGATGGCGCCGACGAAGGGCGGCAGCACCATCGGCACGAGCAGCAACGCAGCGCAGGCGCGGCGCCCCGGAAACTCGTAGCGCGTGGCGAGGACCGAAAGGGGCAACGCCAGCCCGAGCGCGACAAAGGTCGTGGCGCAGGCGATCGTGAGCGACTTGGCTAGCCCACCGAGCAGCATCGGGTCCGCCATCACCAAGCGCAGGTAGTCGAGTGTGAACGCTCCTTCGCTAGTGGTGAAGCCCGCGGCCACCACGTCCAGCAACGGCCAGATCAACGTGATGCCCAGGAACGTGAGCACCAGTGCCGCGCCTGCCGCGTGAGCCGGGCGAGGGCCGAGCAAACGCTCGGACAACTTCCGCTTCCCCGCCGCGCTCGGCATCAAGAGGGCCCACCCGCCCGGTCAGCGACAGCGGCATAGTGCCGGCGAAATCGCTCGGACCAGTCCAGACGCTGACGCGCGGCCGACAGTTTCGGATCCGAGTTCGTGGCGCTCGCCGATGGCGGCCCTTGGACATCCGACAACTCGACAGGCAAATCAGACAGCTCAAACAAGAGCCTCTCGCGTGCTCTCACGTCACTCGTCCCCAATACCGCGCGGTAAGCGCGATCGAGGCCGGGCTTGCTATCAATCCAAGCGGCGGCCCAGATGGGAATGAGCCGCCCGAGTTGACGCGTCCAGCGAGGACGCACGTTGAAGCCGCCCGCCGCTTCGAAAGGGTTCTCGTTGTCCACCCAGTCATGGCGGTCCGTGTACACGTCACGGCGCACCGGCATGCGCCGCAAGCTGCGCGTCACGTACGGACTCGCTCCCGGGCGCAAATTCCACAACCGCTGTCCGTCGGGTGAGAGCAAGAACTCGACGAACCGATTCGCCAGCTGCTCTCGCGCACCGAGCGTTCCGTACAGCACCCCGACGGGATCGGGCGTGATGGCGGTGGCGCCACGCGGCGCGTGGTACGTGATGCGCCGGCTACCGATTTCCTCCTGAAACACTCGCGCAAAAAAATCGATCGCCACGCCCGCAGCCGCCTCGCCGTCGCCGACGTCCGTGCATGGGCGGCTGCCGGTGTCGGTGAAGTAACGAGCGTTGGCTGCGATGCGCAAGAGTACGCGCATGCCTTCCTTCCAGCCCTGCGCCAGCGCCGCTCGATAAGAGTCGAGGGCCTCGAGCTCAGCAGCAGGCGCTCCCACTCGCTCGGGGTTTTGGAGCAGCCAGGCCTCTTCGGCGCTGGCCATGGCGCGCTGGATCACCATCATGTAGATGAACGCGGCCGACCCGCTGCGCGTCGGATCCGCCAACGCCAATAGGCCGCTCAGTTCAGGTCGCGCGAGGTCCTGCCAGGTCTCGGGCGCCGGCAAGTCGAGCAGGTCATAGAACGCCGGAGCATAGACGATGCCAAAACTGCTCAAGGTCGTACCAACCCACTTGGGCCCGCCAGTTCCCGCTTCGGGATCCAGCAGTGGAACACCCGCCAAGTC
>JAYWEH010000018.1:0-2652 GCA_043780025.1 Deltaproteobacteria bacterium
CCACAAACGCCGATAGAACCATAGAAATGCGTGCCTGCTCGTGACACGCAACGTGGGGTGCATCGGTATTCATGTCGGTACTCGACGCGAGAGTACCGATTGGTGTCGACGAGCTGCTCGTGACAATTCGTGCCTGCTCGTGACCTAATGGCGCGGTGCATCTGAAACTTCGCGCCCTCCGTGCTTTCGAGCCAGGGTCGAGCGACCGCGCCTGCATGCTCGATGCACTCGACTGCAACTCGAAGCGGAGCTGCACGGTCAGGCTGCGCCAGGCGTGAACACTAGCGATCTTGGTGCCGGCCCGCGGAAACGCCGTTGAATCCACTCATTCCTCCGAGAAGGTTTGACCGATGCAGGATTAGGGCGTACGCAGGGCAATAAAGCAGCTCAGTCGTTCCCGTCGTTCGGCGTGCGGAGCTCGAAGGGCAGCGTTGAATGGACAACGAGGATATCCTCGCCGTTTTGCGGCGACGAACCCGGTGCGAGCACGATGCCATCGAGCGATCGGTCCCGCTGATGAGCGATAGTGTCACCGTGGGGGCTTACACACGAACGATCGAGCGCTTCTATGGCTTCTGGCAGCCCATGGAGGAGAGGCTGCGCGCCACCCTGGGCCTGCGGGAGTGCGGCTTCAACCTGAGCGAGCGCGAGAAAGCGCGGCTCCTCGCCCTCGATCTGCGTTCGCTCTCGGTAGGCGACGTGGCTAGCCTGCCGCTCTGTGCCGACCTACCCGATGTGTCGGATGTGACCTCGGCGTTCGGATGTCTGTATGTCATCGAGGGCGCCACGCTCGGTGGACAGATCATCAACCGACACCTCAGAGCTCGCTTGAACGTCACACCGGAGAGCGGCGGCCGGTTCTTTCACGGCTATGGCGCGGAAACCGGCCTGATGTGGAAGGCGTTCTGTTCCCAATTGGGCGCCCATGCGCTGACCCTCCCAAGCCACGGTCCCCTCGTCGACGCCGCAATCGCGACGTTTCGCAGCTTGAGGCAGTGGTTGGAGCGGCGCGACACCCCTGCGACTCGTCCTCTGGGCGACACTCTACTTCGACAACAATGACCCAGATCCCGACCGGACCTGAAGTGTTGCCCTGGGAGGGGCAACCGTACAGTGTCAAGCGTCACGGTGTCAGCATCACGAGCTGCGACTCGGAGCCGGTCCAGACGCCTGGCTGTATCCAGAGCCACGGAGCTCTCGTGGTTCTGCGCCTCACCGATCTGACGATTCTGCAGGTCAGCGAAAACGTGCAGCAGTGGCTCGGTCACGCACCCGAGGCGCTGCTGGGGCAGCCCGTCGCGCAAGTGATCGGCAAAGAGGCTCGAGCGCGGCTTGTCGAGCGCCTGCAGGCGGAGCAAACCGACGGCAACCCGGTCTACGTGACCAGTTTCGCCGTACCGAGCGGGACGGGTCGCTCCCTGGATCTGAGTGTGCATACCAGTGACGGGCTGGCACTGCTCGAGTTCGAAGCCAGCGATCCTGGCCTTACGGAGCCCCAGCCCGACTACTACGCGCTGTTGAAGAAGTCCGTCGGCCGCCTTCAGGCGACCAGGACGCTGCTCGACTTCTGCCAGACGGTAGCGGAGGAAGTGCGAGCGTTGACCGCGTTTGATCGGGTCATGGTGTATCGCTTCCACGAAGACGGCCATGGCGAGGTCTTCGCCGAGACGTGCGAGCCCGCGCTGACCCCATGGCTCGGACTGCACTACCCAGCAGAGGACGTTCCCAGGCCAGCCCGGGAGATCTTCAAGCAGATCTGGATACGGCCGGTCCCGGAGGTCGGGGCGGAGCTCGCCGAGCTCGTTCCATTGGCCAATCCGCACACGCACCAGGCTCTGGCCATGACCCATTGCGCGTTGCGCGGGCCGTCGACGATGTACACCGAATACTTGCAGAACATGCAAGTGAGGGCAGCGTTGACGCTCTCGATCCGCTGCAACGGCGAGCTGTGGGGACTGATCGCGTGTCATCACTACTCGGGCCCACGCGCCGTGCCCTATCATGTGCGCAGCGCCTGCGAGTTCTTCGCGCAGGTCGCCTCTTTGCAACTTCGAGCGGCGGAGGAGCGCGAGCAGCTACTCTACAAGCTACGGCTCGATGCCGTGCGTCAGCACCTGGTGACTGCGGCCGCGCGTGGAGGCGGGCTCGTCGCCATGGCAGAGGGGACCCTCACGCTGTTCGACGCATTGGACTCCGGCGGTGCGGCCATCTACCACGCCAGAAGGTGGATGCTCATGGGCAATACCCCTTCCGAGCCGGAGCTGGACGCTCTGGCAGCCTGGCTGTATCTCAGGCGACAGTTTGATACCTCGGCAATGTACGCGACGGACTCTCTCGTGCGCGACTATCCCGCAGCTCAGGCATTTACGGGTGTGGCAAGCGGTGTACTCGCCGCGCCTCTGTCGTTCTCTCACAAGAGCATTCTGTTCTGGTTCCGCCCCGAGACACTGCAGACCGTGCGCTGGGGAGGTGATCCTCACGATAAGCCGACCGTGCCGGGGCCCCACGGCCCTCGCCTCACGCCCCGACGAAGCTTCGAGCTGTTTATCGAGTCCGTTCGGCAACGAGCCATGCCCTGGAAGGCTGTCGAGCTCGAGGCCGCGGGTCGACTTCGATTGCTCTTGATGGAACTGGTCGTGGACCGCTCCGAGC
>JAYWEH010000019.1:0-6253 GCA_043780025.1 Deltaproteobacteria bacterium
TCGAGTGGTGCCGTGTCGAGCGGGGAGGCGGCCGATCCGCTGGGCGGGGCCGATCAAGAGGCTGAGCCACCGGATTCAGACACGGAAGAGCCGGTGCTCGCTAGCGGGCACCTGCTGCTTGGCGCAGGTCGAGTGGGTCTCCTGCCGTTTTGCGAACAAGCCCCGCCTGAGGGGCTTTTTTCGTCCCCGTTGCCGCGGCCCGTCGAAGCCGCCTGAGCAGCGCGTAGGCGTCGCTCCCTAGCAGCAGCTGGGCGGCGCGGTAGTAACCCGCGATCGCTCCGAGCCGGCTCGGTGGCGCTCGGGTCACGCTCCCGGTTACGCCATGGCAGCTCCGGTGCCGGAACTCGCCTGCGTTGCTCTCGCGCGCACGTGCTCTCGCGCGCCTCTCGCTCGACGCCTGCGGCCTCACGAGCCCCCGGCCCGCTCGAGCCGACACGTTGAAACACCGTGACAGTCAGGGCCGACGCCCCGGTTGTCTTCACCTCGATTCCTGTGCGGAGAAGTCCCTTGAAACGTCTGTTATCAAAGTTCATTAACCCCTTTGATGGTCGCTACGAAGACCTGATCAAGGGCAACCCCGTGCTCAACGTGCTCCGCGATCTCACCGCGGGGCTGATCGTTGCGATGGTGGCCATTCCGCTCGCGATGGGGTTTGCGATGGCCTCCGGGTTGAGGCCTGAGCAAGGCATCATCGGTGGTGCCATCGCCGGCCTCATCGGCGCGCTCTGGGGTGGCTCGAAGTACCAGGTCTACGGCCCCACCGCCGCCTTCATCCCGATCATCGCCGGGATCGTCGCCTCGCGCGGCTACCCATTCCTGATCCTGTGCTCAATCGCGGCGGGCCTCATCTTGTGTCTGATGGGGCTCGTTCGGTTCGGTCGATTCGTCGACAAGGTTCCGCACTCCATCGTCGTCGGCTTCACCATCGGAATCGCGGCGACCATCGCGTTGTCGCAAATCGGTGAGGTGTTCGGCTTTCAGAAGGCGCTGCCCTACGCGTTCACCGAGAAGTTTGCGGGGATCGGCGCGCAATTCGGCAGCATGAGCCTGTGGTCTGTCGTGCTCGCGGTGGGCACCGTGATCGTGACCAAGCTGTGCCTGCGCGTGTCCAAATTCCTGCCGGGTCCGCTCGTCGCGCTCGGTGTCGGTACGTTGCTGGCCAATACGGTCCTGTCTGATTCGGGTCTGACGCTGGTCAAGACAAAGTACGGGAGCATCCCGTCTCAGAGTTGGCGGTTCACGCCGCCCAGCCTGCCGTCGGAATGGGGCGCCGAGTTCGTGGGTGATCTGCTGTACGGAGCGCTTGCCATCGTGTTCGTCGCGGCGATCGAGTCGCTCTTGTGTTCGCGCATGGCGGACCGGCTCGCGAACAACAAGGGGGCGCCTTTTGATCCCGATCGCGAGCTGTGGGGTCAAGGCCTCGTCAACATCGCGGTGGTGCTCTGCAATGGCTTTCCACATACCGGTGCGCTGGCGCGGACGGCCACCAACATCAAGCTCGGTGCGATTTCGCCGCTGGCCGGCATCGCCAAGTGCGTGTTCAAGCTATCGCTCGCATTTTATCTGGCTTCGTATCTGGAGCTGGTGCCGATGGCCTGCATCGGCGGCATCTTGTTGTTCGTGGCTATGAACATGGTCAAGCCGTCGGAGATCGACGAGGTCGTCCACATGGGTAAGGCCCACGTCTGGCTCATGGTCTACACCGCGATCGCGGTCTTCGTGACCGGCTTCCTCACCGGCGTGCTCACGGCGCTCGCGATCTACGTCGCGGCGCGGGTAGTCCAGGCGAGCCGCGCGCGCGGCACGTCCGCTCCGCTCGCGCGCCAGACGACTCGGCGCGGCAAGGGCATCGTTGCACCGGCCGTCAGAGCCAACCTCGGTCGCGATCGCGCGCACGCGCGCCACCCCGAACACGACGAATCGAGCGAAGGTTCGAACATGTGGGCTCGCCACATCCGGCGCCCGGCGCGCATCGCCCCGACGGCGTACGTGCATCCGCAGGCAACGGTCATCGGCAGCGTGACGCTCTCCCAACACGTCCACGTCGCCGCCGGAACCAGCATCCGTGCCGATGAAGGCACACCCTTTTTCATCGGGCCGTCTTCGAACGTCCAAGACGGCGTCATCATCCATGCGCTCAAGGAGCGCTGCGTGAACGTCGCCGGCGAGGACTGGGCTGTGTTTGTGGGTCGTAACGTGTCCATTGCGCATGGCGCGATCGTGCATGGGCCGTGTTACGTCGGCGACGACACGTTCATCGGATTCCGCGCCATCGTGCACGATTCGGTGGTCGGTTCGCGCTGCTGGATCGGTATGGGCGCGGTGGTGGTGGGCGTCGAGATCCCGGACGGGAAGCTGGTCCCGCACGGCGCGATCATCGACAGCGCCGACAAGGTGGCGCTGCTCGGTGACGCCACGGCCAGCCATGCCCACTTCAACGACGACGTCGTGGAAGTGAACCGGGGCCTCGCCGCAGCGTACCGGCTCGACCATGTTCCGGATGACCCGGCGCCCGCGCACGCCAGTCTATTTCAGCCCACGAGCAACGGCCTCTCGGGCAGGTTTTGAGGAGATACAGACAATGATGATCAGTTTGGGGTTTGTGATTGGGCTCGCCGTGGGCCTGGTGTTGCTCGCGGCGCGCAGCTACTTCCGTATCGACGAAGGTCACGTGGCCGTGATTACGCGTTTCGGCCGCGCCTTGCGCGGTGCGGAGGGCAAGCTCTGCACCTGGGGCCCCGGCTTTCACTTCAAGTCGCCGTTTGATCGCGTGCACGTGGAGAGCAAGAAGGAGCGGCTGCTCGACCTTTCCGGCGAGAACGCGGGGACGTCCGTGATGGCCAAAGACGGCACGGTGCTGCGCTTCGACTCGCATTTGCGCTTCCAGGTGCCGGACGAGGGCCTCGATCGCTGGGTATTCGGGCTAGAGCGCCCGATCGAGCACACGATCGGTATGTTCACCTGCGTCGTGCGCAACGAAATCGCCGGCTTCTCCGGCGAGCCAGCGGCCGCACCGGATCGCGGCGGTTCGTATGCCGCGGTGCTGCGCGAGCGGCGCTTGTTGAACACCAAGATCGCCGAGTTCGTGAGGGAACGCGCACACAGCCACTACGGCCTCAGCTTTCACGCCGTCGATCTCGTCGACGTTCTGCCGCCCGACTCGCTGGCACAGGCGCTCAATGCGGTGATGCACGCGCACGCCGAGGCCGAAGCGGAGCTGGCGCGCGCCGAAGCGGTGGCGATGCGCCGCGTGCTTTCGTCGCAACACGGCATCGAGGTGGCTCACGACAAGGCGGAAGCTGCCGCGATCGAAATTCGAGAAATCGGCGAGTTCCTCGGCGAGCTCGACCGGTATGGAACGCTGGAGGCGTACGTAGCGCGGCGTCGGGCCGAGGTCGTTTCCCAGTCCAAGACCCTTTTCCTCGGGAGTGTGCCGTGAGTGACTTTAATGCTGATGCGTTGATCTTTCTGGGTTTCGTGATCGGGCTCGGCGTCGTGCCGCTCGTCCTGTTGTCGATCAAGCTGTTCACCGTGGACGTCAAAGAGCAGGAGTCGGTGCTGGTGGTGCGGTTCGGCCGGCATTCGGAGACGCTTTCGCGCCCGGGGCTGCACTGGCTCGTCTCGCGCGTCCTGCCCTGGGTGCAGCTCGAGCGGCTGTCGCTCCGGCGCGACTACCGAGAATTTTCGAATCTGGTGGCCCACGACGCACGTGGCACGACCGTGATCGTCGATGTGTGGCTGGAGGTCCGCGTTGTCGATCCGGTGCGCGCGCGATTTGCGGTGGACGACTGGGACGTCGCCCTCGAGCAGCTCGTCGTGCACTCCGTCACCTCCATCCTCGCCGGTCGTTCGTTCGACGAAATCCTCGCCGATCGGAGCGAGCTCATGGGACAGCTGCAAGCGGAGATCATTCACGAGACCGCGCGCTGGGGCGTAAGCGTGGACAGCGTCTTCTTGCAGCGCGTGAGCCTGCTTCCCGAGGTGTCCGAGCAGCTGCTTTCGCGCATCGGTGCGCAGCTCGAGCGCCAGAAGGCCGACGTGGAGGAGGCGGGCCACCAGCGAGTGCATCTGCTCGAGGCCCGTACCTCGAAGGAGATCGCCGAGCTCGTGGCCAAAGCGAAGGGGCAATATCCCCTCGCGGTGGGGCGCGCGCTCGGGCGCCTCCGCCCGAATCCGCGCGTCTTCGCCGCGTATCAGGAGCTGTATGAGCTGTCGCTCCTGCGCCCGCACCGCACGCTGGCCTTCAAAGGCTTCAAGGACGGCGAGGTGCGTTCGTTCGACGCCGCGATGTTCGCCTCCGCAGGAGGGACGGCACCACTCGCCGATTCGGAGCTCGCATTGCACTCGCGCGCCCATGGCTCGCCGCGGGTCGATGCCGAATGACGGGTTCGCGTCAGTCTGCGCATCCGCGACGCGCATTGGGACGCCCTGCGCGCGGGCAAGAGGCCGCCTGCGTAACCCATCAGGACCGCCACCCCAAAATGCCTTAACGCAGTCGAGCGAGCAACGGGGCACGATGGGTGGCGATCGGCGAAGAAAGTGACGTGGCGGCGCGTTTCGGTGCCTCAAAATGATTGAGGCTCCGCTGGGGTGCCTCAACCGTTGCTCGGGTGGGTCGTTCTAAAGCACGTGGGGGAGAAAAAACTCGGACGGCGCACACCACGACAGCAAACCGGATCGGGAACGATCCTGGTGAAGGAGGCGGGCCAGGTCGCAAACCCGGCGGGGTCGGTGCTTTTCGATTACTTGCGCCGCCCGACCGCACCCGAAATGCCCGTCGTGCAGGCAGGCTCGGAGGCCCTGATCATCGACGAATCCCCCGCGCCCGATGAGCACGGCCTCGAGCGAGCGATGTCTGAACGTGCGATTCCCAACTGGAATGACCGTGAAGGCACGCCCACGCTCGGGCCTGTTTCGGCCGCTCCGGAGACGCCGCGTTCGTTCCGAGGTATCGGTACGGAGCTGTGCGGTACGCTCACTCGCATCGACGGCCCGAGCGCGGGTCGCGTGGTCTCGTTGCCTGCCGAGCAGCTCACGATCGGACGCAGCCCGCGCGCGGAGCTGCACCTACCCGAAGCCGGAGTCAGTCGCAAACATGCGCGCATCTGCTGTGTGAATGGCGCCTATGTATTGGAGGATCTGGGCTCCCATAACGGCACGTCGGTGGGCGGCAAACGAATCTCGGTCGTCCAGCTCCGGCAAGGCGATCTGATTCGCGTCGGCCCGAGTGCCACGTTACGTTTCTGCTGGATGGATGTGCACCAGCGCCGCCTGCTCGAGGAACTGTACGAGAGCAGTGTGCGCGACCCGCTCACGGGGGCCTTCAATCGGCGCCATTTCTCCGAGCGGTTAGAGGCCGAGATTGCATTTGCAAAGCGCCATCACTCGGAGCTTTCACTCTTGCTGCTCGATATCGACTTCTTCAAGAAGGTCAACGATCAGCATGGCCACCTCGAAGGCGACCGCGTGTTGCGCGAACTGGCTCGGATTTGCAATCGCGTGCTGCGGGCCGAGGATATGTTCGCGCGTTTCGGCGGCGAGGAATTCGCGGTGTTGCTGCGTGGCGTCCCGCTCAGGGGCGCCGCCCGGGCGGGGGAACGCCTGCGCATCGCCATCGCCGAAAATGTGTCGTTCGGCATTCCCCGCGTTGGCGTTGGCGTGAGCATCGGTTGTTCGACGCTCGACACGCATAAGGCAGTCAGCGCCGCAGCGCTGATACACGTCGCGGACCAGTGCCTGTACGAAGCCAAGCGCACCGGTCGCGGCCGCGTCGTTGCCGAAGATGGCGTCAGCGTTACGCTCGACGAGCGCTAGGCCGCGCGCCGCGGCCGGCAGTTTCTGTCGGTGTTGCCCTTGGCGGTGCCGCGGCTGTCAATTCCGATGAGCCGTCTTCGCGGGGGCACTCCTCATCGGAGGGGCGCCCCTGTCGGGTTCGAGGTCTCGCCTTACTGTGCGAAGGGGCACGAGTAGTTGAGCTGCCAGCCCTGAATCGTGGAGGGCTGCTCGCCGTCGCTGGTGGGATTCAGGATCACCTGGATCTCGGCGAAGGGGTGATGCGCGGCTGGAGAGCCGCCGAGCGCCGTGTACAGGTCAATCGGGCACGGCGCTGGGCCACCGAAACCGCACACTTGCGTGTCGGGGCTGGCTTGGGCGCGAGCCACGTCGATCCATGTCGCCGAGGCGAGCTCGGCCTCGGTCTCGGCCGTACGGATCTTGAACTGCACGTTCGAATCGCCCGGCGTCGTCGTGTTGT
>JAYWEH010000020.1:0-6235 GCA_043780025.1 Deltaproteobacteria bacterium
AAGTGCGGCGTCCCCTCGCGGCCCGATTCGGCGAGGTGCCGCACCATGTGGGACGCGAAGTCCCCTGCGTCGGATCGGCGCGCCGCGAGCAGCGTGGGAGGCACGACGAGTCAACCTCGCAGGACGGCCTCGATGTCCGCGGGCGTCTTCGGGCACGCCGCGGTCATCACTTCGGGCGCCCCGGCGGTGCAGACGACGTCGTCCTCGATCCGGATACCGCGAACATCGGCGAAGCGCGCCAGCGCGTCGCGATCGAGATCCGCCCCGAGCGGCCCGACGAGCTCGGGATCCGACAAGATCCCCGGGACGTTGTAGAAGCCGGGCTCGATCGTGACGGCCATGCCCGGCTCCAGGTCCCGATCGAGCCGGAGGTAGCGGTCGCCGAAGCGTGGGCTCCGCTCACGCCCCGCCGCGTAGCCCGCGCGATCGCCGAGATCTTCCATGTCGTGGACGTCGAGCCCGAGCAGATGCCCGACGCCGTGTGGATAGAACAGCGCCACCGCGTGACACTCCAGCAGCGCGTCGAGCGAGCCGCGCAAGATCCCGAGATCGACGAGGCAGCTAGCGAGCGCGCGCTGCGACGCCGCGTGCACGTCGCTGTAGCGCGCGCCCGGGCGCACGACGGAGAGCGCCGCGGCCTGGGCGTGAGCGACCGCCTCGTAGAGGTCGCGTTGCGTGGGCGAGAAGCGGCCCGACACCGGCCAGGTGCGAGTGACGTCGGCGGCCCAGCCCTCCGGCGTCTCCGCTCCCACGTCGACCAGGAGCAGATCGGCCTCCCCCATGATGCGATCGTGGCGACGCGCGTGCAACACCTGGCCCTCCACCGTCACGATCGGCGCATACGCGAGGTTCATTCCGGCGCCCGCGATCACCGCCTGCATCACGCCGCTGACCCGCGCCTCGCGCTGGCCCGCACGCGTTTCCCGCATGCCCGCCGCGTGCGCTGTGACGGTGACACGGGCGGCTTGGCGCATCTGCTCGATCGCGGCCGGGTCGTGGACTAGGCGTAAATCGATCAACGCCTCCGCGAGCTCCGCGTCGCGCTCGGCGAGTTCGCCCCCGCCTGCTCGCAGCTCGCGGCCCAATAGCCCCACGAGCCAGCGCTCGGCGCGAGGATCTTGCGGCGGCAACGTGACCGCGCCGGGCAACGCGTTCAGCTCCGCGATGTCGCGCACCTCGAGACCGAGCAGCCGCGACAAATCCTGCGCGGTCGGTTCGGGCCCGTGCCACAGGCGATCGCCGGGATCGGGCGGCGTGACATACAACACGGTGCGATCCGGGCCGATCACCAGCGCGGCGCCCTCGAGCTGCTGCCCCACCAGATACAGGAAATGGCTCTCGGCCCTGAAAGGCAGCTGGTTGAGCGGAAAGTTCCTGGCCCTGGGCCAGCCGGACGCAAGAACCGCCGTCGCGGAATGCCGCCGCTGCAAGCGCTCACGCCGGGCGGCAAGCGCACTCGGCGGGCTCGGCTGCGGCCAATCCAGGGAAATACCGGCGCGCGGGCTCGGGGCGGCGTGGGGCTCGGGTGAATTCACCCCCACAATTTGCCATAGTGGTCGCATGACTCAACCCCGTCTGGGCCTGCCGGATCTCGGAATCGGCGTGGGGCTGCGCGTGCCCCACTACCGCGCCATCCTCGAGCAGCGCCCGGCCGTGGATTTCTTCGAGATCATCAGTGAGAACTTCATGGTGGAGGGGGGCAAGCCCATCCACCACCTGGAGCGGGTCATGGAGAATTACCGCCTGATCCAACACGGCGTCTCCCTCGGCATCGGCTCCCCCAACGCTCCTGATCCCGACTACTTGCGGCGCCTGAAGCAACTCGTGCGCAAGGTCAATCCGCCCTGGCTCAGCGATCATTTCTGCTGGTGCGGAGTGCCGGGTGCCTTTCTGCACGACCTGTTGCCGCTGCCCTACACCTGGGAAGTCGTGGAGCTCGTGGCCGAACGGGCGCGTCATATCCAGGACTACCTGGAGGTACCGTTCGCGCTGGAGAACACCTCCAGTTACATGGCCTACACCGACAGCGAGATGACTGAATGGCAGTTCATCTCGGAGATCGCCGAGCGGGCCAACATCGGGCTGATGTTCGACGTGAATAACGTCTATGTGTCCGCATATAACCACGGCTTCGACCCGTACGAGTTCATCCGCTCGGTGCCGCACGAGCGTATCGTGCAGATCCACCTGGCAGGCCACACCCGGCTCGGCCAATACATCCTCGATACGCACAAAGGCCACGTGATCGACGAGGTCTGGGACCTGTATCGCCACACGATCGGCCTCGCGGGGCCGGTTTCCACGCTGATCGAGTGGGACGACGAAATCCCCGAGTGGTCGGTCCTGGCCCTCGAAGCCGAAAAGGCGCGGGCGGCGCGCCAAGCGGCTCTCGCGTCGCGCGGGCAGGCGCAACCGGCGGAGCCGCCGCGGTTGCACCCCGACGCGGCCCCGTTTCGAGACACGGGCAGCGGGCCCCAGAGCCACGGTGGGCCGCGAGAGCTGGCAGGTCGAGAAAACAGCGTGCTCGGTGTGCCCGTGATCGCTGCGCCATGAGCCGCCTCGTCGAGCTCCAAGAGTGGGTGGTCGAAAGCCTGCGATCGAATCGCGGGCTGGATCGCGACGCCGCGCGCGTGGCGGAGGCGAAACAGCGCCTGACCGGTAATGACCGGCTCAGGCCAATCGATCAGCTCGAAATCTATCGAGAGCAATTCTGGCTGCGCCACACGGCGTCACTGGTCGAGGATTTCCCCGGCGTTGGCGGCATCCTGGGCCAGGCCCACTGGGAAAAACTGGTCGAGGGCTATCTGGACGCCCATTGCCCCAATAGCTGGACCTTGCGCGACCTGGGCCGGCGCTTTCCCGCTCATCTGAAAAGCCGCACGGAGCTACCGGATCACGCGCTGTGTAGCGACATGGCCCGGCTCGAGTGGCATTTCATCGAGCTGTTTGATGCTGCGGACTGCCCCCCGCTCGACCTCGCCCGGCTCGGGCAGCTCCCACCGGGTACGCTCGAAACGGGTCAGGTGATCCTGAATCCGGCGCTGGCTTTGATCGAGGTGGATTACCCCGTGGCGGAGCTGCGCCAGCAGCTGCTCGCGCGGCGCGCCGCGGGGCCGAGCGCGGCGGACGTCCCGATCCCCGAGAGAAAGCCCGAGCAGCTCGTGCTCTACCGCGCCAAAGATCGCCGGCTCTACCATCATCCGGTCGGGCCCGAGGCGTTTGCCCTGCTCGATGCGCTGCGGCGCGGCTCGGCGCTCGTCGCCGCCTGCGAACACGCCATCGAGGTCGCACCGGAGCACGCCGAACGCTTGCAACGGAATGTGGGAGCATGGTTTCAGGATTGGGCGAAACGCGGCTGGATCGTGGATGTGAGGCCCGCGCCCGCGACAGCAGATTGAAAGCCAGAGCAGCTGCCTTGCCGGTGGGCCGAACTCTTGCTAGGGACAAAGCAAGTGGCTCGCGTGCACAACCTCTTGGAGCGGGTGGCACGACAACGGACCGCGGCTCTCATGGGCATCGTCAATGTCACGCCCGACTCGTTCTACGAGCAGGGTCGCGACGAGACAGCGGGGGCGGGGCGGGATCGTGTCGTGCGCTGGCTCGCGCAAGGAGCCGACGTGCTCGACATCGGCGGGGAGTCGTCCAAGCCCGGAGCTCCCGCTGTCAGCGCGGAAGAGCAGCTGTCCCGCATCTTGCCGGCGCTCGGCTGCGCGCTCGAAAACTCCGCGCTGGTCTCGATTGACACCGCGAGCCCCGAAGTGGCGGACGCTGCGCTCTCGCGTGGAGCGCACATCGTCAACGACGTGACGTGCCTGAGCAACCCGGAGCTCGCGCGAGTCACGGCCCGGCACGATGGCTACCTGCTCTTGTCTCACGCGCGTGGCCATCAGAGCCAGATGCAGGGCTTCTCCGAGTGGCCGGATGACGCTTACACCGACGTGGCGGGTGAAGTGGTCCGGGAGCTGTGCCTGGCCCGCGAGCGCGCGGTCGAGCTCGGCGTGCGCCGAGAACGGGTGTGGTTTGACCCAGGCCTCGGTTTCTCCAAGAACGCGCGCCAATCGCTCGAGCTCTTGCAACGGCTCGGTGAGCTGTGCGCCTGCGGCGCCCCGGTCGTAGCAGGCACGGGCAGAAAATCGTTCATCAGCGGGCTGGATCCGAGCCCGCCTACCGAGCGGCTGGGGGGCACGATCAGCGCGTCGCTCTGGGCGTCACGCGCGGGGGCAGCGCTGGTGCGCGTGCACGACGTGGCGGCGGTCCGCCAAGCCTTGATCGTCGACGCGGCCCTGAACGGTGCGCCTGGCGCACTTGCCCCGGGCGGGCACGGCGCCCAGGTAGGCAGAGTCCCGCGATGATCGAAGAGGTCTTCGGCTACATGCTGCAGCAACGCGTCGCGGACGTGTTGCGGGCTGCCGCCGACCTCCTCATCACCTACTATCTCATCTACCGCATCTCGCTGGTCGTGCGCGGCACCCGTGCCGTGCAGATCGGCATGGGGCTCGCGCTGCTCCTGCTCCTGTACGTCGTGTCGAAGTACCTGCAGCTCGGCACGCTGCTCACGATCCTGGGTACGGTGTTGCCGAGCGCCATCTTGATCATCGTGGTCGTCTTTCAGGACGACATTCGGCGCGGCCTGATGCGCATGGGCAGCGGCGCCTTCTTCGGATCGGGTCGCTCCCAGGAGGTGCGCGTGATCGACGAGGTGATCGCGGCAGCCAGCGAGCTCGCGCGCCACCGCACGGGCGCCATCATCGCGTTCGAACAGGACGCCAACCTGGACGAATTCGTGGGGGCGCACAAAGGCACCGAGGTCGACGCCGTGGTGTCGGCCCAGCTGCTCGTGTCGTTGTTTCTGCCAGAGGCCATGAACAAACTGCATGACGGCGCGGTGATCATTCGCGATCTGCGCATCGCGAAGGCGGGTGTGTTCTTTCCGTTCACGCAGGGCCGGGTGATCGACGACAGCTTCGGCTCACGCCACCGCGCGGCGCTCGGCATCACCGAGGAAACGGACGCGGTGCTGGTGGTGGTGAGCGAGGAGCGCGGCTCGATCAGCTTCTGCTTCAACGGCAACATCGTGTCGGACCTCGACGGCCCACGGCTGCGCGCCGCGCTCGAGGGTGTGTTCTCCCCCAAGGGCAACGTAAAACACCCCGTGCCCTCGCGGCTCTGGTCGTTCGTGCCCGCGCCCTTGCGCCGCCGCACCCTGGCGCCGCGCCCGAACCCCGTACTCAGCTCTGACGGCGAGAGTGAAGCACCGCCATCCATGCGGATTCGGGCCACTCCCCCGCCCGGCCTCGGGACGCCCGAAGTGGCCGATGCGTCGCCCGCCCCCGCTGCCGCGACACCGCTCCGGAAATCCGCCAAGAAAAGCTCCGAAGCCGGCACGAGTGGCGCACCCTCACGCGATCGCAGTGGCTCGCCCCCACCCCCGGATGAGTCCACGTGACGGTGAAGAAGCGCTTGTCGAGCCGGCGCCATCGCCTGGTCAGCTGGGTGCGCGCGGCGTTCACCGAGAACCTGACGCTAAAGGCGTTCAGCCTGGCAGTGGCGCTTGGGCTCACAGCCTATCAGCGCGGCTCCGAAGACGCGCAACAGCGCACCGTTCCGGTCGACCTGATCTTGCGCCTGCCGTCACCCGAAGCGCAGCGCGAGCTCATGACGCTGGTGCCGCCGAGCATCCACGTGACTGTACGTGGCAACACGCGCGCGCTCGATCAGCTGATTCAATCCGGTATTCCTCCCGTGGAGCTCGATCTGCGGCGGGGCGACCTGCACACCATCGCATTCGAGGCGGATCTGTTGAAGGTGCCTCCCGGGGTACAGGTCAACATCATCGATCCCGCCAGCATCGAGCTCGACTGGCAGAACGTCATCCAGCGCGGCGTGCCGATTCAGGCGTCCATGACGGGGCGCGTGGCCGAGGGCTACACGGTGCAGAGCGTGAAGGTGGACCCCACGAGCATCAACGTGCTCGGCCCTGCCAGCCTGGTCGAAGTGATGCAATTCGTCAGAGTGGCGGCGTTCGACGTGTCAGGGAAGACCGACGGCGTGTACCGGCACCGTCTGGCGCTCGATCAGCCCGGCCAGCGCGTGCAGTACCTCGGGCCCGCGAGCGCCACCGTCACCGTCACCATCGCCAGGCAGCTGATCGAGCGCAAGTTCACCAAGCAGGTCAGCGTGCTCGGTCCGCCCCGGGCCAAGGTGGAACCGCAAAGCGTGGATGTCACCGTGATAG
>JAYWEH010000021.1:0-14767 GCA_043780025.1 Deltaproteobacteria bacterium
GCTGCCAACTCGCGCCGCCCTCGGATCGGTCCGAGCCGGCGCTCCTCGCCGTCAGCGCCGGGGCCACCGACCCGTGCAGGCCCGTGCAGGAGTCGCCGCGCGACCCGCTGTTGCCCGAGCACCCTGGCCGCTTCTGCCGAGACCCCGGCGCGCCGCTCCGGCACTTTGGCGAGCTCGACGAGGAGCCGCTCCGGAGCGCTTGCGAACGCGTGCTCGGGCCCAGCTGTTTTGCGGATCTCGGCCACGGTCTCGAGCGCGTGAGCGTGCTGCGTTACCTGGACGCGGCCCGGCCCGAACGCGGTATCGATGCGGTGCTGTCCCGCTTCGAGAGCTCGGACAGCGCCTACGCCCATTTCTCCGATGTCCTGATCGGCGACGCCGATCCCGCGAACCTCGCGGTGAGCCCGGTCGACGCTCCGGGCGTCGCGCTGATCGAGCGAGGGCGCCTGTTCGCCTGGCGTGGTCGGCATGTCCTGCGCCTCGGGCATTTCGACGGCACCCGAGCGCCTGAGCCCGATCGCGTCGACAGCGACCTTTTGGAGCTCGGAGGCGCCTTGCTCGAAGGCCTGCCCGAAGCCGAAGGGACTCCGCGCGCCTTGTCCAAGCTGCCTAACCTGTACCGGCTGCCGCAGGGCTCGCGCCTCGTGCTCGGGGACGCATTAGGCGTGTCGGGGCTCGGCGCAAACGCCGTCGGCTACTATCGCAACGGCGGCAAGCGCTGGCGCGTCGTCGCCATCTTGCGACCCGACGTCGATTCGGCCAAAGACGTGATGAGCACACTGGGCCGGCACCCGAACTCCGACAAGATCAAGGGCATCCCTGGCGTGCTCGAGTTCGTGGAACGCCGCCTCTCCTCCGAGCCGCAGGTGGAGTGGGTGATTGGCCAGCGCGGAGAAGTAATCTATGGCATCGGCGATGAAGCGGCAGCGCTGCCCGAATTCATGCCTGCTGCCGCGGAAGCCAAAGTGAAGCTGAGCCTGCACGAAAAGCTGGTCCAGCTGAGTCGGATTCACCTCGAATGATCCCAATCGTCGCCATCGTCGGACGTCCCAACGTCGGTAAGAGTACACTGTTCAACCGGCTCGTGGGCAACCACCTCGCCATCGTGCACGACGAGCCGGGCGTCACGCGCGATCGCCACTACGCGGACGTGCTCCTGTTCGGCCGCAAGCTCACGCTGGTTGATACAGGAGGATTCGATCCCGGCGACACGGACGCCATCGGCCAGGGCATCGCGCGCCACGTGCGCGCGGCAGTGGCGGAGGCGGACGTCGTGTTGTGCGTGCTGGACGGGCAAAATGCGCCCACCGAAGCGGACGCCGCAGCGGTGCGCATGTTGCGCCAGGCGGACAAGCCGGTGGTCTATCTGGCCAATCGTTGCGATCACGCCGGGCGGGTGGTGGAGGCGAGCGAGCTGTATTCGCTCGGCATCCAGCCCATTGCCGTCTCGGCATTGCACGGGCGCGGCATCGCGGAGCTCGGGGAAGCGCTGATCGCGGGTCTGCCTCCACTCGAGCCCGCACCCGTAGCCGAGGGCGATGCGCCGACGGTACCCCGCGTGGCGCTGATCGGCCGCCCCAACGCCGGCAAGTCCTCGCTGCTCAATCGTCTGAGCGGTGAGGAGCGCAGCTTGGTCGATGATCGACCGGGCACGACCCGCGACCCGGTGGACGCCAAGGTCACCTACAAAGGCCAGCCCTACGTGGTGGTCGACACGGCGGGCATTCGCCGCAAACCCAAGGTGGAAGAAGGGGTCGAATCGCAGAGCGTGATGCAAGCGTTGCGCTCCGTGGGGCGCGCGGACGTCGTGGTGCTCTTGTGTGACGCGGCCGCGGGCCTCGCCGAGCAGGACGCGCGCTTGCTCGGACTGTGCGCGGAGCGTTCGCGCCCGATCGTGGTCGGCATGAACAAGATCGATCTGCTCGACACGAAGGCGCGCCGCGAGGCGCTGGCGTCAGCACGATCACAGCTGCACTTTGCGCCCTGGGCGCCCATCCTCGCGTTCAGCAACAAGAGTGGCGAAGGCATCGGGCAGTTGATGATCGCCGTGAAGAAATCGTTTACGGAGTATTCGACGCGCATCCCGACGGCGAAGCTGAACGAGTTTTTGCGCGCCACCGTGGAGACGACGCCGCCGCCGCGGGGTGGCAGGAGTTCGCCGCGGCTCTTCTTCATGACCCAGGCTCAGGCGTCACCACCCGTGTTCGTGATCATGTGCAGCGCGGCGGAAGAGATCAAAGACAGCTACCGCCGCTTCATCAACAATCAGCTGCGCAAGGCCTTCGGCTTCGAGTCAGTGCCGTTCGTGGTTCGCTATCGGAACCGCCGGCGCCGCGAAGAATGAGAGGCCCCGCGTCAGCGGGCGATCAGACCTTTGGCGAGCGCATCGGCGATGGCGCCGAGCGCGCCGAGCCCCTGCACGTCCGCGGGCAGCTCCGGAACCCGCACGAGCGGCAGCGCGGGCGACAGCGCGAGCAGCCGGGCCGACAATTTCCCGAAACGCTCGGCGTCCGCCTCGGCGGCGCGGTTCTGGGTCGAAGCCACGGCCGCAACTTTTTCACTCAGGCCGGGCCAGTTCGCTCGGTCCCAGCCGGGTAGCGCCTGCCCCAGCGCGCGCTCGATCGCCTCGGGGCTTGCCAGAGGGGACGGCTCCTGCCAGCGATTGAGGATGAAGCCGTCGAGCGCCATGCGGTCCTCCGCGAGCCGAGTGCCGAGCTCGAGGCTTTCGCGCAGCGCCGCTTCCCGAGCGCTCGATACGATCATGAAGCCAAACTCCGGTCCGCGGAAAGCCTTCGAGACGGCGGTCGCCCGCTCGCGGAAGCCGCCGAACAGATCGTTGAGATCGACGATGAAGACCGCGAGGCGTTCCAGCAATGCGTGCCCGGTGATGCGCCCCATCGTCGAGAGCACGCGCGACACGCCGCGCGCGACCAAGCCGAGGCCGAACCCGCGCGTCGGGTGCAGGGCTTGGCCGAACCAGCTGATGAGAGAGCTGTCGAGCGCGCCCACCATGCGCTCCGGTGCGGACAGGAAGTCGAGCGCGTCGCGCGTGGGTGGGGTGTCGAGGATGATCAGATCGTACTGTCCGCCGTTCTTGATGTTCAGCAGTTTCTCCATGGCCATGTATTCGTGCACGCCGGCCAGGTGTGAGGAGACGTGTTGATACAGCTCGTTGCCGAGGATGCGGTCGCGAGCGGCGGGGCTCGAAGCGTGGCGCTCGACGAGTTCGTCGAAGGTGCGCTTCGTGTCCATCATCATCACCGTCAGGCGCCCGCCGCGTTCCGGCTCCTGTCCGCGGAACGCCGCGGGGTCCACTTCACGGGGTTCGGCGCCGGGGTCACCGATGCCGAGGCTGTCGGCGAGGCGTCGGGCGGGATCGACGGTGAGTGCCGCCACGCGCAGCCCACGCCGCGCGCCCAGCACGGCCAGCGCCGCTGCGGTCGTGGTCTTGCCCACTCCGCCCGGTCCGGCGCAGACGATGACCTTGCGCCGCTCGAGTACGGAGCGCGGCACCGACGCGGCCTCAGGAGTGGGAGCCATGCGCGCGTCTTGTATCAACAAACCGGACCGAGAGACGCCTTCCCGGTTCTCACCCGGGCCCTGCGAGGGCGACTGACCGAGCGTCCGGTACGCGATTTTTTGGCCCTATCTGGCGGTCTGGGGTCGTAGATGCGTCTCATGCCCGGTTTCGTCGACCTGCATTGCCATTGGATCCCGGGCATCGACGATGGCGCGCGCGACCTCGTTGAAGCGGAAGCGCTGCTGCGGGCGCTTGCCGGCCTTGGTTTCGAGCGCGTCGTGGCGACGCCGCACATGCGCCCGGGCTTATTCGACAACACGCGCGAAGCGTTGTGTGCGGCGTTCGACCGGGCCATGAAGGGGCTCGATGGCGTGCCCGGCTTGCCCGAGCGTGAGCTCAGCAGCGAACATTTCTTCGACGACGTGGTGTTTCAACGTCTGTGCTCCGGGCAGGGCCTGCCGTACCCGGGCGGCGCGGCGGTGTTGCTCGAATTCTACGAGAGCAGCTTTCCGCCGCGCGTCGACCAGCTGCTGTCGGAGCTGAGGCGCCGCGGCCTGACGCCGGTGATCGCCCATCCCGAACGTTATCGGATGCTTTGGGAGCGACCCGAGATCCTCGATCGCTTGCTCGATCTCGGTGCGGTGGCGCTGCTGGACATCGCGGCAGTCGTGGGCAAATATGGCAGCCGCCCGCAGCGCTGCGCGGAGCAGTTTCTGGAGGCGGGGGCCTACTACGCCGCCTGCAGCGACGCCCATCGCGCCGAGGACGTGACCGAAGCCGGGGAGGGGATGCGCTGGGTCGCCAAACGTTATGGCGAGGCCGAACTCGACGGCTTGCTGCGCGAGGGGCCGCTCGCGATCCTCGCCGGCACGGCTCGCTCTTGAATCCATCTCATGGTCATGAGATGGCCCACGCCTCAGCCGTGCCCACGCCTCGCCGTCCTCGGTTTGTTCGTCTGGCGTTGCGGCTGGGGCTGTCGCTCGGGGTGGGGGCGTTTTTCGTCTGGGTGATGCGTGAAGCCGAGCTGCCCTGGCTCCCGGGGCGCGAGGCCTTTGCGCGCGTGCACTGGTGGACGGCGGTCGCCTACTTGATCGGCTGGAGCATTGTGCACGTGCTACGCGCGGCGCGCTGGCAACTCTTGCTCAGCCCCATCGCCACGGTCAGCCTGAAGCGCGTTTGCGCTGCGTCTTTCGTGGGTTTCCTCGCGATCATGCTGTTGCCATTCCGCACCGGCGAGGTGGTGAGGCCGGTGCTGATCCGAGAGAAGGGGCGGCTCTCCGCCTGGGCGGCGCTCGGTACGCTCGGCGCGGAACGCATCGTGGACGGGCTCGTGTTCTGCCTGATCCTGTTCGCGGGGCTGTGGCTTTCCACCCCGCTCGATCCGCTGCCCGAGCGGCTCGGTGAGCTCGCCATCCCGGTCGCCGTGGTGCCGCAGTTCGCGTACGCCGCGCTATTCGGCTTTTCGCTGGCGCTCTGCGCGATGGGCGCCTTCTACGTGTGGAAAGCTCCTGCGCGGCGCCTGACCGAGTTCGTGATCGGTTTCTTTTCGAAGCCGCTGGCCGAGTGGGGCGCCGCGCGCGTGGAAAAGCTCGCTTCGGGTCTGCGCTTCTTGTCCGGGGTGCGCCACAGCCTGCCGTTCGTGCTCGTGACGATCGCCTACTGGACGCTGAACGCCGCTTGCACGTGGCTGCTTGCCTGGGGCGTCGGCTTTCCCAACTTCAGCTACGCCCAGGCCTGCGTGGTGACGGGCGTGCTGGCGCTCGGGGTGCTCTTGCCCAACGCGCCCGCGTTTTTTGGCGCGTTCCAGTTCGCGTTGTACGCAGGTTTAGCTATGTTTTATCCGAAGGAGCAGGTGCTTTCGGAGGGCTCGGTGCTGGTGCTCGTGGTGTACGCGGGCCAGACGCTGGTGACCGTGGGGTTTGCGATCTGGGGCGTGGTAGTGGCCGGCGTGGGGGGAGGTTGGCAGCGCTTTGGGATCGGCGAGGAAGGCGTTTGGGAGGGAGAGCTAGGGGAGGGTGGGAGGGAGCGGTAATGGCGGGGCCGAGGGAGTAGGAGCCGAGCGAGCTTCGGGGCGAGGCGGGGTTTGTTGGCCTTTCAGCGAGAATTGAGCTAGCGCTCGAGTGTGCGGTGGTTTGTTTGCGGCGTGTTGGGGGTGCTCGCCTGGGGAGTGGGGGTCGCGGAGGCGCGTTCCGAGGCAGAGGTTGGATACACGCGCGAGCAAACCTTCAGCGCCGCGCTCCGATACTTGCGGGTTGATCTCGCCTACGAGGTGACGGAGAAAGACGCGGAAGCGGCCTATCTGTTGTTCAGTTTCTCGGCGCCCGAGCTGCCCAAGAAGACCGCCCGCGGCTCGATCGAGGTGGTCCAGCGCGAGCACACCGTGCGGCTGTTCATCACCCTGCCGGAGCTGCCGAGCTACCAAGAAGAGGTGCTGAAGCGAGGCTTGCTGCAGAAGCTGCGCACCGAATACGGCGAGCCGCCCGCGCGGGCCGAGCCGGCCGAGCCCCCTGTTGACGAGGGTGCGGCCAAGCGAGGCAAGCAGAAAGGCGGCAACAAGGCCAAGCGCGGGTCGCGGGGACGGGAACGGACCGACGAGGCACCGCCGGAAGAGCCGGTGGAACCCGCCGAGCCCTGACAGAATGACGAGGTAGGGCTCCGAGCCGTCTGGAACGCGCCGGGAAGGCGCGTTAGGCTGCGGCTCTGATCGGCACGTTCGCTTCCGTGCTGCTGCTGGCAGCGCCTTTACGAGCCGGCGCCCCGGATTCGGCGGCGCTCGGGCCCGAGCTCGTGCCAGCGTCGCGCGTTCTGAGCGCTCCAGCGCTGCCGCCGCTCGTATTGCGGCTGCCGAGCCCGGCGTCGCCGATGGTGCGTCTGGCCGCGGGGCCGATCGCTATGGGCTCAGAAGAAACGGAGCTCCTGCACGTGTTCGCGGAGTGCGTGCGGCAACCGTACGGTCACCGTTGCGATCACGCGCAGTTCGGAGACGAGCTGCCCCGGCACGTGGTGCACGTCCAGAGTTTCTGGCTCGATCGCTTCGAGGTGACGGTCGAGGCGTACGAACGCTGCGTGAGCGTTGGCGCCTGTGGTCCGCGCCCCACGGGCGAAGGCACGCTGCGCTTCGACCGACCCGATTTCCCCGTGACGCGTGTGGATTGGCCTGACGCTCAGGCGTATTGCGCCTTTCGAGGCGCGCGTCTGCCCACCGAAGCCGAGTTCGAGCGCGCTGCGCGCGGTGTGAACGGCCGGCGCTACCCCTGGGGGAACCTGTTCAACGCGCATGCGTGCAACCACGGGCGCTTCGGTTGGGACATGACCGAGGGCGCTGACGGCTTTCTCGAGCTCGCCCCGGTGGGCAGCTTTGGCGCAGGCGTCAGCGCGGAAGGCGTGCACGATCTGGCCGGCAACGTCTCCGAGTGGGTCGCCGATCGCTACGCTCCCAGCTACGAGTTCGCCGCCCGTTCGAGCGGCCCGGGCTCGGGCTCGACCCTGCGCGTGGTGAGGGGCGGCAGCTACGCCACCGCGCCGTTCAGTCTGCGTGGTGCCTCGCGCAGCGCTGCCGAGCCGAACGAGCGGCGCCCGAGCCTGGGTTTTCGCTGCGCACGCTCGGCCTCCGGGAGCCGCGGTGGCGCAGGCCGTGGCTGACGCTCGCAACGATTGGGTCAATCGACGCGAGCCTCGAGGTAGAGTGCGCGAACTTTGCTCAGTTTGCCCGTGACGAGCGCCAGCACTTTCGTCCTGGTGCGGCCGCACTATCCAGAAAACGTCGGCGCCGTGGCGCGCGCGATGAAAGTGATGGGGCTCACGCGCCTGATCTTGGTGCGGCCGAGCCGGATCGCGCAGCCGGAGCACGACATGGCGCGAAAGATGGCCGTGAAGTCCATCGACGTCTTGTCGGCTGCGGAGCGCGCCGACACGCTGGAAGCCGCGCTCGAGGGGTGCGCCTGTGCCTTTGCGACCACGTCACACCGGGGCGTGTCCGGCGTGCTGGGCGCGCGCGAGGCGGCGTTGCGCGCCGCCGTCGCGGCCGAACGAGGCCTGCGCGTAGCGTTCGTCTTTGGCAACGAGAAGACGGGTTTGGCGCCTGAGGAGCACGAGCTCTGCACGGAATCAGTCCGCATCCCCATCGCGGCGGATCAGCCGTCCTTGAATCTGGCGCAGGCCGCCCAGATCCTGGCGTACGAGCTGTTCATGGCGGGGCTGGCGCGCCGAGGCGGCTGAGCGTCATTCGCTCGCCGCCGTCCCGCTTCACCCGAGAGACGTCATTCGTCGTCTAACAACGCGTCGTCGACGTCTTCATCGAGATCCGCCGGAGCGTCCTCGTCTTCTTCGTCTTCTTCTTCCTCGTCGTCGTCGGCCTCGGCCTCGTCGTCGTCCTCTTCCTCGGTGGCTTCGACTCGCCCGTCGGCCTTCATGTCGATGCCGGCTTCGGCGAGCTGGGTCTCGAGCAGCTCGAGCAGCTCGTCGGCGTCGTCACCGCCCCACTCGTCGAGGACGTCAGTCAAAAATTCGAAGAAGTCACCGCTATCGAGCCGCCGCTCGATTTCTTCCACTTGTTCTTCGGAGAAGGCACCCAACACCTCCTCGCGAAGCGACTCGGTGTCTCCTTCCTCGATCGTTTCTTGCGCCGCGAGTCGGATCTGGCGGACCGCTCTCTTGTCGAGGTAGATTTCCATAAATCCCGTGTGCTCCGCTGAAGCTCGCCCCGCGTTTAGGCTAATGCCGTGCAAGGCGTCAAGAGCCCTTTCGGAAGGATTGCGTTACGCTCGTGATGTGGCCTTCCGAAACGTGGGCAGCCGGATCGTGGCGGCCGGCCTATTTGCGGCATTCTTCCTGCGAAACGGCTCCTCGGGGGCCGTGGAACTGGTTGACCTTTACTCGCCCGATCCGACGTTGCCGCCGCCGACACCGCCGCCGATCAGCTCCCATTACCTCCAATACGGCGTGGCGCTCGCTGGCGAGGCGGTTGCGTCTGCCGGCGAGGTTTGTCCCACTTCCCGCGGGAGCCTGCCCTGCATCTTGAGCGGGGGAGGCGGGCTCACGCTGCGCGTGGGTTACCGCACGCGGGGGCCCTGGTACATCGGTGGGGCCTACGAATTCTCGCGCCAGGACTCCGAGAACCTGCTGCGCCTGGCGATTCTGCAGCAGCTTCGCGGCGAGCTCCGTTACCACCTCACCCGGGTGACGCGCACTTCGCCGTATGTCACTACCGCACTAGGTGCGCTGGTGTACGGCAACGAATGGGGATTGGATACGTGGGGGCTCGGTTCCTCGCTGGGGCTGGGGCTCGAGTTTCAGCTCACGCCGAGCCTGGTCCTCAACATCGCGTCGAACTATCGCCAGCTTTTTTTTCACCGCTGGACCGACAGCGCGGGGCAGGTGCGCGCCTCCGGCACGCTCGACTTGGGTTTAGCCCACATTGTCGCCCTGGAGTTTGGTTTCGAGATCCGCGAACCGCTGCCGCGTTGGTGACGGGCGCCCTCGCGTCTTGCTCGGCGAGGGTCGGCGTCGTGCCGTATCAGGGTGCTCGCGCTTGCACGGGTTTTTGGGATCTCCCCTCTTGACGAACTGCGATCCGCCAGGTCCTCTTGCGCCTCATGGAGTGTCAGCGCTGCGGGTTGGCCAATGCCGAGGGGGCTCGCTTCTGCCCCGGCTGTGGCAACGCGTTGTTGGGCCTTCCTCCGCCGCCCGTGCATACCGAGCGGCCCGCGATGGACGGCACTCTGGCATCGAGCGAGCGCGGGGAGATGCCGCCCGCCCCACCGAGACCGGGACCGGTGGACGTGTTTGACCCGGTGCAACGGCCGGACTCAATGCGCCCGAGCGCGCCCGATTTTGCTTTCGCCGCCCGGAGCTCCAGGCCGGCCGCCAGTGCTAGCAACGGTATGCCGCATCTGGCCGTTATCAGCCAGGATGGCTCTACCGGGCAGACGCACTGGATCGAACGCGGCAGCGTGGATATTGGTCGGGATGAGGGGGATATCCGGCTCGGGGCGGATCGCTTCGTCTCGCCGCGCCACGCCCGCGTCTTCGCTCGCGCCAACGCATACTTTCTGCGCGACCTGGAGTCGCTGAATGGCGTGTTCTTGCGCGTTCGTGAGTCTGAGCCCCTCCAGCACGCCGATTTGGTGCTGCTCGGTTCCGAAGTCTTGCGATTTGAGCAGCTGGAAGACGGCGATCAGGGGCTGGGGCCAGCCCGAGATCGCGGAACTGACGTCTATGGCTCGCCTACCCGGGCTCGTTATGCTGTGCTGAGTGAGAGGACCGTGGAAGGGGTGGACCGCAACGTGTTTTATATCTCCGCCAACGAAACCGTGATTGGACGGGAATTCGGGGACTTGGTCTTCACGACCGATTCGTTCATGAGCCGGCGGCACGCGGCCATTCATCGCGATCCCGTGGCCGGAAGCTTCACCGTGAGAGATTTGGGGTCTTCAAACGGGACCTATCTTGCTATTCGAGGGGAGGTCGAATTGCGTGAGGGCGACCACCTGCGGGTTGGACAACATCTGTTCCGATTCGGATTTGGATCCTAAGCTCCGATATTAGCCATGGGTGACGTCTCATCTGAAAGAACCGCATCTGGAAGAAGGAAGTCCGTTGCGATCGAGGTGCGCGTCTTTGGCCAAACGGATGTTGGGCAGGTGCGTGAGCACAACGAGGACAACTTCCTAATCGCCGATCTGACGCGGAAGACTCGAGAGTTCGATGCGGCCGAGGTGAAGCCGCTCGGGCGCTCGGGAGCCGTGTTTGGTGTCTGCGACGGCATGGGCGGTGCTGCGGCGGGCGAAGTCGCGAGCCAGCTCGCGGTGGACATCATCTACGACCGCCTGTCCGAAGCCAAACCACCCCGCCATCGTGAAGACCTGGCGCGGCGCCTGGTCAAGGCCGTGCAGGACGCCGGATTACGCATCTTCGGGGAAGCGCGCGCGGACCGCACGCGCCGGGGCATGGGTACCACGTCGACCATCGCCACCTTGATCGACGACCGCTTGTTCCTTGCGCAAGTGGGCGATAGCCGCGCTTATGTCCTCCGGGACGGCGAGCTCACCCAGGTCACCCGCGATCAGTCACTGGTGAACCAGCTCATCGAAGCGGGGCAGCTCACCGAGGAAGAAGCGGAGACGTTCGAGCACAACAACATCATCCTGCAGGCACTCGGTACGTCGGAGGTCGTGCAGGTCGATCTGACGTACGTCGACCTGCGCGCTGACGACACGCTGCTGCTTTGTTCTGACGGGCTCTCCGGCATGGTGCGCAGTGACGACATTCGCGGCATCCTGGTCGAGCTCGAGGACCCCGTCGAAGCCTGCGGCAAGTTGATCGCTTCGGCGAACGAGGCGGGTGGGCACGACAACGTGACCGTCGTGATCGTGAAGTTCGCCGGTACGGATTTGCCTCCGCCGAGCGAAGACGACGACGCGGTGACGTATCGAAAGTATTCGTTCACCGATACCGAGGGCCCTGACGAAGAGGCTGCGCTCAGCTCCGATCGCGCGGCGTTTCGCGACACGGCGAAGCTGCCCCCGATGAAGGGTGAGCTGGCGGCCGACGCGGGCTCGGCGGAAAACCCATCGCCCACCCCGCCGCGCGCCACTATGAAAGCTCCGGTGTCGGGGCGCGGGGACGACACGGTCGCGGTGCCGATGGAAGGTCTGCCGCCGAGGACGCTGGGCGCCATCATCATGGCCGGTGTGACCCTCATCATCGTGGCGGGGTTCTACTTCTTGCGCTGACCGCGCGAGGGGGTGCGCCGGTTTTAGGGCGCTAGCCTCGACTTCACGGAGCTCGCCATGCGGTTCATCGTGCGCCGCTTGTTGTGGCTCGGGCCGACGCTCCTGTTGATCACGCTGGTTACGTTCGGAGTGCTCTCACACGTGCTCGAGCCGAGCGCGCCGGGTCCGACGTTGCCGTTGTTCTTCAACCCCGACCCGGGTGCGGTCGAGCGCTTGGCGCGCGCGGCCGTTCGCGAGGTCTCGAGTGGTGCGCCCGTGCCGGCCAAGAGCGCAGTGCTGTCCGAACTCGGTGGTGCGGCGTTGCCGATCGTGTTGCCGGCGCTGGACTCGCTCGAGCCCGCAGGGCGGGCGCGCGTGGTCGTGGCGCTCAGGCCGCTCGCGGCGCGCATGGGCTTCGAGCTCGACCCGACCTGGGAAGCGAGCCGCGAAGTTCTTTTCTGGATGCGCTTTTGGGAAGAGCACTCTATTGACTACCGGCCGCTCGTAGCGCGGCGCGCGGTGCTGCGTTACGCCGATCGCAGTACGGATCTACGCGATGCCGAAGTACGGCAGCTGGACACCTACGCGCTCGACGAGCTGATCTCGCAGATGTCGCCCGTCCGATCGCGCGCGGATGTGGAGCGAGTCACACGACTGGCCGCCGCGGCGGCCGCCGTGACCGGAGAATACGCCTCGCGGCTCGAACCCGGCGCCGGTGTCGAGCAGGCTCAGAAAGCGGCTTCGGGCTGGCAGGACTGGTGGGGGAAAAATCGCACACGCTACAAGACGTATACGGGGACGGAGCGGGTGACCGCGATGTTGCGTGACACGCGTTATGGCGGTTGGGTCGTGCAAGCGGTGCGACACCGGCTGGGCCTCACCGCCAACGGCCGTCCCGTCCTGGACGTGCTGGTCGAGGGTGCCCGCGTGACCTTGCCGCTCGTTGGCTGCGGGATCTTGGGCGCGGTGCTGGCCGCGCTGCTCGGGGGCGCCGTCCTGGCTCTGGAGCGCACCGCGTGGACGCGGGTGTGGCGCCTGCTCGGCTTGCTGCGGGCCGCGCTGCCGATCGTGGTGCTTTCGGCCCTGTTCATGCGCTCGGACGCTGACGCTCCCTCGGAGGCGTGGCAGGGTGGCGTGTTATTGGCTCTGTCGGGCGTGCCTTTGGCGGCTTTTCAGCGTGCCACTGAGGACGCGGTCGGCCGTCGCTTCGTGCGCACGCTGCGCGCCTGGGGCGTGTCGCGCTGGCGCGCTAGCTTGACGGCATTGCGGCTGAGCAGCGCCGGCATCGTGGTGCAGCTCGGTGCGCAGCTCTCCAGTCTGGTCACGTTGACGTTTGTGGTCGAATACGCGCTCGGTCTGCCCGGTCTCGGCAGCCAGACGGTGGAGGCCCTACGCCATCCCGACCTGGCCTGGCTGATGGCGATCACGATCTGCACAGCGCTGTTTGTGGGGGTGCTGCAGGCCGCGAGCGAGCTCTTGCTCGGCCTGCTGGATCCGCGAGCCGTCGAGCCCTCGACGCGCGACGAGGTGCTCGGGTGACGCGGCCCCCTGTGGACCGCGCGCTCGGGCTCTTCGTACTCGGGAGCTTCGTGCTCGTGGCAGCCACAGCGCACTGGTTTTCGGGCAGCGAAATGGCCGGCGTTTCGCTCGAGAGTGGGTTGTCCGGCGCCGGCAGCGGCGCGCTGTGGGGGTGGTGGGCGCGAGCGACCCGGAGCGCGGTGATCGTCGTCGCGAGCGCGAGTGCGATCGGCTTGGTGCTGGGAACGGCGCTCGGCGCGGCGGCGGTCTACGGTGGAACGGGCTCCGCCGCTCTGCTCACGCGGCTAGTCGAGTTCATCGGGGCCATCCCCGGTCTGATTTTGGTGGGCATCTTGCGGCTCGCCGATCCGAGCGGGGGGATCTTGTCCCTGATCGGAGCTCTCGCGTTATTGCGAACCCTGGAGGTCGCGCAGCTCGTCAGGGCCCAGGTCGTCACCTTGCTGCCGAGCGATTTCGTCGAGGCGGCGCGCGCCCTCGGCGCTTCACGGCGCTGGCAACTGCGCGTGCACATCTTGCCGCGCCTGGTCCAGCCCGTGCTCGTGAATACCTTACTCGGCGCTTCCGCCCTGCTCGGCCTAGAAGCCGCACTGAGTTTCGTCGGCCTTGGGCTGCCCAGCACGACGCCTTCGTGGGGGGGCGGGCTATCCGTTCTGGCCCGCGCGGGCAACAGCGGGGCGCTCTGGGGGGTCGTAGCGAGCATCGGCGTGGCCAGTGCGGCGCTGTACGGCCTCGGTACCAGTCTGGCGGCGGCGCCTGCAGCGGTCTTTGCCAAGGGTCCTGCTTGGAGCCCTTGGCGCCGGCAGGGTAGCCGCGTTAAATGAGCTCGATGAAGCAGCTGCAGCAGGTGACCGAGCAGGACTTCGAAGCCGAGGTGCTGCTGAGCGAGGTGCCCGTACTGGTGGAGTTTGGCGCCACCTGGTGCGGACCGTGCAAAGTGGTCGAGCCCGAGCTCGTTGCGCTTGCCCAGGAATATGCCGGCCGCGCCAAGGTGCTGACCGTCGACATCGACCAGTCCCCACTTCTGGCGCGCCAGCTCGGTATTCAATCGGTGCCGACGTTCCTCGTGTTTCATCAGGGCCGCCCGGTCACGGGCAAGGCAGGGGCGATGAAGAAGGCGCAGCTCGCAGAGATGATCGAGCCGCTGCTACCGCGCCCGGCGGGAGCGCTCAAGCCCAAGGAGGTCGCTCAGCTGGCGAAGCAGAAGCACATCAGTCTGGTCGACATTCGGCCCAAAGAGGTGTTTGACCGCGCGCATATGGCGGGCGCCGTGAACATCCCGGAGCCGGAGGTCAACACGCGGATCGAGGAGCTGCTCAATCTGCCGGCTTCGCCCGTGCTCTATTGCCGCACCGGTGCCGAGTCCAAAGCGCTGGCGGGGGAGCTCGCGCGCCAGGGCACGCCCGTCTCCTTCCTGGACGGCGGGGTGCTCGGCTGGGAGGGCGAAGGGTTCACGCTCGAGCGTTCGAACTAGCGAGAGCCTCGAGGGCCACGTGGGCGAGCAAGCCGTCCCCCGAGGCGAGCTCCTCAGGCCTTGCTGGCACCAGGCCCACGCGGCGCCCCAGGTCGGAGACGAACGTATTGTGCGGATCGAACCTGGCCTTGAGCTCGAGGAAGCGCTCGACCTCGGGGTACATGGCCCGGAAGGTAGCGGCTTCGACGTACGAGTCCTTGCCGAGATAGATGCGCCCGCCGGCGCTGAGCACCATCGCGTCCAGACGGCGTAGCAACGCCACGGTGCCGGACCGGATCGGAAAATCGATGGCGAACGTGTAGCCCTCGCGCGGGAACGACAGGAGCCCGCCGCTCGGCTTGCCGAAACGTTTGAGCACGTTGAGAAACGGCAGCTCGCCCGACGACAGGATGGCGCTCAGGATCTCACGCATGTTGCGCAGGCCGTCCGCGAACGGGATCACGAATTGGTATTGAGTGAAGCCGCGCCGCCCGTAGCCTCGGTTCCAGTGCGCCAGGACATCGAGCGGGTAGACGAAGTTCTCGT
>JAYWEH010000022.1:0-2635 GCA_043780025.1 Deltaproteobacteria bacterium
CCTCAATAAAGATCCGCTGGTTTGTGGCGCAAAATGGCCAGGAAACTATAGAATCTACTCAAACGCGGTGGCGAGGACTGCTCGACGAGAATTGAGCGCTTATCCCGTTGCCAGCACGTTCGGCCAGGGTCGGGTTGTCTTTCAGTGCCATAACGAACCCGACGTCGCCTGGCCTCTGCTCACCGGTGCGGAGATTGCGCAGACGACAGAGCAATGCGTGCTGGGTGTGCTCGACGCTTTTAACCTGAAGTTCCCCCGCCTTACACCTCGCTTCGCAGGCGATTGAGCCCATAAATCTCGGTGAGTCGCAGCGTAAACTGGCGTTTATTGCTGCAAGAAACGTACCCATGTAATAGTCGGTTATTTCGCTTGCATTGACGATACAGGCATGAAATGATGAAGCCATGTACATCGACGTCGTCCCAAACCGCGGATCGGCACCGGCTGCGCTTCTGCGCGAGTCGTATCGCGATGGCAAGAAGATCCGCAAGCGAACGCTCGCCAATCTTTCGAGCTTAACCAGCGAACAGATCGAAGCGTTGCGACGCGTCCTTCGCGGCGAGAAGGTCGCCAACGCCAGCGATGTGTTCGAGATCGTTGCCTCGCGTTCACACGGCGACGTACAGGCCGTTCTGACCACGATGCGACGCCTTGGGTTCGAGGCCCTGCTCGCGGCCCGGCCGTGTCGTGAGCGCCAACTCGTCACCAGCATGGTCGTGGCCCGGATCCTTGCCCCTCAGAGCAAGCTCGCTACGACGCGATGGTGGTCGAGTACGACCTTACCCGCGGAGCTCGGCGTCGAGGACGCCACGGAAGACGAGTTGTACGATGCCATGGACTGGTTGCTCACAAAGCAAGATCACATCGAACAGCGACTTGCCGCGCGGCATCTCGATGAAGGTGCCATCGTCCTCTACGACCTGACGTCGACCTACTTCGAGGGAACGACCTGTCCCTTGGCCAAGCTCGGCTATAGCCGCGATGGCAAGCTCGGCAAGTTGCAGGTCAACTTCGGCCTCGTCACCAACGGCGAGGGCTGCCCGGTGGGCGTCTCGGTTCATTCCGGAGAGACCGCCGACCCCAAGACGCTGCTTCCGCAGTTGCGACGCATGCGAAAAGTCTTCGGCCTGTTGAACCTCGTCCTGGTCGGGGATCGCGGCATGATCACGCAGCGCCAACTCGATGCCGTGGCCGACGATCGCGACCTCGACTGGATCACGGCGCTGCGCTCGCCAGCCATCCAAAGACTTCGCAGGGACGGTGTGCTTCAGATGGGACTGTTCGACGAGCGCAACCTCTTCGAGCTATCCCACCCGGACTACCCGGGCGAGCGACTGGTCGCCTGTCGCAATGTCGCGCTGGCAAAGCTGCGAGAGCGCAAGCGAACCGAGCTCATCGCCGCGACCCAGAAGGACCTCGACCGGATCCAGACGCGGGTCGCTCGCGGTCGGCTTCGCACGAGCGCCGAGATCGGCATAGCCGTGGGCCGCGGCATCAACCGGTACAAGGTGGCCAAACACTTCCGCTTGAACATCGCCGAAGGCTCCTTGACCTACGAGGTTCGCCAAGAGCGCGTCGCGGCCGAAGCGGCGCTCGACGGAATCTACGTCATCCGAACCAGCGTGCCGAAAGAGAACATGAGCGCAGAGGATGCGGTCCGCAACTACAAGCGGCTGAGCCAGGTCGAGCGGGCGTTTCGTTCGCTGAAGACCGTCGACCTGCACGTGCGACCCATCCATCATCGCCTGGCGAACCGGGTCCGTGCGCACATTTTCCTGTGCATGCTGGCCTACTACGTGCAGTGGCACATGCTCCGCGCGTGGCGCTCGAGGCTCTTCGCCGACGAGGACGACGCCGCCAAGCGAAGTCGCGACCCGGTTGCACCAGCCAAGCGCTCACGCGCGGCAACGAAGAAGGCCGTCGAACACACGCTGCCGGATGGCTCCGTGGTTCACAGCTTCAGAACCCTGCTCAGCAACCTCGCAACAATCGTTCGAAACCGCTGCCGGCGCAAGGATGCTTCCGCCGCGGAAGCCACGTTCGAACTGACGACGGTTCCGGACGACCAGCAGCGACGCGCGTTCGAACTCCTCGAGGCTATCCGCGTGTAGACAGTAGCACGACACCGAGTCTCGACGGTTCTCGGCTTCAGGACGGGGAGAAACTGCCTGGAAGCTCACGGAACTTCAGACTAGTCACCGACGGGCTTCCCGCGCTGGCTCTCGTCGGCGATCCGATATCGGACGACCTGCTGCGCCGGCCGCCGCGAAAGTCGGATGAGCCCATGCTCGGAAGGCCGCAGTGGACATTCCAGTCGGCGCCGGCGCCCGCATCCAGCAGCACGCTGACCACCGTGAGGTCCACCATGCTGCGGGCACGTTCCAGCCGCGGCAGCGCGTGGAGCAACTGGTCGAGCTGCGACTTGCGGTCCACGCCGCCGGCCTCGAAGTGGCGCCAGCGGCTGTGGTAGGGGATGTGCAGCCTGGGGTAGCGCTGACGGGTGGCGGCCAGCACCTCATTTACCGCTGTGTCGAGAAATCCATCGTCCACGATGAACCAGCGCGAATCGCCCTGACGGGCCCGCGCCAGCAACTGGCAGGAACGCTCGCGAACCGCCTTTGTAGTGCGTAATGCG
>JAYWEH010000023.1:0-6213 GCA_043780025.1 Deltaproteobacteria bacterium
ATCTGGCCGGCGTTGGTGGCCACGGCGAGGTCGGCGATGAACGCGTCTTCGGTCTCCCCCGAGCGATGCGAGATGATCGAGTTGTAGCCCGCGAAGCGGCCGACGCTGATGGTGTCGAGCGTCTCCGAAACGGAGCCGATCTGATTGAGCTTGATCAAGATCGAGTTGGCGATACCGCCGTCGATGCCGCGCTGCAGGCGCTCTTTGTTGGTGACGAACAGGTCGTCGCCCACGAGCTGGACGCGACTGCCGAGCTTGTCCGTGAGCAGCTTCCAGCCGGCCCAGTCATTCTGGTCCAGACCGTCTTCGATGCTGACGATCGGAAACCGGTCGCAAAGGCTCACGTAGGTGTCGACCAGTTGGCTCGAGCTGAGCGGCTTCTTGTCGAAGGTGTAGGAGCCATCCTTGAAAAATTCGCTGGCCGCGGCGTCGAGCGCGAGCCCGACCTGCTTGCCCGGCTCGTAGCCGGCGGCCTTGATGGCGGCGACGATCTGCTCGAGCGCCTCCTGATTGGAACCGAGCCGCGGAGCGAACCCGCCTTCGTCGCCCACCGAGGTCGCGAGGCCTTGCTTCTTCAGGCTAGCCTTGAGCGCGTGAAACACCTCGGCGCCGCAGCGCAGAGCCTCCGCAAACGTCGGCAAACCCAACGGCACGATCATGAACTCTTGAACTTCGAGCCCGTTGTCCGCGTGCGCACCACCGTTGATGATGTTCATCAACGGTGTCGGCAAGACGCGCGCCTGCACACCGCCGAGATAACGCCAGAGCGGGATTTCGAGCGTGTCCGCGGCAGCCCGAGCCACGGCCATCGACACGGCCAGGATCGCGTTGGCGCCCATCTTGGCTTTATTTTCAGTGCCGTCGAGCTCGATCAGCCGAGCATCCACGCCCGCTTGATCCGCGGCAGACATGCCGACGATCTCGGGGCCGAGCACGCTCATGATGTTTTCGACGGCCTTCTGGACGCCTTTGCCCAGATAGCGGTCCTTCTTGCCGTCCCGAAGCTCGATGGCTTCGTGTTCGCCGGTCGATGCTCCGCTCGGCACGGCAGCTCGCCCGAAGCCGCCATTGGTGTGGACTTCCGCCTCGACCGTGGGATTTCCGCGGGAATCGAGGATCTCGCGCGCGCTGACGTCGATAATTTCCAACATGGGGCCGCCGATATCACGAAGGCGGGGCCGGTGTCCCGATCAATTGTCCGGCTCGGTGGGTGGCCGGCCGTGTGACGCACCGGCAGCTCAACCCCGGAGAACTGTGCGGCAACGTCGTACTCGCTGGCAGCCGCTCAGGATTCTTCGCGCTCGCGGTCAGCGTCTCTACGGCTCGCGCCTCGCGACCGCTCGCGCGCTTCGGCGCGCCGCTCATCGCTCTGTTCGTACGCGACGACAATCTTCTGGACCAGCGGGTGGCGCACCACGTCTGCGTCGGTAAATCGACAGCAGCTGATGCCCTCGATGCCGGACAGTAACTCTTCGGCTTCCTTCAAGCCGGGCCGCGCCCCTGGAGGTAGATCGGTCTGTGTCACGTCACCCGTCACGACCGCCTTGGAACCGAATCCGAGCCGCGTCAGGAACATGCGCATCTGCTCGCTGGTTGCGTTCTGCGCCTCGTCCAGGATCACGAAGGCGTTGTTGAGCGTGCGCCCGCGCATGAATGCCAGCGGGGCGACCTCGATCTGACCCCGTTCGCGCAATTGCTCGACCGTGTCGAAGTCCAGCATGTCGTTGAGCGCGTCGTAAAGCGGGCGCAGATACGGGCTCACCTTCTCCGCGAGATCGCCCGGCAAGAAACCGAGATGCTCGCCCGCCTCGACCGCCGGCCGCGTCAGCACCACGCGCTTGACCGAGCGCTGGGTGAGCGCCGCCGCAGCCATGGCCATGGCCAGGTACGTTTTCCCGGTACCCGCAGGGCCGATGCCGAACGTCAGGTCCGAATCCCGAATGCAGCGTACGTAGTCGCGCTGTGCGGGGGTCTTGGGCACCACCGAACGCCGACGCGCGCCGACGACGACGGCATCCTCCAGCAACGTGGTGAGGTTCGCGGCCGGATCATCGCGCAGCGATCGCACACCGGTGGCCACGTCCTGCGGCCCGATGCTCACGCCTTTGGCGATCATCTCGGCGGCCCCAGTCAGGTAGCGCCGCGCCAGCTCGACTTGAGCCGGCTCACCCGAGATAAAGATCTTGTTGCCTCGAAAGTCGACCTTGGCGCGGGAACAGCGGGCTAGCTCATCCAGGATCTTGCCGTTCGGGCCGGTCAACAACATCAGGACCGACGTGTCTTCCACCTCAAATTCGGAGGTCTGGCGCGCGTTGCTCATTCGAGTTGACGCTACTACAGATCGACAGCAGCGACGCAGGGTTGCGCGAGGGCGTGGCGGCTACCCGGCTCCACCTGAGCCAGCTCCGATTGCCTGGCGGCCGCCCGGACGTTCGCCCGTTTTTTGGCCCGACTCACCGCCTCCGGATAGGTCCGAAGGGATGCAGGGCTGGCGGCGATGGGCACTGATGGGTGTCGCGCTCGGGGTAATCGTTGCCCTATTGCCACGTTGGCTCGACGGCCTCGCCATCCGCCCAGCCGATCCGCTCGGGCGCCGCGCACACCAGGGGCTGGTGCCAGTTGGGCCAGACCTCACGGGGCTCAACCTACTGCGGCTCGACTTCCACCCGGACAAGGTCACGAGCCCCCTACGCCACGGCGCGTCCGCAGAGCTCACGCTCGACCCGGATCTGCAGCGCGCCACTCAGGCGGTATTGCGGCGCCACTCGGTGCCGGAAGCGGGCGTCGTGGTCATGGACGTCAGGACCGGGAACGTGCTCGCCTACGCCAGCCGCGTCGGTGAAGGCACGCCGTTCGACGTCAATCTGCGCGCGGAAGCGCCTGCGGCCAGCATTTTCAAGATCGTCACGGCCGCCGCGCTGCTCGAGGTGCCGGGGCTGAGCGCCCAGACGGAGCAGTGTTATCGAGGTGGACAGAGCCGCATCGTCGCCAACGAGCTGCTTCCCGATCCGAGCCGCGACCGCTGGTGCGCGAGTATGGCCATGGCCATGGGGCGAAGCATCAACGTGGTGTTCGCACGGCTCGCGCAACGCCACCTCACTCCTGAAGGGCTGACCGAGGCCGCCGGCGCATTTGGCTTCGGAGCGCCCACTCCGTTTGACATCGACGCGGAGGCCCCAGGCATAGAGCTTCCGAACGAACCGCTCGAGTTCGCGCGTGCGGCGGCCGGTTTTTGGCACACCAGCCTCTCCCCGCTGGCGGGCGCATCCATGGCACAAGCCCTCGGCAATGCCGGGCTGATGCTCAAGCCGCGCATCGTGCGGGCGGTGCTCGAAGGTGACGAACGCGCCTGGGAGGCCCCGGCTGCGCCCGTGCCGCTGCGCCGCGTGGTATCAACGCGAGCCGCGCACGAGCTCACGAAAATGATGCTGCAGACGGTTGCGAGCGGCTCTGCGTTCCGGACGTTCCATGACCGCGACGGCCGACCGTTTTTGCCCAAGGTCCGCATCGCGAGTAAAACCGGGACGTTGACGCGGCACGAAGGGAACCGGCACTACACCTGGTTCGTCGGCTTCGCCCCTGCCGATCAGCCCGAGGTATCGATTGCGGCGCTGGTGGTGAACACACCCGTGTGGCGAATAAAAGGACCCGAGCTGGCTCGTGAGGTGCTGCGAGCCTATTTCGCCCAACACGGCGTCGCCGGAGTTTCTCCGCCGTGACTCCTCTCGAGGCCCCCAGCCTGCGCTGACAATGACGTCTCCGCACCGGCCCGGGAGGGCCCCGACGGCACCGAGTCAATCCTGATTAGGCCCCCAGCGGGTGATGCACGCATAGGGCCCTGTCGCGGACGAAAAGCCCTGCTGTGGACAATTTTTGCGATGGGTCTCGAAGACCTGCCGAAAAGGCTCCAACGTGAGACAAAAATCGGAGGCCGGGCCGGGAATTGGGTGCGCGGAGGCCCTCCCATTGCTAGAGTCAAGATTGTGCAGGTCGTTTTACGCAAGCTCGGGCGCGGGTCGCGAGCCGTGACAGGTCGCCTCGTTCGTGCACCTCGCAAGGGCTCCGTCGTGGTGATTGAGTTCCCAGACGGGATGCACGAATACGTCACGACGCCGGTGAAGCGCGTATTGCGCATGGCCGCTCGCGACATCTTCTACATCGAGACCGTGAATAGCCGCTATCGCCTGGAAATCCGCGATCGCGAGCGCACGCTCGACGACGTCTCGACGGGCTGAGTACCGTCTCAGCTTGACGGGCGCTCCCGACTCTGGCTTGTGTTCGCTGCCGCCCCCCACGGGACGGTGCCAATGCTCGCACGCCGCAAAAGCGAGCGGGCCCCAATCACGGAGACAGACTATGGGTCGATTCGACAGCCGCAACACCCGCAAGACGCGGCGCCGGCGCGCGCAAGCCAAGAAGAAGGCTCGTGAAGTGCGCGTGGCCGAACAAACGCGCGAAACTCGCAGCAAGTCCTGATAACTGCGGGCGTGACATAGCGTGGCGCTCTGCTCCAGTGGGGGCGAGCGCCCAGCGGAACTGAACAGCACGGCGCCGAACACGCGAAGCCCGAACAACGGGATAGCCGCTGGTTCAGCGAATCGTCTTGACCGGCAAATGGACGTCGCGCGGACGATCGGGTCGGAGCACGACGACCGGTTCGCCGAGTAAGCCGAGGTCCCCTTCGACTCGCTTCTCCCCGCTGAGCTTCCAGCCGCCCCCGGGGTTCTCCCAGCGCTGCTCGATGCGCGTGGAGCGCAGGATGCCTTCGTCCATGCGTACCCACGAAACGTCGACGAGCACGTCAGCCGTCTCCGCCCCATCGACGTCGAGCTGAGCGAGCTCCACGTCGACGACGCGAATCTCACGGCCCCAGTTGGAGTGGCGCTTCAGGAACTCGCTCTGGTGAGCGGGCGCCGTGTATCCGATCGCCACGTCCATGCGCCCGAATCGGGCGGCCACGTTGAGCTCGCGCGCCACGTCGGAGACCTGCTGCGCCGGCAGCTGCGGAGGAATGCACGCGCAAACCCAGCAGCAAACCGCGGCCCAGGCGAGCTTAGCGTGCATAGGCCCGCCTAGCAGCTCGAACGAGTCCCGGGAAAGTTTCTGGGAAGCTGCTGCCGTCGCTCATAGATCGTCGTGAAAGAGCGGCTCGCGGTTGCGCACATAGCGTTGGATCAAGCCGCGCCCTTCGTCGGTGATCTCGCTGAACTGCGCACCGAAACCCGGAGTCGCCCCGGGCGCCGTCGACGACATCCGCACTTCGCGTGTCCACGCCACGACGCCTTTGGCTTCGAACTCGTACCCGCCCGGCATGCTGACTTTGAGCAGCACCGTTTCGCCGACGGGAGGCACCTGATACGTGGCAACAAACAGGCCGCCGGAAGCGACGATATCGCCGCTCGCCAACCCTTTGTAGAAGTTGGTAGCGCTATGCGCTCCGAGTTCGGCTTCAACGGCGCGAAGCTCAGCGTCGCCATTGGTGCCGCGGACCTTCGCGGCCGGCGCCGCTGCAACCTTGCCGGCCACCAGTGCGGGTGCAGCGGCTTGCACGACGGGCACGGCTGCGGCGCGCACGGCTGCGGTGGGCGCGGCTGCGGCGGGCACGGCTGCGGGAGTACCGGCGAGCGCCGTGCGCGCGAAACCCGCCCCCGCCGGGTTTCTGGCGGGGCTGACCGCTGCGGCAGCCGCGGGCGCCTCGCTTTTGCGAACCGCTTCCGCGAGCTCGTTGATGAAGCGCAGCGCCTCGGCGACTGCGGTCATGCTGCGCTCCGCCGCCGCGTGACGAAAGTGTTCGGGCAGTTGCAACAGGCGCAGACCCTCGCGCAACGCGTTCAATGCTGGCTCGACGTTGGCAGACCCGGGGTGCTCCACCCGTTCCAGCTGCACCAACGCTCCAACGGCTTTCGCCAATGGTTCAGCCACCGTCAAGAGCGCCTTCGGCGCGTCAGAAGCCTGCAAGGCCTCGAGGGCCCGGGCCAAGCTCTGCCTCGCCTCTTGCGTCAGGGTAGCGATGCTCATGCGTCCTCCTCCAATTCCTCAAAGCTGCGGAGCCGCGGTCATCCTACCATCGACTCGTTGCAACCAACGACCGCAACGCTAATGCTCGTGCGTAAAAATGATCGGGTCAACGGGCGGGAAAAAATTTGGTCCGCGTGCGTGCGGCTGCTAACTGTCGAGGATGAGTCCGGGCTCGAAGCCGCGCACCTTGGGGGC
>JAYWEH010000024.1:0-2633 GCA_043780025.1 Deltaproteobacteria bacterium
CCCGCGTTTGATCGAAGTGGACACGAATCATTTCAAAGGCAATTTTCCCGAGCGTTGCTCGCTGGACGCTTGCGACGCAGCCGAAGGCACTCGCATCACCGAGCTGATCAACGCCAGTAGCTGGGTGCGCTGGCTCGACGAGGTGCCGCTCGCCGCCCATGAGCGGCACTTCTTTCGACACTTCCGCGCCGACGGCAATGTCACGCACGTGCGCTTGAACATCTACCCCGACGGCGGCGTGAGCCGGCTGCGCGTGTGGGGAGAGCAAAGTGGTTGAGCCCCACGTCGTGCTCAACGGGCTCGACGATCGCGAGGCCCAAGAGCGGCTGCGGCGCGCCTGCGGCGCCGAGCGCTGGGTGACGAACATGCTCGCGCGACGTCCGTTCGCGTCCACGGCCGCGCTGCTCGATGCCGCCGAGGGAATCTGGCAGGGCCTCGGCGCGGAGGACCAGCTGGAGGCCTTCCAGCACCACCCGCAAATCGGTGAAGACCTGGCCGAGCTCGCGCGGCGCTTCGCCGGCAGCGCCGATCTCGCTGCGGCCGAACAGGCCGGCGTGCAGGCGGCCGATCCCCTCACCTTGCTCGCGCTCGGCGACGCCAATCGTGCCTACCGCGAGCGCTTCGGCTTCATCTTCATCATCTGCGCGACCGGCAAGACCGCCGCAGAAATGCTGACCGCGCTACGAGCCCGGCTCGACAACGATCGCGCGACGGAGCTCAGCATCGCCGCCACCGAGCAGGCGCGCATCACGCGCTTGCGCCTGCAAGGGCTCGGCGCATGAGCGGCATCAGCTGTCACGTGCTCGATACAGCTCAGGGCCACCCCGCCCGCGGCGTCGTCGTACGCCTGGAACGCCGCGAGACCACCCCTACCGGCGCGGGCGATTGGCAAGCCATCGGGCAAGGCGTCACCAACGACGACGGTCGGGCTACGGGGCTCGAAGGCGCGTCAGAGGTCGTGGCGGGGCCGCATCGGCTCATCTTCGAGACGGAAGCGTACCTGGCGCGGGCGGGGCTGCCGGTGTTCTATCCCGAAGTGCGGGTCACGTTCGTCGTGGCATCGGCGAGCGAGCGTTACCACATACCCCTCTTGCTCAGCCCTTTTGGTTATTCCACCTATCGCGGCAGTTGAAAGCACATGGTCCACTCCCTTTCTCTCCTCGAGCAGGCTCAGTCGGTTTTCTCGGCGCTCGACTCCGCCAATCGTGAGTTCAATCGCCGTTACCCGGGGCCCAACGCCGAGCGCCAGCCGGTGCACACGGTGTACGGCGGCGCGCATCTCTACCGCGCCGAAACCCCATCGCGCCTGGGTAGTTTGGCGCTCGATGCCATGCGCAGCTACGGACGAGACGCGGTCGAATTCGCGCTCGGTGCGGGCTTCATCACGAACGCCGCGGCTCTCGCGGCGGGCCCCACCGAGCTCGAAGCGCAGTTTCGGCGCGACCCGGTGGAGCTGCGCCGCACCAATGCCGATGCCTGGCTCGCTTGCGCCGTGTACGAACGCGTCTGCCAAAAACTCGCCAGCGAACCGGTCGAAGACTTTCGCATCGACTTCGAAGACGGATTCGGCGCGCGCCCCGACGCGGAAGAGGACGAAACGGCACGGACCGCGGCGTGCGAGCTCGCGCGGGCTCTCGCCGAACACAAGCTGCCGCCATTCATCGGCATCCGCATCAAATGCTTCAACAGCGAGTGGGCCAAGCGTGGCGCGCGCACGCTGGAGCTGTTCATCGACAGCCTGCTCGAGGCCAGCGGCGGCGTATTGCCAGCCAATTTCCTCGTCACGTTGCCCAAGGTCAGCGTGCCGGAACAGCCGCGCGCGCTGGTGCGGCTGCTCGAGTTGCTCGAACGCCGGCACAGCCTCGCCCCCGGCCGCCTACGGCTCGAGCTCATGGTGGAGCTTACGCAGGCGCTGATCGGCCCCGACGGCCGCTGCCCACTGCCGGATCTCCTGGCCGCGTGTGAAGGCCGCTGCACCGGCGCGCACCTCGGCACCTACGACTTTACCGCTTCGTGCAATCTCACCGCGGCGCAACAGATCATGGGCCACCCGCTGTGCGACTTGGCCAAGGGCATGATGGTGCTGGCACTCGGCGGCACCGGCGTATTCCTTTCGGACGGCGCCACCAACGTGATGCCCGTGGGTGCTCACCGCGGCATAGCGCTCTCAGAGGCCGAGTTCGCGCAGAATCGCGCGGCCGTGCACTCCGCCTGGCAGCTCTCGCACCAGAACGTGCGGCGCTCGCTCGATGGCGGCTTCTATCAGGGTTGGGATCTGCATCCGGCGCAGCTGCCCGTGCGTTACGCCACCACCTACGCGTTTTTCCTGGAAGGCCTGGCTCGAGCTGCCGAGCGGCTCGCCAACTTCATCGACAAAGCGGCACGCGCGACGCTCGTGGGTGACGTGTTTGACGACGCCGCCACGGGCCAGGGCCTGCTCAATTACTTCCTGCGCGCGCGCAACTGCGGCGCCATCTCCGAAAGCGAAGCCGCACAGACCGGACTCACACCCGACGAGTTCAGGCTACGCTCGTTCGCCAAGATCCTCGAGTCGAGGCAGCGCCGCGGCCTCGGACGCTAGCCGAGCGGCCCGCCCGTGATCGTCTGCGCCAGCGCGCGGATGATGCGGCTGC
>JAYWEH010000025.1:0-6204 GCA_043780025.1 Deltaproteobacteria bacterium
TTGTTGCCATCCGCGGCAATGCCATAGCGGGCCTCTGGCTCGAGCAGCTCGATATGGGCTCGGGCGGTGCCGCTCCAGCCGAGTGCCAGGCAACCCACCAAAACCTGGGCGAGCCCCAACGCCTTCGGAACTAGCGGAGAGCGGCCGGAACGGGCCCAGCTGCCTGCGATTGTGCTGGTATTTTGCATGTTCTGCATAGAGGTAGGACCCTGCGAAGCCAAAAACGAGGCTGCCCGCTGAATGAACAGGCCTTCCATGGCAGTACGTTCTGCCCGCCGTCAAGCATCAACCGAGCTGCCCGGCCGTGCGGGCGCACCGCGTCGGGCGGGACAGGCCCGGCCCGCCCAGGATATACCGCTGAACGTGGACTTTCGCGCCTACGCCGCACAACCTGACCGCGAGCTCGACCTGCTCGAGGGCGCGTTGTTGATCGCGCGTGACGCGCGGCCCGCGCTCGATTCGCTAGCCGTCAGCGCCGAGCTCGACGGACTCGCCGCCCCTCTGGTCGAGCGCGGGCTCCAGAGCATGCCCGTATTGGCGCAAGCGCGAGCGTTCGCCGATCTGCTGTTCGTTCGCGGTGGCTTTCGCGGCAACACGACCGACTACTACGATCCGAAGAACTCGTTCATCGACGAGGTGCTGGCGAGGCGAACTGGCATTCCGATCTCGCTATCAGTGCTGTACGTCGAGGTCGCGCGGCGAGCCGGGGTCCCCGCCCAGCCTGTTGGTTTTCCAGGCCACTTCCTCGTGCGTCTGGATGACAGCGAGCGCTGCCTCGTCGTGGATCCATTTCACGGCGGCGGGATCATCGACGAAGCGGGGCTAGCCCAGATCCTGCGCCGTTCCGGCTCGGACCTCCAATTTGAGCCGGGGATGCTCGCGCCCACGCCGGTGCGCCACGTGGTGGCGCGCATGCTGATGAATCTGCGTGGCATCTACGCGAGCCGGGGCGAGTTTTCGCGGCTGCTCGTCGTATTCGATCACCTGATTGATCTGATGCCGGGAGCGACCGAGGAACGCCGCGACCGCGGGCTTTTGTTTGGTCGGTTGGGGGCACCGGAGGCCGCTGTGGCGGATCTGAAGCGCTACTTGGCTCTTTCCCCCGAGGCCGGGGATGCGGATGAGATCAAGGGCTTCCTGGCTCGCTTTGAAAGCGAGCTCGGCCGCCGGTGTTCCTGAATGCATGTGCGCGCGGCGCGAGTTGGCCTAGAGGGCTGTAGGTTAGGGGCGGCGCCTGTGCTCCAGTCGGGGCCGACCTCGGGGGGCGGGCGGCGATTTCACGGCTGAAGCCGGCCTAGAATTCCGTCGTATGTGTGCACTGGGGAACGGGAACCGCATGCAACGTCGCAGCCAGTGCGCCGTGAGTCCCGGGCGCGGAGCCCAAATATGAATCGCGGAACGATCACCTCGGCTCCGCCGACGCGCCTGTCTCAGGGAAACGCGCGCCGGCAACGCAAGACCATCGCGGTCTTGCTCGACTACATGAACTTTTTTGGTGGGGCGTACGAGAACCACCTGCGCGACAGCTTCCAGAAGGCCGGCATCGAGCTCGACGTCAATCTGGTGTTCTATTATGGGCGAGCGCTGTTCGAGCCGCACTTTGCCTGCCCCGCCCAAAACGCCGTCTTCGAGCTGATCGATCCCGAGCGCATCGATGGAGTCGTCGTCATCTCCAGCCTGCTCACGCACAGCTGCGGCGCGGAACGGCTCGCGGATTTCCTGGCGCGTTATCGCCCGCTGCCGGTGTGCAGCGTGGGTGTGGCGGTTCGGGGCGTACCGAGCCTCGTCGTGGACAACGTACTTGGCATCTCCGACGTGGTTTCGCACCTGGTGCAGGTGCACGGGTGCAGACAATTGGCGTTTATATCGGGGCCCCTTGCGAGCCCCGAGTCACAGGAGCGTTCCAGGGCCTACGAAGCCGCGCTGATTGTCGCCGGTCTGCCGGTGTTGTCGGAGCTCATCGTGGAGGGGCGCTTCACCAGTCGCGGCGGCTACGTCGCGGTGGAAGCGTTGATCAATGCCGGGGTGCCCTTCGACGCTGTGGTGGCGGCCAACGACGAAATGGCTCTCGGCGCCATCCGCGCCCTGCGCGAGAACGGCTATCGGGTCCCGCGCGACGTCCCGGTCACCGGCTTCGACGATCTGCGCGCGGCGCGTCTCGGCAGCCCGCCGCTCACGACCGTGTCCCAGCCGTTCGATGAGATCGCTTCGGGCGCGCTCGGCTCAATCCTCGATCAATGTGCGGGTAGGGCGGTGCCGGAGCTGAGATCTTGCGCGACCCGCCTGATGCGCCGCCGCTCGTGCGGATGTGCGCTCTCCCACGACACCGATCACGTCCCCGAAGCGCCCGAAGCGCAAACTCCGGCGGGCTACCTCAGGCACGAGCACGCGCGCGTCCTCTCCGAGGTGCTGAGTACGGCGAGCCTCGGCTGGAGCTCCAGCCGTGAGGACACGCTTGCCCTGCTTGGGGCACTACAGAGCGAGCTCGACGGCCACCTCGGCAGCTTGCTCGGGGCGCTCGAAGCGCTGCTCGCAGCGCCCAGCAACAATGATCGCTATCGGTCCTTGCACATGGCGCTCGTACAGATGCGGGCTTCGTTCAAGCCGGTGGCGACGCTGGAGCTCGAACGGTTGTGGTTTGATGCGCTCGAGCTCTTGAGCCTGTCCAATACCGGCGCGCAATCTCAACACCGGCTGGATCTGGACGAGCACTACATGCAGCTGCTCAGCTTCGGCGAGCAGAGCTCGATAGCGTTCGATCTGGCATCGCTGCGCGCGGCTCTGGAAAACGGCATACCCGGCGTCGGCGTCAAGACGGCGTTCATCTCGCGCTGGCTCGACGAGCAGAAGGGCACGCTCGAGGCCCTGGTTTGCCTGATCGACGGCGAAGCGCTAGAGCCGCCCGTCCAGCCCTTTTCAGCACACCAGCTGTTTGCGCCCGTCTTCGGAGTCGGCTCGCCCCAGCAGCGCCAGACGCTGTTGGTCTTCCCGCTGTGTTTCGAGGCGCAGAAGCTCGGCATCGCGGTGTTCGAGTACACGCCGGGGCGCAACATCTATTCGACGCTGCGTGACCAGATCAGCACCACACTGCGCATCGTGGCGCTGCACCAGGACCTGTTGCATCAAACCATGCTGCATGAACGCAGCGTTCAGGAGCGCCTGGCCACCACGCACCGTATCCACTCGTTGAGCTTGTTGGCGGGTGGAGTGGCGCACGACTTGAACAATACGCTGGGGCCAGTCGTGGCGTTGCCCGAGCTGATTCTGAATCAGCTCGATGCGCTCGAGGGGTGCCCGACCAGCGTGCGCGAAGACTTGCAGAGCATTCAGGGCGCTTCGCTCAGGGCCAGTCAGACCATCAAGGATCTGCTGACCTTGGGACGACAAGGGCGCATGCCGCGCCGCCCCATCGACGTGTGCCAGGTCATGCGTGGCTGCCTCGGCCCCGAGTTTTGCCGGCGCGTGCAGATTGACCACGAAGGGCTCGAGATTCGCCTGCTCCTGCCCGACGAGCCGGTGGTTGTGTTTGCGTCTGAAGCACACCTGGCCCGCGCCGTGAGCAACCTCGTGCTCAACGCGGCGGAGGCCACGCACGGGCCGGGTGACATCGTGGTCCGCGTCTCGGCGTGCCATCTGTTGTCGTCGCTCAGCGGCTATGAGTCGGTCGACGCGGGCGACTACGCGGTCATCGCCGTGTCGGACACCGGGCACGGCATGCAACCCGACGATCTGAGCCGCGTGTTTGAACCCTTCTTCAGCAAGAAGCGCGGCGGTGATCGCAGTGGCAGCGGCCTGGGTCTTGCCATCGTGCACGGCGTGGTCAAGGAGCACCAGGGCTTCGTCGACGTGCAGAGTCAGGTCGGCGTCGGCACCACGTTCACGTTGTACCTCCCATCGAGCGAGGAAGCCGCGCACTCCGAGCGCCCGCCGAGCAGCGTGCCGCGAGGCAGCGCCCGGATCCTGATGGTCGATGACGACCCCATCCAGTTGCGCACCGGCCGCCGTGTGCTGACGCATCTCGGGTACGAGGTGACCACGCTGGGCAGCGGACGGGACGCCTTTGCCCTCTTGCAACGCAACTTCGCCAAGGGCAGCTCGGGATTCGACCTGCTCATCCTGGATATGTTGTTGAACGAGGACTGGGACGGCCTGGAGCTCCTCGAGCGGGTGCATGCGATCTTTCCCGCGCAGAAGGCCATCCTGGCCAGCGGACATGCCCCCGGGGAGCGCGCCGAACGCGCTGCCGGTCACGGTGTCCGGTGGCTTGCCAAGCCGTTTACGGTGGAAACTTTGGCGTACGCGGTCAACGTGGTGCTAGGGCCGCAGCGCGCTGCCCCGAGCCCGCGCAAGGCGGTGGGCTGAGGGCGGTGCTCGGAGCGGGCGCGAGAGAGCGGGCGCAGCTCCTAGACCTGCGCTAAGCTGCTGCACACGCCCACTCGCACACACTTTCTAAGCGTCTTTGAGAGCCCGGACGATGACCCGACCCACCTTGCTACCGTCCCGTTCCCATACACCCTCGAGCCCGCCAGGCGCGGCGGCCCCGTCCTCGGAATTCGCGCGCTGGTTGACGCACGACCTGCGGATCAAAGGGGCGATGGGGTCCGAGTCGCCTCTGTCGAGCTCGAGCATTCCGGCGCCGCCATCGGCGCCACCCACCATCGAGCTAGCCGTCGACGAGCGCCCGAGCGATTTTGCGCTCTGGCTGTCGAGCGATTTGCGGCCGCGCGGCAGCAACCCGCCCGACTCGCTCGCGCCGCAGCTGTTGCCGGCGCATGCGGCGCCCGCTGATGCAGTGTCCGATGGGGCGCACGGCGACGCCGAGGCTCTGCAGTCCGAGGCTCGGCAGTCCGAGGCCTTGCAATCCTTGCCGCCGCCGATCGGTGGCGCTCTGGGCGTTGGGGCGGCCGACGCCGAGGGTTTCGAGTTTGCTCGTCCGAGTGCGGACGTTGTGAGCCTCGACGATGACGACTTGGCGGTGCTGCCCATGCGCGCGAGTCGCTTTCTGGCGGCCAAGCGCAGGCAGCGAAGCCTCGGTGTAGCAGCGCTGTGCGCGCTGATCGCCCTTTGCTCGTGGTCCTTCTGCGGCGTGCGGAGCGCCAGTGATATCGACGTACAGGCTGCCGCTGCCCAGGCACTCCCACCCCCTCCCGGTGCGTTGCCTCCACCGCCTCCTGATTTCGTGGCGATGCAGGACGAGGTGATGGCCGAGGACAGCGTGGCGCCCGCACGGTCGAGAGGCGTTCGCGCGGAGGAGCCGGAGGTCCTCGACGACGCGGAGATCTGGCGTCGAGGTGGGCCTAACGTGCGGCGGTTTGCCGATCTGCCTCTGCCCACCCTGTCCAAGCTGGCTCGCGAGGAGAACGAGCGCTTGCGCGAACGAGACGCGACCGTGCGCAAGCAGCCCAAAACAACGGCCTCAGCGCACTGAGCGCTGCTCACGAGCCGAGCTCTGCGCTTATGGGCGGCCCAGGTATTCGATGGCTGAGGCGCGCACCTTCCACAAGCCGCGCCCCGTGGTGACGTAGATCGGCAGGTTGGCCATGCGGCTCGCAAATACGTGTGCCTCTGTCGGGTGTTCCGTCGCCGCGTCGGTGACGGTGAGAGCGCTCAATCTCTGTCCGGATGCGTCTCGCGTTGGCACGATCAGCTCGGGGCCAGAACGCACCATCAGGCGTTCGACCTCACTGCCGTCGGACGAGACTTCGACGCGGTAGTGTCGTCCGAGCACCGCCGTGTTCGGCTGACTGCTGGCCGCGAGTAGATAGATGACGATCGTCCCTTCACGTTGGGGCAGCAGCACTGGATTGACGACCTGGCCCGTCGGAGGCAGCGCTTCGAGCGCGAGCAGACGAGCGTTCAGCAGCGTCATCAGCGGCTCGTGGACCAGGAGCGGCGGATCTTGTTGGATGACTTCCCAGTTGCCGCTCGGCCCGCCGAGCACGCGCACACGATACGCCAGGCGCGGCACGTGTTCGTCTGTGAAGAACAGCACTTGCACGGAGCCGTCCGGCTCGCCCTCGTCGTCGGTGCCGATGAACGCGAGATAGTGGGCGAGACCGGCGCGGGTGGGTGGTCCAATACGCGCCCCGAGCGCGTCCCAGGCCACCGCCGTGGACACGTCCAGGATGAACAGGCTCGCACCGAGCGAACTCGCTGCTGCTACACCGGAGCGCAGATCGTCAGGGACTGGCAGCACCAGATCCG
>JAYWEH010000026.1:0-2630 GCA_043780025.1 Deltaproteobacteria bacterium
GACCCTCGGCGCCGAGTTGAGGCTGAGCGCCCCCTTCGCGGGGAGCTTGTGGATATCGCCGTCGATCGTTCGGGTCCGGAATGGCTGGGCGCTCGCCGAAGGCGGCACGGAGGTCATGCATTCGCTCAGCGGCGACGGCCTCGCCACCAACTACATGGCCTGGAGCGGCAGCCTTTCCGACAGCACGGGCAGCGGTTCGATGTCGAACCTCGGCTTCCTGTATGAGAACACGCTCTCCGGTATCCAGGGCAAGGAGCAGGGCAGCGCGAGCCCGGAGGTCACGCTGAACGTCTTCGGGCTGTTCACAGACGTCAGCCTCGATTTGCCGGCGGGCTCGGTGATCGCACAAGACCGAATGGGGCAATTCAAATACGGTGCGGACGTGGCCGTTCAGGCGCGCGACTGGCTGAACCTGATGCTGCGCTGGGACGAGGTCAACTACAACCTGGGCGACCACCCCGGATACGTCTTCTCTGCCGTCACGCCGCGCGTGACGTTCTCCACCCACTTCCTCTCGGGCGAAAGCATCTACATTCAGTACTCCCGCTATCACTACGGTGACAGAATGACGCTGGCAGGCAGGTGGCCCTGGGGTACGCCGCTCGTGGCCGGCAGCGACATCGTGCAGGGCGGCACGTATGCGGGCCACAAGCCCGACATGGACGTGGTCCGACTGCAGGCCACGATCGCCTTCTGATGCTCTTTCATGAGCAGAGCTTCATGAGCAGTGCTTCATGAAGAGGGCCCCCCTCCTCGTCCCGGCCGTCTTGCTCATGAACGTGGAATCTTGCTCGATAGCCTACGCGCAGGCACCTGCCGGCGTCAGCATCCGCGTCGATGCGACCGCCCCGGGCACGCCGCTCGAGCCCGTGTGGGCGTTCTACGGCTACGACGAGGCCAACTACACGACCACGCCGGAAGGCGAAGAGCTGCTCCGCACATTGGTTGCGGCACACACAGAGAAAGTGCGCGTCCGCACGCACTTTCTCTTCAACACCGGCGACGGCATGCCGGCACTCAAGTGGGGCTCGACAAACCTGTACAGCGAGGACACCGACGGCAATCCCAGCTACGACTACACGCGCATCGACCGGATCATGGACGCCACGATCGGGGCCGGAGCGCTTCCGCTCGTCGAAATCGGGTTCATGCCCCAGGCCCTCTCGACGCGGCCGGAGCCGTACCGGAACTCCAACACCTACGCGCTCGACGGTGGCTGCTTCTATCCCCCGCGGGATTACGACGCCTGGGCAGCACTCGTGACGTCATGGGCCGCGCACGTGAAAGAGCGCTATCCCGGCGCCGAAGAGAGCTGGCAGTGGGAACTCTGGAATGAGCCGGACATCGGCTACTGGCAGGGGACCTTCGACGAATACGCCCGCCTCTACGACTACACCGAGGCCGCCTTGCACGCCGTATTGCCCAATGCGTCGCTGGGTGGTCCAGCCGTTGCCAACCCGGAAGGCAGCTTCCTCGGCCAGTTCCTCGAGCACTGCGCCACCGGCACGAATGCCGTCAGCGGCCAAACGGGCACGCGCCTCGACATGCTGAGCTTTCACGCCAAGGGCGGTGTGATCGTCGAGGGAGGGCACGTGCGGATGGATCTGGGCCAGCAGCTGCGCCTGCACCGCTCCGGCTTCGATACCGTGGCCGCCTCGGCGGTGTTCGCCCGCACGCCCATCGTGATCAGCGAAGCCGATCCCGACGGTTGCGCCGCCTGCCCCGTGAGCACTGCGCCCCAACACGCCTATCGCAACTCCTCCGCCTACGGCGCCTACGCGCTGGCCATGATGAAGCGCTCCCTCGAGCTCGCGGCCGAGGTCAACGTCAACCTGCGCGGCGTGCTCACCTGGGCCTTCACCTTCCCCGGCTCGCCCTATTTCGCCGGCTACCGCGCGCTAGCGACGAACGGCATCCATCTGCCGGTGTTGAACGCCTTCGAGCTGCTCGGCAGCCTGCGCGGCGATCGGCTCCCGATCGCGAGCAGCGGCGCGCTCCCGCTTGGCGAAATTCTGGAGCACAGCGTCCGACAACAGCCCGACGTGGACGCGCTCGCGACCCGTGACGACGGCCGCATCCAGATCCTGGTCTGGCACTATCACGACGATCTCGTCGATTCAGAGCCAGTGCCGGTCACGCTGGAGGTATCGCTGCCAGTCGCGTTCGGGGCGAACGCAGTCGTTACCCACCGGCGCGTCGACGATACCCACGGCAACGCCTTCACGGTCTGGCTGTCACAGGGCAGCCCGGATACGCCATCTGCCACCGAGAGAGCTGCGCTCCGCGAAGCGATGGCACCGGTGCTCTTGCCGCCGGGCCACGCCATCGCGAAGGACGGAGCAGTGACGCTCTCGTTTGACCTGCCGCGCTTCGGCGTCTCCCTAATCGAGCTCACGCCTGGGGACAATAGCGAGCACGCAAGAGCGCCCACAAACGCCGCTGGCTGCTCGTGCCGGCTCACAGCACCAATGCGCACGCCGCTCTTCGCGCTGCTCGCGCCCTCGCTCGCCGTCGCGCTCATGCGCCGGCGCTTCCGTCCGGAACTGGAGACATCGCAATGAAGAAACCTCGCTTGGCGGTCCTGGTGGCCGCGTCGTCACTGGGCGCCTTGGCCATCGCCTGCTGGGAGT
>JAYWEH010000027.1:0-2628 GCA_043780025.1 Deltaproteobacteria bacterium
GCGTCGGCCCAGGCCAAAACGAGCTGTAATTCTTCGTTGCTGAGCGCGCCCGGCTTGTCCTTCGGCATGATGGGCTTCGCACCGCTGGCGCCGAGCACCTTACGAATCTCCGCGCTCATCTCGGATGAGTGGTGGCCACCGAATGGGTACTCATCCATGCTAAAGTGGCGTCGTGAGGTCTTGCTCGACTTGCTGCCCTGGGCCGTGTGACACCTTGCGCAGTGGGCCTCAAATATCGGCTTCGCTTGCACGTACGCGGCCATTTCTTCTTCCTTGGCACCCGCTCGAGGCGCCACCGGGGGAGAATGCTTCGTGGATTCGATACCGTGTTCATCCGCAGGAGGTGGTACTTCTGCGGGCTTGGTGGAGCTGGTTCCGCAAGCGACTAGCGAGGCTAGCCACACGATCGCAATTAGACTTGATCCGAATCTGTCGTTCATCCTGAAAATAGCCTCGTGGCGATGCAAGGCCCTGGCTCCTTGCCATTGTTTCAGTGCCCCCCGGCGTTTCTTCCCCGCTCCGGCATCGCGTCATCGCCGCTATCGGTCGTCTCGGTCAGACTTGCTCGGCGTGGTAGGCGACCCGCCAAGAGCTGATCCGCCTCCGCCCGTAGTTCCCAATACTCTCGTAACACGTCGACGTAGGTCCGCGCCGTTTCGATTTGGTCGCGCTTGGCCTGTAGCAGCTGAAAAACGCCGATGCTCATAGCGTTGTACTGGAGCTGCGTGTCGTTCACGATTTGCTCGCGCAACGGCAACAGCACGGTCTTATAGTACTCCGCGCTTTTTGCCGCGACCTGCAGGCGGGCAGCCACGGTGCGCGACGCCGCCCGAATGCGAACGGCAGTATCAGCGTAGAGCTTTTGCTCTTGCCGCATCTGCGCTAGCGCTACGCCCGCTTCTCCTTGCCCTTGGTAAAACAGCGGAACTTCGATGGCCGCCGCTGGCCCGATCCCCCACTCGCCTCCCTCGCGTTCCGCAGCCACGCCCGCTTTGAGCTCGGGCACCCAGCCCCGCACTCGCGCTACGTTGGCACCTTTGCCTGCTGCTTCAAAACGGCGCCGTATGATCTCGAGGTCGAGGCTCCGCTCTATGGCTTGGCTCTCCAGCTTCGCCAGCGGATCGTCTGCGGGCAACTCGTCACCTAGCCGAGGTTCCGCCGTCCACTCTGCTTGCCGCCCCCACACCCCGAGCAACGCGCTGAGCTCCTCACGTGCGGCTCGCAGCCCCGCTTCTGCCCGGGTATACGCGACGCGCGACTCTTCGTAGAGCGCTTGCTCGTTTGCATAGCTCAGATCGGTGATGTTACCGGCCTCGTGCAGATTTCGGGCGGCCTCGAACGAGGCCAGGAGTGCGACCAGGATGCTGCGGCGCAGTTCGAGCGTCTGCTCCGCGGCCTGATACTCGTAAAACGCGATGCGCGCCTGAAAGGCCAAATCCAGCACACGACCCGCCACGCTCACCTTCGCCGCCTCGAGTGCAGCACCCGCCACACCCCCGCGCAGCGGCAGAAACAGTAGCTCGGAAAGATCGATCAGCCCGTGCAACTCGATATCCGTGCGCCCCGAGCCGTCGAAGCGCAAGGCAGCATCCGCGGTCGGATTGGGGAACGCCAGCGCCTGCACGAGCCGGCTGCGGGCAACACCGAGCTCCTCGAACGCGGCCTGGAGGCCTTGATTATTGAGTAGCGCTACCTGGACGGCGGACTCAGCATTCAGCGGCTTGGCCAGGAGCTCGCGCAGCTTGGCGTCCGCAGAAGCGTCGTGTTCATACCAGCGCACGTCCCTTTGAATGCGCGCCGACGTTATCTGGCGCACGTCTTGATACCCCGCGTCGGCGGGGATGCAAGCCACTGCCAACCCGCCAAGAACGATGCACGCGCCCATGCGCGTCAGTGCCTCTGGACTCAAGGGGTACCTCGGCCAGCCTTGGGTTCGAGCTTCATGCCACAGATGGGGCAATTGCCCGGCGCGGACTTGATGACCTCACGGTGCATCGGACACGTCCATTGCGCCGGAGCCTGCTTCGAATCCTTGTCGGCCTGCCCTGCCGATCCAGGCTCGGCGTGGGGCTTCGCCTCTGGCGCAGGCGTCGGACTAACCCGTTCCTCACGCTGCTCCCCCTTCGCATGACCCGCATGTGGGTCCGAGGCCGTGGTAGGCGGGGTCGATCCGCCCACTTTTGGTTCGAAGTCCGAATCGAGCGCGCTGCCAACGGTCGGTCGCGTCGTGGGCGCCGCCGGGTTGGCGGGATGGTCTTTTCCGGTTTCCAACTGGGTCGCCGCGCAACCCAGCAAGAGCGCCACCGCCCAACCCGCAATTGCACCCAACGCACATTGCCGAGAGCAACGCTGACCTGAAGCAGCGCCGATCCTCATGCTCGAATTCCATCACGTGCCAAGTCGGCGGGCTGCGCGAGGTCGGCAACCGTGCCCGGGGGATTGTCGTACCAACCGGGGTCTTCGTAGTTCTTCAGATTCTCCCGAACCTTGAGGATCGTGAACATCCCGCCCATGGTGATATAGTCGAACGGCCCTCGAGCGCCGACCATCGGGATGCTGTTTTCGGGAACCGGCATTCCCATCTCTCCCATCTCTCCCATGCCGGTCTGCCCCATGGTCATGTAACCC
>JAYWEH010000028.1:0-2624 GCA_043780025.1 Deltaproteobacteria bacterium
GTGCGCAGCTGCACGGGATCGTCGTCGACCACCAGGATGCGCGCGCTGCCCCGCGGCGGCACGCTGAGCGGGGGGCGAGCTGCGGGCACCGCGTCGGTGAGCGGGAAATACAGCGTGAACGTGGTGCCGTGTCCGCGTTCGCTCTGCACGTCGATGAACCCGCCGTGCTCCTTGACGACACCGTGCACGACGGCGAGGCCGAGCCCGCTGCCGCTCTGCCCGCTGATGCGCTTGCTGGTCACGAACGGCTCGAACAGGCGGCCACGCAGGGCCCGGGCAATGCCGTTGCCGGTGTCGGCGACCTGGAGCAGGGCGTATTCGCCTGCCGGCACCAGCTCGTGACCCTGGTGCGGCGTGGTCAGGCGCGCCGAGCGGGTCTCGATGCGCACGACGCCCCCGCCATCCACGGCTTCGATGGCGTTGCGCACCAGATTGGCCAGAGCGCGGATCAGGTGTCCCTCGGAGGCTTCGATCACGAGTGGCTGATCCGCGAGCGCGAGGAAGACGCCGACCTCGGTCTTCGTCGCGGGCGCGCCCCGGTGCCAATTTTCGATCGCCTCGTTGAGATCGAGGGCGTGCCGCTCGGTGCGGCCCTGACGGCCCAGCGTCAATAGATCCTGGATCGTCTGGGAGGCTCGCAGCGCCGCGGAATGGATCGCGTTGAGGTCAGCTCGCAGCTGATCTCGGTCCGGTGAATCGCTCTCGGCTCGACCCCCAATTTCGTTGACCAGGATGCTCGGCAGGGACAGAAGCGGGCCGAGCGCGTTGTTCAGATCGTGAGCGACGCCACCGGCGAGCGCGCTCAGCGACTTGGTCCGCTCTCGGGCAGCCCGGCGCTCTTGCAACGCGCGTTCGTGCAAGGTCCTCTGCTGCAAGATGCGGCGATGCAGGCGTGCCGTCTGAATTGCCCCGCCGACCTGCGCGCACAACATGTCGTGGACACGCAGGCCCGCTGTTTGCTCGAATACTGCGATGCCGATCTGCTTCGCGTCGGCCATCAGCGGCAAGATGAACGAGCTCCGCCGCGTCTCGCTGACCCAAGCGCCAGCCGGGAAGAGCTTCGTCGAGGGGTACACCACGTCGCTCGGGTGAAATACCGTGCCTGCGCGCAGGCACAGAAAGGGCGAGAGGAACCGCTCGGTATCGTCGGTGTACAGGCAAAATAGTGCGTCCTCGATGCCGATCTGCAGGAGCTCGCTCGCGACACACTGCTGGAGCTCCGCGAGGTCAAACGTGCTCGAGAAGCGTTCACCGCTGTTCAAGAGCTGCCGGTAGGTGAGATCCACCTCCATCAAGCGCTGCGCTTGCCGCCGCGTGTTGGCAAACGAGACCGTCCGGCGAGCCTCGTCCCATACGTCCTCGAGCGCCGGGGTGGCGAATGCGTACAGCTCGTTGCGCAGCAGACTGATGGCCTTCTGCAGTTCCTCGTATTGCTCCTGGTGGTTTTCGATCTGGCGCGCGATCTGCTCGACGGCCTCGCGAAAGCGGCCCTTCTGGCCGTGCAGCTCCGAGCGCAGCGCGTCGATGAGCAGCGCCGCGGGATCGAACACCTCCCCCGACGTCAGATCGTAGCGCCGCAGCCGAGTGCTGATCGAGAGCAGGCAAGATAGGCGGTCGCGATCGTGCTCGAGCACCTCTCTGAGCGGCGTCGTCGAAGGGGCTCGCACCACGCGGCGCCGGCTCGGCGTGCAACCGCAGGATTGCCGCAAGGTGAGCTGCGCCGACAGCGAGGTCAGCGCCGCGATCTCGCGGCCTTCGATCTGATCGATCACGAGCTGCACGGAGATCTCCGCCATCTCGTCGAGCGGTTGCCGTACCGTGGTGAGGGGCGGATCGACCAGGCGCGCCACGGCCAGGTCGTCAAAGCCAACCAGGCTCGGGCGTTCTCGAAACTCGCGGTTGCTGCGGCCGAGCACGTCGGCGGCGCCCATGGCCATGGGGTCGTTCGTCGCCACTACCGCGTCGAACTCGACGCCGCGATCGAGCAGCTCTTGCATGGCCCGCTGCCCGTCGTGATGGGTGAGCGCGCTCGTCGTCACGAGGCGAGGGTCGAACTCGATGCCGTGCAACGCCAGGGATTGGCGATACACCTCGAAGCGCAGGCGCGCGTCGGGGTTGTCACCCGGGCCAGCGAGCAAGGCGATCTGGCAGCGGCCGTGCTCCAGGATGAGGTGATCGAGCAGCGCCTTCATGCCGGGCCGGTTATCGATCACCACGCTCGGCACTCCCGGCACCAGAAGACCTGCGCTGCACAGCGGCAGCGGCGCATAACGCCCATACAGCGCAGCGAGCTCCTCGACGCTGCAGCCGCCGACGAGGCTGTTCGACATCAACACCAGCCCGTCGATGCAGTCGGAATGCAAGAGGTCGTAGACGCCGTTGCAGGGTTGGCCGTCCGCGTCGAGCGCGCGCATGGACCGACCCGCGACGATCAGCAGATCGAGGTCGTGATGTTGGCACGCCCGCGTGAAGCCGGAGCGCAGCTCGGTCTCGTAGCCGTGGCTCAGTTGGTCCACGTGGTCGATGAGGACGGCGATGGTCTTGCGCGGGGTGGGCATCGGTTGTTCCTCGGAAACCCCCGGTCTGGTGCACTCACTGCTCGTGGTTCCGACCGCGATGCAGCT
>JAYWEH010000029.1:0-2624 GCA_043780025.1 Deltaproteobacteria bacterium
GCTGCACCTTTCGCGTGGTGTTCCAGCCCGCCACGACCGGCAACTTCGCGGTCACGATGGTCGCCACGTCGCAGCTCGGCGGGAGCTCCAGCCTCTCGATCCGGGGCGCCGGGCAGTCGCCGCCGGTTTTCAGCGCCGTACGCACGCTCGCGTTTGTTGGCTCGGTGTTCCCCGGCAATCAAGGCAGCGAGAACCAATTCTGGACCATCACCAACACGGGCGGCAGCACCGCCGAGAATCCGATGGTTACAAACAGCAACCCGACGGAGTTTCGGGGACCCTTCACCAACACGTGCACTGGCTCACTGCCCGCCGGCGGTCAATGCAGCATGTTCTTTCAGCTGGCTCCCACGGCCGCGGGGACGCGCATGGCGACCATAACCCTGAGATCCGGCAACGTGAGCATCTCGGCGACGATCACTGGGGTTGGGATGTGAGCTCGGCATTCGCCGCCAGGCACTCGTCGTAGAGTTGCTCGAGCCGCGACGCGAGCTCTGCATCGGAGATGAAGTTCGTTCCTGGCCCGGAACGGAAGGAGCTCTGGCAGTGGCACACCGCCATGGCCTTCCTATCGCCATCTGGATTGCGAGTGGTCGGCGACATGAAACGCAGCTCGTCCTCGAAACACTTCGCGCTCCCAGCGCAAATGCCTCCGGAACTGAGCGCTGGGTTTCGCGGGGGCTGGGTGGTTTTGCAGAGCCGAGCTCTGGACGTCGACGACTGGAGCTGCGCTCCCCGTCAGCCGCGCGCGTATCACGGGCAGTCCGCCTCGTCTGTCCCCTCGAGGCACAGCCCGGTGCCCGCGCGCTCGTCGCACTCGCCGTCGCCCGCGAAATCACACACCGCACTCCCCGGCGTCGCGGACCAAGAACTGGCTGGAACGACCATGTCAGAGAGGTTGCTCGTGATGACCAGGGAGCTTCCACAGATCAGTGTCGATGCCGGGATGCTACTGCCCGCAACGGTGCCCGAGGCGCTGGCGGGAGAGCGAAAGGAACCGCCTAGTGCGACCGGGCTGCGGCGAATTCGTGTTGGTAACTACCGCATCATCTTCGAGGTTCAGAAATCGGAGCTGTCATTCTCGTGCTTCGCGTCGGGCATCGAAAAGACGTCTACCGCTAGGTTCGACTCGAGCCACGTCAGGTTGAGGCCCCCTTCGCGCGAGCTTCCTTCAAGAGCGACACGAGCGCCGTTCGCGCGTCCGTCTTGCTCCCGATAGGCGCGCGGAAGGCGAGGCGGATCGGACGCGGCCCGGCGGGCGTGATCGCCGTCATCTCGAAGCCCACGCGGTCGATGCTGGTCATGGTGGCGCTCAGCGTATCCGTGGCCCGCGTGAAGGCGCGACAGTAGAGCGGCAGCGCATCGGAGTGATCGCGGTTCATGTGCTCGAGGATCGCCGACGCTTCTCGCGCGATGGGATCAGGCACCGCGCTCGCCCAATCCCTCGCGTCCACCCACGACATACGGCCATAACCGCCGATGTAACGCACGGCCTCCACCCCGAGCGACCACAGCGAAAAATCCTTAAAATCGGCGTAATACGCCGCGTTCGGGTGCTGCGCCAGGTACACCTCCCGGGCCCGGCTCCGCTGCTCCGGCTCCACCGGAGCACAACGGCCCAATAACGTCACCCTGCCGTTCGCGAGCGGATCACCATTGTGGCTCTCGGCCACCAATAACGACGCCCGCTCGTCCGCGCGCAAGTTCTTCGTATGCTCCGCCAGCTCGCTGATCAGAAACACCGGCTGCCCCTCGTCGAGCGCAAACGTCACGAGCGACCCATGCGGATAACCCGCCGGCTCCCGCGCGATGCTGCACAACGTCCCCGTAGAGATCAGGCTCGCCAACGTACGGGCCCGCTCGGCATGAGTCAGCGTCGGCACCGTCACGTCATAGAGCGGCTCTTCCGAGGTACCTTGCGGCCGGGCATGTGCGTCATTTGACATGCCGTCGATGCTTGCATGAATAGCGGCAGGTGTCACACGGGGTAGGGTGGCCGGTGGGCGTATGGGACTGGTGCACGCGAGCTGCAGCGTGGCAGCCATGAGCAATAGACTGCCCCTCGCGAGCAGATTCATCGGTTGGAGAAAAAAAAGGGTGGGGCCGACTGCTCGGAAGAGGCAAAGTCCACTTCATGACAGAGCAAGCGCCACCCCCGTCGAAGCCCTCGATGACCTCGCGCGACGCGGCTTTTGCGACGGGCTCGGATTGGGCCACCGCGCGCGGCGAGAAATGGCGGGCCAAGCTCTACGGAATGGAACCGATGCTCGCACCCGTCGACGAGCCGTTGCTCAGCGCGCTTCGGCTCGACGCTCCCTGTCGCATCGCGGAGCTCGGGTGCGGCGGCGGCAGCACGGCGCTTTCGCTTCTGCGCCGGGCTCCAGCGGGGAGCGTCGTGCACGGCTACGATATCTCGCCGGCCCTGATCGAAGCGGCTCGCGAGCGCACACCGCCCGAGGAGCGGGCCATCAGCTTCGAAATTGCGGACGTGGCGACGACGAGGCCACAGCAAACTTATGACCGGCTGCTCTCGCGCTTCGGCGTTATGTTCTACGACGACCCGCCTGCCGCTTTCTCCAACCTGCGCCACTGGCTCGCGCCCGGTGGGCGGTTCGCGTTCGCGG
>JAYWEH010000030.1:0-2624 GCA_043780025.1 Deltaproteobacteria bacterium
GAGTCGGACGAGATCGGCCTTCGCGGCCAACGGGGCTCACCGTGCTTGCAGTGGCGGGCTGATCTGGGCAGATTGCGCTGGTTCATTCGCACGCACGCACACAAGACTCGAAGTGAATCTCCCGAACGGTGTCCACGCAGTCATTCCCCTCGAGAAGGTGCGTGACTATCTACTTGCGGCGGTGAATCCTCGTGCGCGAGGGAAAGCGGCGTTTTTCCAGGCACTTGGCTTCGAACCCACAGAATGGGAGCTACTTCGGGATGTAGACGAGGCGGAAAAGAAACCTGCAGCGTCGTGCCTCGCTGCCTTGTGCTTCGCCAAGGCAGCGGTCTTTCCGGGCGGCGAAGTTTCGCCGAGACTGAGGGGCTAGCAGCTTCATGCCAGGGTCGATAGGCCCTCGCAAATGACAGAAAGCGCCTGCCCGCCGCGCCTGTCGCCCGAGCGAGGCAGGCCATCTCGTCAATGACGTGTGGCGCAAGGATCTATCGCATTGGCGCGACTCGAGAATGGCTTGGCGCGAGGCGGGTCGTCCACGGTGCCGCGCTGCGGCTTCCCTGCGCCGCCAGACGCCGAGTGACAAGCTCGGCGCCCGACCAGGCCTGTCGGGCTAAATAGCGTTTCCCGGGCGCCGCCGCGCACGAGGGCTTTCAGGTCGCCACCGCCCAACTGCACGCTCGATACTCTCTCAGTCTCGACAGTGCGGCCCCGCCCGTGGCGCGCGTCAGCGCGACACTTGGGAGGGGCGGCGGCACGCGCAGGCGGCTGCCGCCGAGCATGCACGCGGGGAGGGCAACCCTCTAGAAAAGTACTCAGCGCGACGCTAGTGCAACGCTGCGCCGGCGATCACGGCCATGCCGGCGATGCTGCTGAGCCAGACTACGGTGCGCACGTAGCGAACGCCCGCCAGGTACACGAGCCAATACACGACGCGCGACCACACAAACAGGTGCGCCCCGAACGTCACGGGCCCCGGCGAAGCGCCTGCCAGGTGGGCCGCCAGCATCACGCACGCGAACAGCGGCAGACTCTCGAGCAGATTTTTGGCAGCGCGATCGGCGCGCCCTGCGATCGGGCTCGGCTCGGGCAACTGCTCGCGATTGCCGAGGCCGAGGATGCGCCCCTCACGGGTCCAGCTACGCGTGCGCAGTATGCTCGCTGTCAGGAGCGAGACCAGGCCGAGCAGGGCCGCGACCAGCAACAGGCTCACGTCGGTCACGCGGCTCAGCCCTTTCGCACGACGTTCTGCATGTACCAGTCGAAGAAGCGCCGCACTCCTTCATCGACGCTCACCTGCGGCGAGTAGCCGAGCAGGCTCTTGGCCTTGCTGATGTCAGCGTAAGTGTGCTCGACGTCTGCGTCGGACATCGGCTTCGGCACGAGCCGCGGCTCTTTCCCGGCCAGAGCGCGCAGCGAGTCGACGAAGTCCGCGAGCAACACCGGCTCGCCACGCCCCAGGTTGATGACCTGGTAGCCGAGCTTGCGATCGGCCGCGGCCACGATGCCCGACACGATGTCCTCGACGAAGGTCCAGTCGCGGTGCATCTGCCCGGCGTTGTAGTAAGGCACGGCGTCTCCGCCAAAGGCGCTGTCCAGCACCTTGTACGCCATCATGTCCGGGCGCCCGCGCGGCCCGTAGACAGTGAAGAACCGGAGGGCCGTGAAGTCGAGGCGGTGCAGGTGGTGGTAGGTGAACCCCAACATCTCCGCCGCGCGTTTGCTCGCCGGATAAGGCGCGAGCGGTCGGTCCGCCGTGTCCGTCTCGATGAAGGGGGACACCTCCGTGCGGCCATAGGCCGACGACGTCGAGGCGAATACGAAGTTGGCGCGCTGGGTCTGGGCGCGCACGGCTTCCAGGAGGTTGAGCGTGCCGGTGAGGTTGACGTCGTAGTAGAGCCACGGGTCTTCCACCGAGATGCGCACACCGGCCATCGCCGCGAGGTGAACCACGGCGCCGAACTCGTGCTCGTGAAACAATCGCCCGAGCAGCGCGCGATCCCGGATGTCACCTTCGACGAAAGTGAACTGCCCCGGGCGTTTGGCTTCGCGCGCCACTTCCTCCAGATTGAGAAGCTTGCGCTGCTTGGGATAATAGTCGTTGAGATTGTCGAGGCCAACCACGACATCTCCACGTGACAGCAGCCGAACCGCTGCATGACTCCCGATAAATCCGGCCGCGCCAGTGACGAGTACGTTCACGCCGGGGGTTTTCGCACATTACCCTCGTCCGCTGGTGATAACTTTTGCATCAGAAACCGCCGGGCCGGAGCTTCCACGGGCTGTCTTTCGGGTTCGTCAGCGGTCTGACGCACGGGGGGTGCCCGGGGAGCCACTAGACCCACCGAGCGCTTTATGCTCGGCTCTGCGATCATGGGCGATCCGCGCGCTGGGCCGAGCGTTTTTCCGAGTGCCCTCGCGCTCGCGCCGGCGCTCGTCGAACTCGGTGCGCTCCGCAATGGTCTCGGGTCGATCCAGAACCTCGAGGTGCTCTTGAAGTCCATCAAGGTCGGTCAGAAGCTCCTATTCGCCGGGGTCGCAGCGGTGCACGCGGACTGCGCCCCCATGATCGCGAGCGTGGCGGTGCTTTCGGATTCGCTCATTGCGCGCGGGGCCGACGCCGCGTGTTC
>JAYWEH010000031.1:0-6192 GCA_043780025.1 Deltaproteobacteria bacterium
CCACGTGCAGATTCTGCTCGAGCGAAGCTCCGTCACCAAGATCGTTCACGGCATCCCGAACGAGCGAACATTCCCGCGGGAGATGGATGGCGTGCCGCCCTCGCGACCGGCGGTGATGGCCTAGTAGGAGCAACCCGAAGCCCGCGCCGGGTTTCTCCCAGGGTAACGGAAGTGCCGAGTGCGAGGCCTCTTCCACGGGCGCGGTGATGTGTTCCATCGTGGGGATGAAGAAGCGATACATTGTAGACCTGACACCGGCTGAGCGGGAGGCGCTCACGCAGCTCGTGGGGCGGGATTGAAGCGGATGCGGGCGAGCATCCTGCTGAAGGCGCATCCCCCAGCGGCACCGAGGACTATACGCGACCCGGCCAAACCCAGTTGTAAGCAAGCGGTGAGCAAAAGGTAGGCAATCGGTGCCCGACCGTGCTGCATCAACCCGGGCGAAGGTTCGCATGATGCACGTGCACAGAAAATTTTCTGTCCACCGGGTCATCAACGCAACGTTTCGACTCGGGTGGTGTAGGTGGTGTCCCAAACCTCTTAGTTTATGCCGCTAGAACCGAGCTGGTCTTGCGCACCGTTGGGGCGTCAAATGGTGATCAAATGGTGATCGCGACGATGGATGCTCCCCGTCAGCATCGTCTCGGCCCTCATCTTGTCCCACCGCACCGCCGCATTCTGCGTCATGCGCGCTTGACACAACCGTGTGCCGAGAGCCCTCCGGACGGCAACTCGGCGCCAATCGCACGCGCGTCAACGAGCGCGGGGGTGTCGAAACCTTCCGTGAACGAGCTGTAGATATTGCTGAGCAACGCTCGGCCTTCGACGTCCCGCCGTCCCAATCGCCAGAGCTTGCACAAGCCGGTAGCAGCTCGCAGTGCGAACAGCTTCTCGCCCTGCCTCTGGGCGATCTCGAGAGCGTTCGATAGGCAGGCCTCGATACGTTCCACCGGCCTCGGCACGAGCTGCTCCAGGAGCTCGGCGCGCACGAGCTCGCGCTCCGCCTGCCAGCACCGCTCCTCCTGTGAGGCCTCCGACATGCCCGCGTCGAGCAGCTCCAAACCCCGTTCGACCTGCCCGGACTTTCCGTAGGCTGCCGCCAGCATGCTCAACCAATGGACACCATATACAACGCAGCCGATCGCCTTTTGCTCTGACCAGCCCGCTTCCAGCAGCGAGACCGCGTTGGGCGCGCCGAGCAGCAGCGACGAAACTCCTTTTAGCAGCTTTGCCATGCCGAGGTAAAACACCAGCTGCTTGTTCCGGCTCAAGGCTTCCAGCAGCTCTGCGCGTTCATAGGCGAGCCTGGGCCCGCCCTGCAGATGATAAACAACTGCACTCATACCGAGGGCAAGCGCATGGCAAGTTGCGTCTTCTCGCTCGCGCGCGCCGCGCAGCACCGCTTCAGCCACGCGCACAGCCCGATCGTGCTGGCCCGTCAAACAAGAATTGACGGCCAAAAAGGGCTGCGCGAACTCGACCGGACTATAGCCGTAGAATCCGAGCCGCTCGTGACGCTGCGTCGGCTCGTGCAACGCCCGCGTCTTCTCGAGATGCTCGACGGACAACGCATATTCGGCGCGATGGTGGTATGCAATTCCCATCAGCAGGTGCGCTTCCGTGATGGCGACCGCGTCCTGATGGCGTTCGGCCAGCTCGAGTAGATTCGAGCAGAGCTCCAATGAGCGCCCAACGGCTCCATGCATGAGCTGAAAACTCGCCATGCCGAGCATCACCGGAGCCAGTTGCAGCGTCTGCTCGGCGACACGACACAGTTCAGCGGCTCGGGCGTATGTTTGCTCGACTTCTGGGGTGCCATAGCCCCGGCTGAGAGCCAGGGCAGGCCCCGTCAACACATGCAGCTCGAGCTCGATTGCTCTCCTATCCGCGGCCGGCGGCAACTTCTCCAGCAGGCTCATGGCGCGCTGGAAGTGATGTAGGGCTTCTTGATAGGCACTTCGTCGCAGCGAATGCTTGCCGGCTACGCGCAAATAGTGCGTTGCGCGCTCGTTCGCGGACCCCCTGGCGAAGTGCAGCGCCAGCTCAGCCGCAATGTCGCCGGCATTTTCGCCGTACGCCGCTTCCAGCCGCTCGCCAATGCGCCGGTGCAACCTATTGCGGCGGGCGAGACCCATTTGGTCATAGAGGACGTGTTGATAGAGCACATGGCTGAACGCACACCGCTCGCTTACCGTCCCGTCATGCCACTCACTCTTGCCTCGGGACCGCAGGAACTGACCGCGGCGAGCCCAGCGCCGGCAAAGCTCGTCGACGCGAACGAGATCCTCGTCCAGCGCCGCCGCGACCGCCGCAGTCGGAAATTCGGCGCCGGCAACGCTGCCGGCTTCGAGCACGCTGCGCTCGAACTCACTAAGCCGTTCGATCTCGCATTCGATAATGCGCGTCACGGTTTCCGGCACGTGTCGCGACAGCTCCTCAAGGCTGGTTGCTAGAGCGCCGGTGTCCTTCAAGAGCCCCTTCGTGAGCCAGGTTTCGACTATTCTGACCATGAACAGGGGATTGCCCTCCGCGCGCTGATACACGAGCTCTGGCAGCCCCATCGGCAATCTGGGCAACGGAAACCGCTGCGTGAGGTATTCGCTGACCGCGCGCTGATCCAGCCGCGGTAACGCCAGCTCCGAACACAGGTTTCTCTGTTTCAAATCGTCGTGAACCTGCGTCAGGCGGTGCGACGTGTTCAAGATCTCGAATGGCCGAAAGGTGGCGAGAATCAGCACGCGCGCCGAATCGGTGCGCCGGGCCAGATAGTTGATGAGATCGAGCGTTGCATGGTCCGCCCAGTGCAGGTCTTCCAGCACCATCACCAGCGTGCGCAGGCGGCCCAAGGCTTCGAGCGTCTGCGCCATCTCTCGCAGGGTCGCCTGCTGCATGCCGGGTCTCGCGACGAGATCCATCGCGGCCACTTCCGTGCGCTCGGACAGTCCTAGCGCCTGCGGCAGCCACGTGGGTCCATTCGCGCGCAACGTGTCGGCCACCAGCTCCCCATGCGGCTGCTGACATAACCGGCCCAACGCTTCCAGCACGGGCAGGTAGGGGTCCCCGCCATCAAACTGGCTGGCGCATTGGCCCCACGCGAGCCAAGCCCGTTCCGGAGCTAGCTGCGCGAGGAACGCCTTCATCAGCGTGCTCTTACCGATGCCCGGCTCGCCGGTGACGAACGTGAGCTGCCGCTCGCCCACAGCAGCTCGCTCGAACTTCAGCGCCAGGTGCTCGAGCTCGCTCTTCCTTCCTACGAAAAGGGAGGTCCGAGTTGAACCCAACGCCGCCTCTCCGTCCCCCGCGCTAGCCGCGGATGCGCCAATGCAGGATTCGATATGACCGATGAACCTGTAACCGAGCCCGTGCGCGGTTTCGATATAGCGCGGTGCCCTTGCGGCGTCTCCGAGTGCCTGACGGATCGCGGAAACATGGAGCTTGAGCACCCCTTCATCGACGTGCAAGCCGCTCCAAAACCGTTCCAGCAGTTCTTGCTTGGTTACCAGGCGCGCGGGGTGCTCGACCAGGCAACGCAAGATCGAGAACGCTTTGCGCTGCATCGCGACCGGCTCCTGCCCTCGCCACAAACGCTGTTCCACGCGATCCAACCGGAACGGAGGAAAAACAATCCACGAAGGCGTGGCGCTGCTGATCTCGTTCTGGTGTCCCTTACCCTCAGTCACACGCTTCCAGCGTAGAAGGCCGAGTCAGAGTTGCAAGCACGCAGCCGAAGCAAGTGACGCGCCGCCATGCGAAAACCGTTGCTAGCCGGGCCGCTCGCGTAGCGTGCCACGACGTCGCGAAGACGATCTTGTCTCTCGTCGTTTAGCCATTTTGGAATCCGTTGTGGCTGCATCTCCGCAGCCCAATTCGCTCGAACTTGCCGCGGTTGCGATATCTGAGCACTAAAGCGCGATCCATGCCGTTCGCATCCTCCGCCACGCAGTGGGAAATCGTACGCGACGCCGCGAGGAGGTGACCGGCAAACGGGATCGAGCCGCCCTGATTGCACGATCGCGCACGGCCCATCATGGCCGCGGCGCATGTGCACCGGCTCGGTGGCGAGCACGATGCGCGCTGCGGGCAGTGTCAGCATCCTCGGTCTCGAAGGGTAGATGAGCTCGGCAACGCCACGCGGATCCGCATCGAGCGAGAACTCGACGCGTAGGCCGCAGCCCGTCAGATCGACGAGGCTGGTGACCTCGCCCCTCGGACTCCGCAGTACGTGCTGCCGACACCGCATGCACGGGCAGGAGCTGGAGACCCGGAGGCCCTGCTGCCAGGTCCGCCTTCAGGGTCCAACACCGGAACCCGAGGGTCGCCGGATTCAAGCCGTGGCGGCGTGCAAACTGCGCCCTAAGCAGTCCGGACCGGTGCCATTCTAGAAACGATCTGCGTCCACTCTTGCCTGCTGCGTCAACGAGCCATCGGGTACCTCCGACGCCCAGTCTGCCCGCTCGGCTATCGGTCCGCCGGGCGTCCATACTGAGACGGGTACCAACGTGCGCTCCAGATGCGCTCGGTGCTGACTCCGTCAGAGCAGCTGAGCAGCGGCTCTGGAGTGTGTTTTCCGCCCGACGGCTTGGAGTCGGCGGTGGTGCATTATCCGTAGGCAACCAACAACGCAAACATCAGCAATCGTTGGCTGCTTCCAGGCCCCCACAAGGCCCGCCATAGTCGTAGACCGGATCGATAAAGAGGTTCCAGTCAGCCGCGACAAACACCGCTGTCAGACTCGCAAAGAAGAGCACATACACCGTTGCGAGCACCTTCATGCGACGCGGCATAGGTTGCTGTTGTCGCCCGCCTCGCAGCACCAGAAGGACCATCATCAGTTCCATGATTGCGGAACCGGCAAAACCCACCCGAAGCTCCTGGTACTTCGTAAGAGGAACATAGAGCGCACCAACCATGACCGTCAAAACCGCAATGACGAGGATTTTATTCTCATCATGCTGTGCGATGGTTGAAGCTCGCATTAGGATCCCTTTCCACACTCGCAAATGTTGCAACAGCTAGCGACATACCTGTTCGCGTGAGAGTTCACGAATGTCACCGTTCAAGACCCCGTACCGTCTCCGAAGCGCCAGCTTCACCGTTCTGGATTTCAAACGTAGCGATGACTTCGCGAGAGGTGTTCTCATACTCGTGCTTCGGTGACACTGCGGGCAAGGCTCCGCGACTGCCGTTCGCCGGGCGCATCCAGCGCTTGACCTGTCTCACGAGAGCTGAGTTGTCGCTGGTTTTCACGATGTAGCCGTCGGCACCCGAGGTCTGGGCTTTGCTGTGCAAGCGGTTCGTCGAGGGCCGAATACAGCAGGATGATCGTGTGTGGCTGGTCGGTGGCTGGTTGAAACGCCGCAACGGGTGCCGCCCGGCCGTCCGTTAGCGTCAATACTGCACGGTTCCGGGAGCGCGACGGACGTCCAGCCGCGGCGTTGGCCCGGGGGATTGTGCATCGGGAATACTGGCGTATACTCGATGGGTATGTCGGCAACTACCGTGAAGCTAGACAGTGCTCTGCTCCAAGAGCTCCGCCAAATGAAGCCAGCAAATCAGACGCTGACGGCCCTGGTGCGCGAGCTGCTGGAAGCGGAGATCCGGCGCAGAAGGATGATTCGGGCGGGAGCTGAGTATGCTGCTTTCGTCGAGCAAAATGCAGACGAAGCGAGCGAACTCGAGCTTTGGGCAAACGCCCCGCTCGAGCGCGACGCCACTCGGCGGCGAAAGAAGCGTCGTTGAATCGCGCGAGCGTCGTGTGGGTGGACCTTACAGACGCGGTACCGCCAGAGCTGGGGAAGCGACGTCCCGCGGTCATCGTGTCAAGTTCGCTGCACAATCAAGTTCTGGAAAGCGTCGTCGTCGTGCCGTTGTCGTCACGCGCACCCGAGATCCTCCCGCTGCGCGTGAAAGTGAGGCCCAGCGGGCTCGCGGTCTCCAGCTTCGCCGTAGTGCCTGGCATCCGTCAGGTCAAAAAGAGCCGCATTCTCGGCCCCGCGGGCACGCTGAGCGCGGCCGCCATGGTCACGCTCGATCGCGCGATCGCGGATTATCTATCGGATTGAGAGGGCCTCGGATGACAGCCCTCGCCAGGGGACTACCGTCCGCCCACAATTCGGGCTTCGGTTCGTGAGGACGCGCTGAAGCTTGCACCGAGTAGTGAGCTCCGGATCGCGGCCACGAGCTCGTCGGTTC
>JAYWEH010000032.1:0-2614 GCA_043780025.1 Deltaproteobacteria bacterium
CACGTCGGAGTTCGCAGATCGTGGTGCTGGAGTCGGCCTCGATGTCTTCGAAGCTGGCGGTGTGCTCGGATTCTCGTTGAGGAGGTTTTCGATCACCAGGGTGCCCGCACCGTTCTACTGAGACACCTTTGGATGCCGTCGGCGGCGGGAAGTCCGAGGCTTAAATGCCGTCCAGTGCTCCGGCCGATCGCCCGGAGATGTCCGCGATACGAGGGACATCGGGAACAAGGTTGTCATGAACGAGAACGTCGAGTTTGCAGTGCGTACCGTCCTTATCGGTGTGGGGGCCACGCTGGTGATGGATGCGTGGGCACTGTTGCTCCGTCAGTTCGGCGTGCCGTCGCTGAACTTCGCCTTGCTCGGGAGGTGGATCGGCCATCTCCCCGAAGGGCGCTGGATCCACGAGAGCATCGCCAAGGCCGCTCCGGTGCGCGGCGAACTCCTGATGGGCTGGAGCGCGCACTACTCGATTGGCGTCAGCTTCAGCGCCGTCCTGCTAACGACATTCGGTTTGAGCTGGGGGAGAGCGCCGTCGCTGCCGCCCGCGCTCTTGATCGGGCTCCTCACGGTTTTCGCCCCCCTGTTCGTCTTGCAGCCCGCGTTGGGCGCTGGGATTGCTTCCCGTAGGACGACCGCCCCGCTGTTCAACAGCATGAAGAGCATCGTCACGCACGCGGTCTACGGCGTCGGGCTGTACCTCTCCGCTTTCGCCACGTCCTGGTTCATCCCAGTGGGCAGGTGAAATGGCGCGGGGCGGGGAACTAACGCTGTTGGCGGAGCCTGTCGTGTATTCGCTGTTTGATGATGCGCGCGAGTCGCTCGCGCGGCGCCGCGGGCGAAAGAGTGTGGATCGCGGAGAGCGCGAACTCGGTGTGATCCTGGGCGATGAATCGGCCGACGCGCTCGCGAAGCCGGCGGAATAGAGATCGGGACGGTTATTGTTTGGGGATGGCGTAGCGTTCGCGCAGCTCGCCCTCGAGCGCTTGCCGTTCGGTCGCGGGCCTGCGCGCCCACGCGCAGCTTCGCGCTGACCAAGGCCTGGTAGTGGTCGAGCACCGCCGCTTCCCAACCCTTGGCCTGGCCGCACGGCACCTCGAAGCGGTCGCTCTCGTAGCGCCCGCCCTTTTGAGACACCTTGCCTTCTGCCACCAGCTCCGAAAGCGCGCGAGCCACACCGTCGCCGCTGACGTTCGCTCGCTCGCTGACTTGCTCGGCCGTGAGCGGCCCTTGCCGGTACACCGTGAGCCAGACGACGTAACGGTTGGCGAGCAGCTGCCCCTCGGCGTCCAGAAAATCTGCTTCATTGGCGAAACGGTACACGGCGTTTTGCGCGCGCCCGGACCGGTAAGCGAGGCCCGACTGCACCAGATCGTTCAGGACTCCGGATACGATCTCGGGATCGTCGTTGGCGAAGCGGCGCAGGACGCTCGCGGTCGTCACCGGTTCCTTCTCCTGTACGAAGGACAGCACCGCCTCCCACACGGTCTTGCCGTCGAAGCTCTTGCTCTGTTCGAGCGACTGCACGCGGCGGTGATAGGTCCTGAGCCCCATGCCGAACATGTCGGCGATCACCTTCTTCTTGAGCCCCTGCGCCATCAGCTCGCGCGTGAGGCCCAGGAAGACGTCGTCCGCCACCTTGGCGAGCGGCGCCCGCACCCCGCCGGCCGTGGCCAGCTGCGCGATGAACACCATCGTTTGTTGGACGATCGTCGTGATGAGCAGGTGCGAATTCATGCGGGCACTGCGAGCCTGCAATGAGCGCCCGGGCTTGGCCAGTGACAGCGCTGTCCGGGCTCAGCCCGAAATGAATGCGCACGTCGTGCGGTCGGTGGGCCGATCATGCGCCATGCCAATTTCCCGCGGTGTTGCAGCTCCGCCACGGGGCACTACGTTGGGAACCTGCGACCCCCCGGCCCCCCTCCACCTCGCCACTTGCTCGAGGAGCTGCTCTATTTCCAGGAGCTGCGCAAAGACGTCCTCGGCACCGTCGGGCAGCGCTTCGCCGTCTACGGTGACGTCTACTACTCGAGCGTGCGCGGGCACGGCGCCTTTTCAGCGATGGACCCGGAGTTCGTGCACGCCGTGCTCGTGACGCAGGCGAGCTCGTTCCACCGGCGTACGATTGACCTCGAGTTTCTGGGCAACGGCGTGCTCACGAGCCACGGCGAAGATTGGCGCCGGAAGCGGCGGCGCGTGCAGCCCGGCTTTCGCCACGACAGGATCGCGGGCTACGCCGCACTGATGCGGGGCGAGGTCGAGCGCTGGCTCGGCCGGCTCAAACCGGGCATGCGCCTCGACCTGCACGAGAGCATGCGCGACCTCACGCTGCGTATCGTGTCTCGCGCATTGTTCGGCCAGCAATTTGGCGGCGACGCCCGCGAGCTCGGGCGCGCCACCCGGATCCTTCAAGAGGCGGTGTTGCAGCCGAAGTTCTTGCCGCCATGGCTGCCCACTCCGCACCGACTGCGTCATCGCTACATGAGCCGGCTCGTGGATCGCCAAGTCTACGCGATCATCGATCGGGGCGAGAGCGCGCCGGGCTCGCTACTGTCCACGCTGCGTGCCGCGCTCGATGTGGAGGAGCCGGCCAGTCGCGAAGAGCTGCGCGATGAAG
>JAYWEH010000033.1:0-6166 GCA_043780025.1 Deltaproteobacteria bacterium
CAGGCGCGCAGTGCACCGCCGCTACACTCCAGGCGTTGCGTCGTCATCAAGGTTCACGGCGATCGCATGTCGCCAGACATCAAGAACACGTTGGCCGAACTCGACACCTACGAGCCCGAGCTAGCCGAGCTACTGCAACGTGTGCTGCGGGACTACGGCCTGATCGTGTGCGGGTGGTCTGCAGCCTGGGACCCGGCCTTGCGCAACTTGATCCTCGTCAACGAGTGCAAGGTGTACACGACGTTCTGGGCTCACCGCGGCGATCTTGCGCCAGCAGCGCAAGGGCTGATCAAAGGGCGCGTATCCGTGCCGATCGCAATCCAAGACGCCGATTCGTTCCTCGACACGGTCGCCGAGCAGGTCGCCGCGCTTCACGAACTCACCGCGGCAACGCCGGTCAATGCCGACATCGCCGTGGCGCAGCTCAAGCGGTACCTCGCCGACCCTACTCACCGGATCCGGATGCACGACCTCATGCACCAGCAGGTCGAGCAGGTTGTGGCCAGCACATCAAGCACCGAGCTACCGGTCGACCGGTCAGTCGACGCGACCGGATACCTGGCTCGGATCGCCACTATCGAGCTCGTGTCGCTTCCCCTTTGCGCACTGCTCGCCAACCTTGGGTATTTCGCGAACGACGATCGCCACGACGACATCGCCGTGCGCAGCATCGCGCGGCTCGCCACCGCCAACATCGAGCACAACGGTCAGACCGCCCTGCTAAACCTCCAACGGTACCGCGCCCTTCTAGGGCTGTTCGCGCTCGGTCTTGGGGCTCTCGGCGGGCGCCGTCTACGCCCACTCGCGCGAGCGCTCCGTCATGTGGAGGTTCTAGAACTTTCTGACACTGCCATTCCACTTGCGTGCAAGTTGACGCCAACGTCCGTCCTTAAGGGCAGCGTGCTGAGCACGACTCCGGAGTTCTCGCGACACTACGCGCCCGGGAGCGGTCTGTTGCACTCCCGGCTGCGCCAGTCCCTCGCCACGCTGATTCCCGACAACGAGGCCTACGACGGCCTCTTCGACGACCTTGAGTACCTTCTCGGCGCTACGGTCATGCACTACGACGGAAACTGGGCACCCGTTGGTCGATTCCAGTGGCGGCGCCGGTACCGCGACCGCGGCCCTCGCGACGGTGTTCTGGAGCGGCACCGCGCCGAACTGCTGGCGGCTGGTCTGTTCGATGCCTCGGGCGACAGAATCGACGCAGTCCATCGTGCCTACGAGGAGTACTTGGACCGCTGCGCGTCTCCTTAACCCACTTGAGGTATGAGAGTGAGCACGCTATCTGATGGCATCGCGTTCGCGTTCATTGATGGACGGTTGCGATCCCTACGGAGCCACTGCTGAAGTTGGGCTCCGCCCAAACCCGGGATTTTCCGAGGCATGGCTCGGGTGTCCGATGAGACATCAGCCTGAAAGAAAAGCGGCCCCGAGCGACCGGAGCCGCTCGGAGCCGTGATGCACCATCGGCGCACCGTCGACCTGGCTATCCCTCGGCAGGTTGCGTCCCCGCAGAGCCCGCTTCTGTTTCGCCAGGCAAGGCGTGATTGATCTTGTGTTTCCGGTTACCGCTTCCCTGCGATTGTAGAGAGGCGCGGGAAACGGAAACGGAAGCGGCATCGTGCTGGGCAAGGGCGTAGCCGTCCTGGGATCGCACGATGCGTCCATCGCGCTCCATCGCGGCAAGCGCGTCCACGAGGCTTGCCGAGCGCAAGCGGCAAGCGGTGCGAAGCTCGCGCTGAGCGAGCGGCGTTGTGGACGCGCTCAGTGCGGCGACGACGCGATCGATGGTGCTCGGCGGCGGAGCCGGTTCGCCTTGCGGCGCGCGGTCAACGATCTGCAGCGCGAGCGCGTCGTCGGTGCCCTTGAGCTCGAGCGCCACGTTAGCCATCGCCTCGGCAGCGCGGTGCTCGACGTCGAGCAAGAGCCCGTCGTCGTGGCGGCGGAGGTAGAGCATCGAATCGCCCCAGGCGTGCAGCTCGGATGATCCGCGCAGCGCCTGGCCGCCGCGCAGGTGCGAGCCGCCCTTCTTGGCGTGGTGCACCAAGAGCACGCTGACCTCGTACGAGCGCTCCAAGGTGCGCAGGTACGCCAAGAGCGGCGCCACCTCCGCACTGAGGTTCTCGTCGATGCGATGCAGGCGCACGAATGGATCGAGCACCAAGAGCCGCGGCCGCAGCACGTCCACGGTCTCGGTGAGCCGTTGCTGGTCGGCCGCAGAGTCCAAGCGCAGCGTCGGCGCCGTGATCACGTGGATATCGAGCGAGCCGAAGTCGACGCCGGCAGCCTTCGCGATGCCCTCGAGCCGGCGCCGCACGACATGCAGCGCATCCTCGGCGGCGAAGAGCAGCACCGGGCCGGGCTTCGCCACCGCAAAGCGCCGCAGGCACTTGGTCCCAGTCGCGACCGCGACCGCGATATCGAGCGCGAGGAACGACTTGCAGCACTTTGGCTCGCCACCCACGATGCCGACCGCGCGCTCGGACCACAGACCTTCCACGAGCCATCGCCGCTCTTCGAGCTGCACGGCAAGCTCGTGCGGTTTCTTGATCGGGAGCACGCTTACTTGCTCCTTTGTCCATCGCGTCGCGCGGTGCCCTTTTGCGCCGCTGCCGACCGGCCATGCATGTCGAAGACCTCGAAGAAGAGCTTCTGGTCGATCGTCGTGGCTTCCTTCTGCGCGGCAGCGGCCAAGAGGTCCGCCGCCATGTTGGTCATGACGCGGTAGCTGCCGATCGCGTGGTCACACAGGGTCTGCATGAGCTCTGGTGTCATCAGGCCCGCGTTGCCCGCGGTCTTGAGCAGATGCCGCAGGCAGGTCAAGAGTTCGTCCGTGCTCGAGGGCTCCATGACGAGCCGAGCCCGCATCCGGCTGCCGAGCGGCAAGAGCTCTTGGCCGCGCAACGTCTCGGTCAAGCGACCATCGCCACAGAGCACGACCGTCAAGATGTTGCGCGAGTCGAAGTCCGTGCTCGTCAAGATGCGCAGTTCGCTCAAGACGCGCGGCTCCATCTCCTGCGCCTCGTCGATGAGCAAGACGGGCCTCAGCGCCGTGGTCTCGATGTGCGCGAGCCACCGCTCGCGTAGCAGCTTGAAGCCACCCCAGCGGTTGTGCGGCTTGAAGTCGCTGCCGAACAGGTCTCCCATCTCGCGATAGAAGTCGGCGATGTTGCTCTGCGGATGCTGGAGCACGCCGACCGTGGCCTCGCCGAGCCGACACAGTCGGCCAGCCAAGATTCGCAGCGCCACGCTCTTGCCGGTCCCGGGTTCGCCCGTGATCAGCGCGAAGCCGCCCTCGCGCATGTGGCTTTGCTCGATGCGCCAGCAGAAGGTCTCGATCTTCTTGGTGACCAAGAGCGCCTCTGGCGGCAGTTCCGGGGAAAAGGGATTCCACTTGAGCCCGTACAGGGAGTGCAGCTTCTTGCTCACGGCGTCACCGCCTCGAGAAACGTTCCATCGCTATCGCCATGGCCGCCGCCGGCAAGACGCTCTTTGGCGTCGTGCTTCTTCACGTACGCTGGTGGCAAGCCGGTCGCCGCGTAGTCGGCCATCATCTGCATCAGCAGCGGGGCGATGCCCACTGGCAAAGCCGCGGTCTCGGTCTCGGCCTCGCCCTCGCTGGCATCGGCGATCGGTCCCCGTGGCCGCCGCACACCTTCGGCGTTCTTCTGCTTGTCGAGCACGTAGATCGGGCACAGATCCTTGCCCGTGCGCGCATCGACCAAGTGCATGAAGCCCAGGTTCCAACTCGCGTAACGCACCCGCACCTGCAAGAGCGTGCGGTAGCGTGAGGGGATCTCGAATCGCTTGCCCGCGAGCGAGATGGTCCCGTCGCTCGTCCGCTGCCGGCGCGTGGCCTCGCCACGAAACGCCGCACGCAATACCTCGCTGCTCTCGCTGTCTCGTCCGACGCTCTTGTCGTCCAGGAAGCGCCGCATCGGCGTCGTGCCGAGTTCGGAGTGGACCTTCGTGTTGTAGTCGCGCTCCACCCAGGCCTGCGTCGCCTCGTTCAGAAGATCAAGCGTCAGGCTCTTCTCACCCTCCAGCATCGGCACCAGGCGCCCCTCGATACTCGCCCAGAAGACCTCCTGCTTGGCGTTCTGGTACGGGCTGTAGGGCAGCGTCGGCTCGGGGCAGATGCTCAGCGCGTGGAGCCCGCCATCGAACTCGGCAGATCGCATGGCGCTGCCGTTGTCGGTCATCAAGGCGCGGGGCAGGCCGCGCTTTTGGAAAGCCTGGATCAGCCCGTGCACCAGCGTCTCCGCGGTCTCGTCCAAGTACCACTGCGCGTGGCAGCACAGACGCGAGTGGTCGTCGAGCGTGGCAAACAGGATCGGCGTGATCCACTCGCCAGACGGCAAGAGGATCTGGCGCGACCCGTGGTGGAAGTCGAGGTGCCATAGCCCGTTCACATACTCGGCTTCGTAGCTGCGCACCTCGCGTTGCTCGATCCGCGCTTCTGCCTTCTGCATCCCCTCGGTGCTGCGATGCGCCCGCCTGGGACGCCGCACGAGGCCTTGCCTCTTCATCCACCGTCTGACGGTCGAATACGACGCCAGCGCGAGCGGTTCCGCCTCCTTGCCGACCAGCACGTCGAGATTGTCGTAGTGGAGCTGGATGGTCCAGCGCTTGTGCTCCTCGTATTGCTTGCGGACCAGCGCGCACAAGCGCGACGGCATCGCAGGCGTCTGGCCGGCGTCCTTGCGCACGTGGCGCCGGAGCACGGAGACCGGGTCGCGAGCCTCGTTCTTCGCCGCGTAGTACCACCGCTCGATCGTCGAGGCGCCGAACTGCGTCGGCTCGCCACTGATCGGATGCTGCCAGCTTCGCGCCGCCAGCCGCAAGATCTCCGTGCAGAGCTCGCCCTCCTTCGGCGGCGCTGCCAGCAGATGACCAATGATCGAGAAGCGCAGGCGGGCCCACGCGTCGGTTGTTCGGATGTTGTTCTTTTCTGTCACGTCGATTCTCTCGTCAGGGTTGGCGTCGGGGTTGACGTCGGGGTTGACGTCGGGGTTGACGAGGAGCGACCCTAGAGATCCATCAGCGCCGCCTCCATTTGCAGGCTCTGCGGGTCAGAAGCGGCCATCACTTTTTCTGCGCCGGCGGCCGCCATGCCGTCGTCAGCGGTGAGAGGAATCGCAGCGTCGCGACGAGCCGTGCGCGGATGTCGTGCCCGGCGAATCGCTCGATCAGCGAAGCCGGAAGACGATCCGCTGCGAGCGCCGGCGAAAACCTGCCGCCATGCTCACGCCAGTACTCCGTCGTCGGAAAGGTCGCTTGCCACCACGCTTGCCAGCGCTTCAGCGTCCGATCCGACACGTCGCCGACCAACGCAGCTAGCTTGCGCATCCTTGCCGCCGTGGCGCCCTGCATGAGCGCCGTGACCAGCGTCACCACAGCCGCCAGATACACCCGCCGCCCCAAAAAGCGCACCGACGGCGGCGTTGACCGCTTGCGGCAGCCGTCCTGATCGCAGCAAAAACTCAGGCGCTCGTTGTGCTCTTTGCCCAGATCCTCGGGTCCACCGCGAGGCTTGCGTGGGTAGTTCGACTTGTGCAGCCGGCCGCCACAGCCGCATCCGGCCGAGCGGACCTCCTCCGAGCGCTCCTCGTCGATGCGGAGCAGAAAGCTGTAGAAGCTGGCGCTGACCAGAAACCTGTGCGACAAACTGGATCTCCCGTGTCTGAACAACCAGGAGACGAACCCCCTCGGCGGCTTCGATCAAGCTTGTCGAGGGGGTTCACTTGTTTCCATCGCTGACCACGCTCAGGGATGCGCACTTCAGCATCGGTTTCCGTGCGCACTCTTAGGTAGGGCTCGAGGCGTCCGTTAGGCGCAACCCAGCACCGGCCTCAGCACGAATGTCAGCGTCGGGAAGGCACCGACACCGCCGACCTTGAGCAATCGCGTGACACAGCAGCGCGCCAAGTCGTCACCGCAGTTGGAGGAGGTCAGACCAGGGCCCAGAGCGGTGATGAAGCGAGGCGAAGTTGGCGCCAGCGCGGGCGCCCGGCGACAGGGCCTATGCGTTAGGTTAGGAACTGCGCTCACCAAGCTGGCGCCACGAATCGGACGCGAGGCGGCGGCCTTCGTCTGCGGTGAGCATCGGCTCAAGCGTTCCGATGCGTCGGGCCAGTCCGCGCTCGACCTCAGAGTTTCGCGC
>JAYWEH010000034.1:0-2610 GCA_043780025.1 Deltaproteobacteria bacterium
TGCTCGGCCGGGTGAGATCGCCCAGAAAATACCGCGTGTAGCCGAGGATCACGTATTCGCGGCTGATCCAGCTGGAGTGCAGGATCAGCCGTGGCGTGAGGGCGCTGTAGCTGGCCTCGCCCACGTCGAGGTTCGGCATTACCCGGTCGAAGCGGACACCACCGGAAAGAAATTCGAAGGCCTTGACCGAGACCTCGGCGCCGAACTTGAGGCGGTCCTGGTCGAGCACCTCCGTGGAGGCGTGGTTGAACATGCCAAACGCAGCGAGGCGCAGGTCACGGCCCTGCGCGGACCAACCCAGCGCGGGGCCCAAGCGAAAGAGGTATTGGAAGAGCACGCTGTCGAGTGTCCCGGTGTCCACGATCGGCGGAAGGCCGGCGGCTGGAGCAGGCAAGAAATACTCTTCGCCCACACTCTGAAAGTAGTTGTCGGTGAACTGCAGGCCATTTTTGGCGTGCAACAGTTCGACACCGTCCGCGAGCGGCAGAAGGTTCTCGCCGTCCGCGCGGGAGTAACCGACGTAGCCAAACCCGTAGCGGTCGTGGTCGAAGTGCACGTCGCCGCCGAGCACGCTCAGACTGGCGCTTTCGGCGGGGCCCATCTCCAATGCAAAGTCATTGGGTGACCACGAGTTCAAGTAGTGCAGGCCAAACGTCAACCAGTCCCCGAGGGCCAGGGCCGCGTGCGCATGGTGCACGTAGTTCGAGCCCTGGGGTACGGGACCTTGTTCTGGCAGCCAGCTCACACGCGGCGGAGGTGGATCGCTGTTCGGTCGTTCAAAGGGTACGACCTCCAGCTTGGCTCCCACGCCATGTTCCAGCACGAGATTCATGTCGCCGCCCAGGCGCAGGTCGAACGTGAGCGCTTCGCCGAGCACGTGTGTGCGGCCGAACAACTGGGTCTGGTAGTAACCAGAGCTGTTCTGGCGGGGCCCGGCATTGCCGTAACGTCCCGAGAACCCCCCGACGGTCCAGCTGAAGCCACCGGTTTCGGAGAACGCACCCGGGAACTTGAGCGTCACATAGGCCTGGCTGATGCCGCCCATGGTTTCGACGCTCTTGAAGCCCACGTCCCAGAACGTGTTGGCCTGCAGGATCACGGTGCCGGCGGCGCGCACGTTCTCGATCGTGATGTACAGCGACGCCTCGGGTCCGGGCGCAATGCCGGCGTTGGTCCACTCGTTGGCGTTGAAGCCGACGGTGCGCGGGGCGCTGTGCAGCTCCTGTCCGCTGGTGAAATCGTTCTTGGGACCGAGGCCGACGCGCATGGGCGCGCGCAGATATCCCGCCATGACGTAGGTCCAGCGCTTGTCAAAGGCCGGTGGGTGCACGAGGTTGGCCGTGCTGACCATGTCGGCTTCACTGCCCAGGTCGGGCTTCGACGGCAACATGCCCACCGTGCGGCGAGGACCGCTGCCGGCAAGCATGCGTTGCGCTTTCGGTTGTTCCTTCACGGCTTCGTCAGTAGCGTCGTTGTCCGGCTTTGCCGGAGCGCCTGATTCGGCGCCGTCCTGCAAACCCTCGGCTCCGAACACGGTGGGGAACGGCGAGCTTTTCGGCACGACGTCTGCTTCGGCACTCGGGGGCGCTGCACTTTCGGTGGGGGCCGGCGGCGCCGGGGCTACCGGGGCGACACCAGCGGGTGGTGCCGGTTGAGCTGGAGGCGCCGGTTGGGCTGGAGGCGTAGGCGGAGCCGCGGGAGGAGCCGGTTGGGCCGTGGGCGCCGCGGGTGCGGGTGGAGCCGGCGCAGGCACCTGAGCGAATGCCGGCGCGCCCGTGGTCGACGCGAGGGCGAAGGCCGTTGCGGAGACGGCTCCGGCCAGCGTGAATGGAAGCGTTGAACGTCGGGAAGCCATGGCTAAAACGACATGATCGCCGTGAGGGTGAAGAGATCGGGGTCAGCCTCGAGTTCGTCGCTGAACGGCGACGAGGGGTAGGCCGTGTCGCCCAGGAAGAAGTGAGTGTAGCTGAGCATGACGCGCTCCTTGGTGGCCCAGGTTGTGCGGAAAATGAGTCGCGGCGTGATCGCCGTGTAACCCTGTTCGGTATCGTCGAGGTCGGGTTGCACGTAGTCGAACTGCGTGGCCAACGTCAGGAAGCTGAGCAGATCGACCTGGACTTCGCTGCCCAACTTCAGCTTGTACGTGTCGATCTCCCGATCGAACGAGTTGCTTGGATCCCTCGGACTGACGGCGTGATTGAACATCGAGTACACCGCCGTGCGCAGCTCGCGTGCGCCCAGCGGCAACCGCCCCAAATACTGGGCCAGGCTGAGCGAATATTGGAACAACACGGTGTCGACGGTGCCTGCGTCATTGGTCGTCGTGGGGACTGCTGGGTCCCGGCTGCGCGCGCCGAAGAACGACTCCTTGAAGGAACGCCCCGTGGAGCCGTGGACCAGTTGCAGCGCATTGCCGAGCGGAAACACGTCTTCGACGTCCGCGCGCGAGTAGCCGAGGTAGCCGTTGCCGATCGCATCGCCGTCGATGTGCACCTCGGCGCCGTACACCGTGGCGCGCCCAGGTTCGACCGCCGTCCCGGGAGGCGCGTTGTCGTTCGGCGTCCAGGAGTTGAGGTAGTGGGCGCCGAACATGAGCCAGCCTCCATGGAA
>JAYWEH010000035.1:0-2609 GCA_043780025.1 Deltaproteobacteria bacterium
CCTCGATCACTTCGAGCAGATCACGGCGCTCCACTTCCGTCATGGGATTGAGCAAGAAGTCGTCGAGCACCACGACGTGGATTCGAGAAAGCTTGCTCAGGAATGCCCCGTACTCTCCGGCAGCGCGAGCCAGGGCCAGCTCCTCGAGCAGCCTCGGGACCCGGAAGAAGACAGCGCGGTGCCCGGCTCGACAGGCCGCGTCAGCCAGTGCGGCGCCCAGGTAGCTTTTTCCGACGCCCGTCTTGCCCACCACGACGATGTTGTGCTTCGACTGGATCCATTTGCAGGTCGCGAGTTGGCGGATCGTCGACTTGTCAACGCCCCGCTCCGGATCACATAGCACGCTATCGAGCGATGCCCGCGTGGCGAGCTTGGCGTCCTTCAGCCGTTTCGCGAGGCGTCGACCGTCTCGCTCGCCCCACTCTTTGTCGACGATGATGCCGAGCTTCTCTTCGAATGAAAGCTGGTGGCCTGGTGCTGTTTGTAAGAGTTCCCGCACGGCTACGGCCATGCTGGTGAGTCTGAGTTCTGTGAGCTTGGTGATGGTCTCTTCGATGGTCGTCAATGCACTGTCTCCTTGTCGTAGTAGTCCGCGCCTCGCACGTTCTCGTGCGACAGCGGGGCAGTTCGGGCAGCAATGGGCGCGGCCAGGGGCTCTCGGTCGAGCCCTCGCTTCAAGATCGCGTCGATGTACTTGCGGCGTGGCCCCCCGAGGATGGCGACGCTCAATGCCCGTTCACAGGCGGCGTTCATGCGCGGACCACCGTGCTGCTGGGCCGTTCGCATCAGCCCGAGACAAGCTCGATAGCCCTGCTCCGGATTGACGTATCGCGAGAGCGTCAACTCGACGACCTTGGCCACAAATGGACCGAAGCTGCCGCCCCAAGCGATGAGGCGCTCTGGAGGCCACACCTGCAGTCGGTGATTGGAAGGACGATGGGCAGGATCGGTGACGGCTGTGCCCCGTCGGTCGAAGCTGCGCCGATGCGACGCGACCCGTTCTCCACCCTGGAAAATCTCCACGATTGCTGCCGTCGCTCGGACTTCGACCTCCGCGTGCACGCGCTCGTAGTGCACGCTGTAGTAGCGGCCATCGTACTCGATGTGATAGTCGATGTTGACTCGCCGAGTCTTACGCTCCGACAGCTCGTACCGCACGGCGGGCAGCGCGCGGAGCAGCGGCTTGTCCAGCTCTTCGAATGCAGAGTCTCGACACCCTTCGAGCTTTTGGAATGGCCGAGCGTTGAGTTCGTCGAGCAGTTCCCAGATGGCTTGGTTCAGCTCGTCGAGCTCGAAAAACTTCCGGTTACGCAGACGCGCTAGGATCCAACGTTGCACGACTTGCACCCCAACCTCCACCTTGGACTTGTCCTTCGGGCGACGCGGTCTCGCGGGGATGACCGACACTCCGTAGTGCTGCGCCATGTCCATGTACGTTGCGTTGATGTCGGGCTCGTACCGATCGGGACCGCTCACCGCGCTCCGCAGTTGATCGGGCACGATCACCTCAGGCACGCCATCAAAATACTCAAACGCACGAATCGTCGAGCCGACAAACTCCGGCAGTTTCTGCGTGCGAGTAGCCTCGGCGTACGTGTAATTGCTTGCTCCGAGTACCGCGACAAAAAGTTCGACTTCAAATGCTCGTCCCGTTTCCCGATGCCACAGCCGCGGCTTCTTTCCGGAGTAGTCCAGGAACGCCTTCTCTCCCGCCCGATGTACTCGTCGCATGGATGGCTTCAGCCGCGATCGCCAAGCCCCGTACAGCTCGCAGAATTGGCTGTACTGATACGGCTTCGTCCCCGCACCGCGAGCCGCCACTCCTTCCACGTACTCCGACCACAACAGTTGCAGCGTCACGCCGCTCTTGTGCAGCTCTTGATGGACATGCCCGTATGCGATCACTGCCCGCGTTGCCGCCACGCTGCGCCCGTCATCACGAAACAGCAGCGCATCGAGCTCTGCGTCCGTCATCGTCTCGGCTTGCTCCCACGTGATGCCAACCTCCCTGGCTCGTCGGAGTTGCCCGCACACCGTGCCGACCGCCACGCAGATCGAACTGGCGATCTCACGCTGGCTCCGACCGTTGTGCTTCAACCGAAGTACTTCACGAATTTTTCGCATACTGAGGCGTTCCGACATTCTCCCGCCGTCACACCGCATGGCGGTGCTGGCGAGCGGTTCATGCCTGCCCCCTATCCAGCCCTCGTCGCTACGCCCGGCTCAACGGCCTGCAGTGTTCAAGTGCGTCGGAATCGGTGTTCAAGTGCGCCGGAATCGGCGCTCGAGTCATTTCGGAATCGGTGCTCGAGTGCCGCCGGAATCAGCGTTCAAGTGGTTCCGGAATACGCACGATGTTGACGCCGCCAGGCGAGGTCTCGGCCTATGAGCGGCTGTCGAGCTCCGGCCGGCTCGTGCCGAGCCGGCGTGAGTTGCGCCGTGTGCGCCCGCTGCGGGCGAGCCCGTCGTTACCGTCGCTCAGCGCTGCATTGTCCGACTTGCGCGATGACGAGGCATGAGCGGTGGTCTATCTGGACACGTCCGCGCTCGTGAAGCTCGTGGCGGAAACCGAGAGCGCCGCCCTGCGTCGGTTCATTGCCAGAGTGGAG
>JAYWEH010000036.1:0-14569 GCA_043780025.1 Deltaproteobacteria bacterium
GGCCCCGGTGCGCGCTGCTTCCCGTTCGACTCCCTCGGCTATACCGACTGCCTGGGGGACGACGGCAGCGTGCCCCTCCTGCCCGATGGCAGCGTCTGCGCCGACGATGGCGAATGCCAGGTCGGCTCGTTGTGCGTCTTGCTGGGTGGCGTCGCCAGTTGCCGCCGCGCGTGCGATCTGGACGCGCCGTCATGTCCGCTGGGCCGCACGTGTGAGCTGCGCGCCAACATCGGCGGCATCGCCCTCGGCTATTGCTACGCTCGCCCGTGTGATCCGGTGCAACCGACGCGTTCAGACGCCACGTTTGAACCATGCACCGTCGGTGAGTATTGCGTACCCGGCGTCAACACCACGGACGCGAGCTGCGTGGCGTCGCTGGGCACGCTCGCCGCGGGCGCGCCCTGCGACGACCACTCGCTCTGCCAGAACGGGCTCGGCTGCTTTAACAGCGAGTGCCGCGCCTGGTGCCGGCCTCTGGACAGCTGCGCCGGCAGCCTCGCCAATAGTACCTGTCAACTCGCTCTGTTCAGCGTGGAGGCGGTGCCCGTGCCGCTGATATTTCAGGCCGCGGCGGGTGATCTGGTCGGGATCTGCGGCGTGTGTACGGAGGCCTGCGGGACCAACGACGACCTCGTCTGCGACGATCTGAGTGCCTGCACGTTCGGCACCGACTGCACCGACTGCGGCATTCGCTGAGCCAATCCTCGCGCTCCGCTTCGGGGCAAAAGCCGACGCTTCAAATACCGTATTTGTCTTCGACGCTGGGCGCGCCGGGCTTGGCCGTCTTGGGCGGACGCGGCGCGGCAGCGGGTTTGCTCGAAACCGGCTTGCTCAAAACTGCAGCGGGCCGTGAAGTGCTCGGGCGCGGCAGAACGATCGGACCCGCCGCGACGGGTGCAACCACTGCCAGCGAAGTGACTGCCGGCGAAGTGACTGCAGGCGAAGTGACTGCAGGCGAAGTGACTGCCGGCACCGGAGCGGAAACGACCGGCGCCGCGCCAGCTGAAGGTTTTGCTACCGGCACCAGGCTGACCTTGGGCAGCGCCCGCGGTCCAGCGCCCCGTGAATCAGCAGCGCCCCGTGCATCACGCGAGCCACGGCTGGATTCGGCGCTCTCCCGGGGCGCCGAAAACATGCGCGCACCGACCACGCCGACCAGCACGAGGCCGATCGCCGCCGCGGCGGCGATGCTGATCAAGACAGGCTTCGACAGGCGAGTCCGCGGGACCCGCGTATGACTGAGCGGGCTCATCGAGCCCGGCGTGGGCGCACTGCCCGGGCGCGCACTGCCGGGGCTCGCACTGCCGGGGCTCGCACTGCCCGGGCTCGCACTGCCGGGGCTCGCTTTGGCCGTCACCCAGGTCGACGACGGAGCGGCATCGGGATTGGTACGAGGACCCGACCCAGGCGTGGTGGATCCGGAAGCCGCCACGGCATGAGCCACGGCCGGCGCAGGAGCGGGCGTTGCGGCGCGCGGCTGAGCCCCGGAGCCCTGGCGCGCAACGTCCGAGTTGCGCTCGGAGCCGCGCTCTGACGACAGACGCGGCTGCGACGCGTGTTGGGGCAGCGAGCCCGGCATGGAAACGGGTTTGGAGTTGGGCGCCAAGTGCGGCCGAAGCTCGGCCACGAGCTCGCCAGCCGTCTGAAACCGCCGCTCAGGTTCGCGCGCCAGCGCGCGCTCCCACCAAACCTGCAAACCGAGCGGCAAATCCGCTCCGAGAGCACGCAACGTGGGCGGCGGCGTGGCCACGATCTGGATCAGCAAGTCGCCGAGCCCCTGGCTCTCGAACGGACGACGCCCGGTCAGGCATTCGATCGTGATGATGGCGAGCGCCCACAGATCCGTACGATGATCGACCTCGCGCGTGCCCTTGGCCTGCTCGGGGCTCATGTAGTGCGGCGTGCCCACCAACATGCCGGTGGCGGTGTGCAGCGAATTGGTGGTGTTGCGCGTCTTGGCGACGCCGAAGTCGAGCACCTTGGCGAACACGTCGCGCTCCGACCACAACCAGATGTTGTCGGGCTTCAGATCGCGATGCACGATGCCCATCTCGTGCGCCTTCGCGAGAGCGTGCGCGACCTGCTCGACCATCGTGAAGGTCGCCTCCGCCGAGAGCGTCCCGACGCGCGACATGCGCTGGTGCAGCGTCTCGCCCTCGAGCAGCTCCATCGCGAGGTACAGAGCGCCCTCGTGCTCCCCGACCCCGAGAATCTGAACCGCGTGTGGAGAGCGCAGGCGCGCGACGGTCTTGGCCTCGCGGGTGAAACGCGAACGCAGCGCGCTGTCCTTCGCCAGGTGTTCGAGGATGAACTTGATCGCGCAGGGGCTCTCGAGGTCGCGATCTTGAGCGCGCCAGACCTCGCCCATGCCGCCTCGACCGATCACGGCCTCGAGCGCATAGCGGCCTGCTACGACAGCGCCGGGAGCGGGTACGAACACGACTCTCGAATCTACACGGAATCGCCCGGGATCGCCCCAGCTTTCACCCTGCCGGCTGATTTCGGTCGGGTTTCGGCACTCGCCCGTTCAGGCCGGCAAGCGCAACCACACGCCGCGAAAGTGGCGCAGTTTTTTTTGCCTGCCCTTGAGCTTCTTGCAGGGCTTGCCCGCGGTGTCACGGGAGCCGTCGTCGCTCAGCACGAGAATTTCGTCGTTGGTCTCGGCCGTAAAAAACGCTTCGGGATTCGCATCGCCAAACACGCTCGATGCCGCGAGTACCGGCTGGCTGCCTGGACCTTTCCATCGGTAAAGACGCGCTTGGCCGCCGTCTCCAAAGGGCCCTGCCGCGATCAGGTAGCTGCCCCGCCACCACGAGAGGGAGCGCACCCCGAGCCCTGCGAGGTCGAGTTCGATGGGAGCGCCGAACTTGGGAGGGGCTAACTCCTGCAACGCCATCGGGTTGAGCAGCGGCACGATCAGGGCCTTGCCGCGAGGCACGGGGTTGCGAAAGCCGATCAACAGCGTGCCCTCCGGTGTCGCGGTCAGCCCTTCGATGTTCAGCCCTCCCTCGGCCTTGGGCGCGAGCGTCGCGGCGCGTTCGAGCTGGTAGCCCTGCAAGTCCGGCGCGTGGGTCAGGTCTTCGAGCAGCCGTCGGTACACGCGGCCCTGCACCTCGACCTTGCTGTCGAGCGTCGGGCGATCCGTGGTGATCAGCAGCGAACGATTGGGGTCCTCGTCGCCCTTGGCATCACGGCCGTGGGACGACAGCCAGAAAGCGTTCTCGCCGAGGCTGGTGGCGGCCTCGATATCCGATTCCGAGCCCTTCTTTTCGAGCGCGAGCTGCTTGCCCAGATTGGTGTGCGCAACGGGCTTGCCGCCCGCGAGCGCGTCGTACACGCGCAGCACGTTGTCTTCGTCGTCGGCCACCGCGAAATGCCGCCCGTCCACCGGCACCGCGCCGGAAGCGTCACACGCGCCCTCGAACGTGACCCAGCGGCGCTCCACCGCCCGGTCCACGTCTGCCGGCTCGGCCGCACTGGCCGCCGCCGTGACGTCGGGAGCCACCGAGCGCCACCACAGCGCCGCGCCCGCGACCACCGATGCGCCGAGGCTGGCAGCCAAGATCTGCGGCGCCCTGATCCACCGAAGATGCGGCATCGAAGGAGCATAGGGAGCGCACGCCACCGGCGCAAACGCGGGCGCGGCACAGGCGGCCAAGACCCTGAAATTTCACTGCAAAATGCGCTCGGACGGGCCCGGACCCGAGCCCGGGGGCTCACTGTCCTCCGGCTCCCGCAGCGGCAGCCGGCGCTGCACGAGTTCACCGGCCGTGACCCGCACGATCACCGGGACGTCCCCGCCACGCATCAGCTCGAGCAGCTCCGCTCGCGTACACAAACCGACCAGCGGCAACGCGACCGCCGGGGGCGAGCCGGGATTCGACAGCACGCTCATGCGCACCCGGCGCCGGGTGAGCCAGCGCGTTCGCGCGATGGCCTCGATGCATTCGGGCCGCGCGGGGCGATGGGCCGCGACGCGCACGACGTCGTTTTCAGTCAGCTTGGGATTCGTGAGCAGCTCGCGCACCACCATCGGGTGCGGATCGCGCAGCAGCGCATCGAACCCACGGCGATCGGATCGCCGCGCCAGACTGCGGCGCTCGCCCAACGTCAGCTCGCGCCCCGCGCCGTAATCAGGGATCTTCGCCACGGTGCCCGGAGGGCGCGACGGCGGCGGCACGCGGCGAATCACTCGCTGCAAGCTGAGCAGCCGCTGATCGAACGCAATCTGACGCAGGCGGTCCAGATCGACCTCCCGCGCCGTGCCGGCCACCCACAACGCGATCGTGACCAGTGCTTCGCGCGCCCTGGGCTCGGAGATCTCGCTCTCCGCGATCACGGTGTCGAGCAGGGGCGCGAACTCGTCGGTGGGCTCGTTCTGCACGAGCGAGTCGAACCAGCTGACGCGCAGCTGCACGTCGGCGAGGCCGAGCAGGCTGCGCTTGAAATGGTCTGCCCCCTCCGAAAGTGGACCGGACATGGTCGCCTCCAGTCTAGCACGCTACGGCCGGCCGATGGCCCACTCTGAGCCTGTTTGGTTTTTCAAGCAAATCTGGCGCGTTGGCCTGGGGCCGGAGTTAAGCTCCCGGCGTGCAGGCGCCGGTTTCGCTGCGTGACAGGGCCGCCGTTTGGGGCCAGGCCCTGGCGGCGCCCGCTCGCTTCGCCTGGAGCGCCGCACTCCTGGCGATCCTGTTCGGTATGGCCATGATCGGTCGCGGAGGCACGCCGCTCAGCCGCGGCGGGGCAGCGCTCGGCGGCTTTCTGGTGCTCGCGTTTGGGGCGATCGCATGGCTGCAGAACCGGCGCGGCGGGAAGACTCCGCGCGAACTGGTGCGCCGGATCATCGTGCCAACGGACGCGCCGCTCGGCGCGCGCGCTCTCAGGGCAGCGTCGCTGCTCGAACGGCAGGAGCGGGAAACGAACGAGACGGCCAAGGCGGCTCGACAGCTCGCCGAGTTCCATTTCGAACGGCTGATCGCGCGCGCCAGCGTCAACAGCGTGGAGCTCGCCGCGCGGCGCCGCGCCCGCTGGTACCGCTGGTTTGGAGGCGCGCTGGCCGTGGGTGTCGTCAGCGTGGCTGTGCTCGGATCGCGCGAGCTCGCCGAGGGCCTCGACGTGTTGGTCGCGCCTGGCCCGGTGGCACCCGTGCGCATGTTGTGGGTCGAACGCCTGCGCATGATGGCGCAGCCGCCGGCGTATCTGCATGCGCCGCCCCGGCGTCTGCTCGCCGGCACGACCAGCTTGCTGCCGAAAGGCTCGAGCTTGACGTTGCGCGCACGGCCGCTGTACGCGAGCCGCTCGCTGGTGGTGAGCGACGGCTTCCGCGAAGTCCCATTCGTGAGCGACGGCGAAGGCGGCCTGGTCGCTCACTACACCGTGGAAGACGACGCGGCGCTGGTGATCGCGGCGCGCTTCGGCAACGTGCTGATCGCCGAGCCCGAAGCGCTGCACGTGGTGTCCCTGCCGGATGGCGCTCCCGTGGTCAGCTTGGAAGGTGCGCCCCAGACACTGCGTTCGAGCGAGATCGAGCAGCTGGTCTTGCGCTGGAAGGCCGTGGACGATCACGGCCTCGAGCAAGTGGAGCTGGTGTTGCGCTCCGGCAACCGAGAAGATCGCCGCTTGCTCGCGAGCTACGACGACGGCACCTCGGAGCAGCAAGGCGGCCATGTGCTGCAGCCGAGCGATCCGTTCCTGCGCTCACTGTATCTGCCCGCCGAGATCCGCATCGAGGCGCGCGACAACGACCCGGTCAACGGCTCCAAGTGGGGGCGCAGCCCAGCGATTACGCTGACGCCGACCGCCGTCGGGGAGCCCGACGCGCTTCGCTACCTGGCGCTGGCGCGCGCGCGCGACGGCTTCGTCGATGCGCTGGCGCTCGGCGAGCCACCCGCCAAAGACGCGCCCACCTACCGAGATCGCGAGCGCCGCTTCGGCGAGCGCCTGGGCAAAGCCTCGAGTGGCTTCGAAAGCGCGCTCGAGGCAAGCTACGGCGGGCTGCGCGTACCGCCGGGGCTGCGCAATTTCGGGCTCGGGCGTTTGCGCGTGGTGACGGAACAGCGCGGCGCCCAGGCACAGGCGAGCATGCTCGGCGAGCTGATCCTGGCGCTCGACGCGGCGCTGTCCGGGCTCTCCACGCGCGACGCTCAGCGCGTTGCGAAGGTGCTCTCGGAGGTGGCGGAAGAAGCCATGTTGGGAGCACAACAGGCACGCCACGCCGAAGCAGGCGGCGACGCGGTGGAGCGGCTCGACCGCGCGATCGTCTCGCTCGATGCCGGCGCCCGACAGCTCCAGTCGCTTGGCGCGCTCGGCAACGACCTCGGCAGCGTGGCGCTCGCTGACCTCGGGCGGCTGCGCCGGGCGCGCGCGGGAGCCGATTTTTACCACGCCGAGCTAGCGGCACGGCACATGGCCGATCGCTTGCGCCGCCCGATGCCGTCGTTTGGTTCTTCCAGCTCGGGCGGCGGTGTCGAAGCCGGTCAGTCCGGCTCTTCCTCGGAGCCCTCGGGCGATCTTTCGCAGGCCCAGCGCGAGTTCGACGAACTGACGCGCCAGATCAACGAGCTGGCGATGGAGCATGCCGGCGCCGTCGAACGCGTCGATCAGGCGCTATCGGATGCCCAGGCAACCCCCGATCCCGAGGCGTTGCGAGCAGAAGCGGAACGCCGCGCGGACACCTTGCGCCAGGCGGTCGCGGATTTGCCCGAGCCGGGTCACTCGCCGGGCACCCCCGAGGCGGCGGCGGCGCTCGCGGGTGAACACGGCCGCGCCATGGCTCACAATCTGGAGAGCCTGCGGCTCGAGCAGGCCGCCGAAAGCGGCCAGAAGGCGATCGCAGCGATGCAAGAGGCCTCCGCCAAAGGCCCGCTGGGCCTCTGGGACGAGAACGAGCTGCAGAACATCCAGCGCACGCTCGAGGAGCAGCTCGCCTGGACGGAAAGCCTGCTCGAGTCGCAGAAACAAGCCGCGCGCGACAAGGCACGCGAAATGTTGCAGCAGCCCGCTCTGCTCGAGGAGGAGCTGGCTTCGGCCGCCTCGCGGCTCGCCGAACGGGGAGCACAGAGCGCCACGCCACTGCCGAGCGAGGTGGTGGAGCGCCTGCGCCAGGCCGATCAGTTGATGCGGCAAGCTGCGCGCGATCTGCGCGAGGGCGAAGGCGAGGGCGGCTTGCAGCGGCAGCGGCAGGCGCAACGCTTGCTGGAGACGGCGGATCCGAATCACTCGGACGGCGGCGACGCCTCCGAGCCGGAATCCGGCGAGCAAGAGTCGTCCGGGCGCGCCGCGGGCTTTGGTGGAGACGTGCCCGACGCGGAGGAACGCAACAAGGCGGAAGAGTTCCGGCGCCGCGTGCTGGAGAGTTTGGGGGACGATACGACTCGCCGGCTCGGGCCCGCCATCAAACGTTACGCCGAGGGCCTGCTCCGTTGACGCCGCGCTCGCCCCGAAAGCCCTCGCGTCGGCGCCGCGTGCTGCTCGCGCTCCTCGGGCTGACTACCGTGCTCTCGCTCGCCACAATGGTCTGGCAACGGCGCACCCTCCTCGGTTTCGTCACGGACAGAGCCGGAGACTCCATAGCGCTGCCGAGACCACTCATGCAGGCGCGCCTGGACGCACTCTCCAACGCCATCACGGAGATGGATGTCATGCGCGCGCAACAGCTCGCGCTCGAACACCAGGAGATCCCTCTGTCCGTGGAACAGAGCCAGCGGCTCGCGATTGAGCGGGCGCGGCTCGGCTTATATGTCGGCGACTGCGACTCGGCAGAGGCCATCCTGGCAACGCTGCCACCCGAAGAGGATCAGGTGAAGGGCCTGGCCAGCGTCGCGCACAATTGCGCTGGAGCGGTGGCGGCGTCACGCGTGGTGCAAGACGTGGAGCGCGGGATCTGGTTGCGCCTGCAAGACAACGACGACGAGCCGCTCGTGCCGTTCATCGTCGACGTCGCCGATCACGCCCGCCGCGCCGTGGAGGCCGATCTGGGCGTCGATCTGCCGCGCCCGCTCCGCATCGACGTCGTGCGCGATCTATTTTCGTTGTCGAGCGTGAGCGGCTTGCCGCTCGAGGCCGCTGAAACGACGGGCACGGTCGCCGTGGCTCGCTGGGGCCGGATCACCTTGCTCTCACCGCGCGCGTCACGCCACGGTTACCCATGGGAGGACACCATGGCCCACGAGATCGTGCACCTCGCGCTGTCGCGGGCGACGCGCGATTTCGCTCCGTTGTGGCTCCAGGAAGGCGTCGCCAAACGCCAGGAACAGCGCTGGCGCGCCGCGCGCCCATTCGACGACGCGGACGGTCACGATCGCGTCGCGCGGCACGCCCTCGACACGGGCACGTCGGTCGGCGTGGATAATCTAGGCCCGTCGATCGCCATGCTGCCGTCGGCCGACGCCGCATCGATCGCCTTCTCCGAAGTCACGAGCTTCATCAACTTCTGGATCGAGCAAAACGGCCGCGCCGCGTTCCGGCTGCTATTGGCCGATCTGAAGGGACTGGAGAGCCGCGATCCAGATCCCGCCCTCATCGCGGTGTCGGGTTACTCCCTCGGCGAGTGGATCCTGCGCTGGCAGGTGCATTTGCTGGATCTCGACGTCCCCACGCCCGAGGCGGCTGTCCAAGGTGGGTCGGCCGCGCCGGATGTGCGAGCGATCCGGCTCGGCGATCTGCTCATGCGGGGTCAGCACTTCACGGCCGCCGCCCGCCGGTTCGAGGAGGCGCGCGCGTTGGCGCCCTCGGTTGCCGCGCTGCGGTACCGGGCGAGCCAGGCGCGGCTCGGTGCGGGCGACCCAAAGCTCGCCGCCAGCCTGCTCGGCCAGAGCAAGGAACTCGACGGCCCGCACGCGGGCTGGTTTGCCCTGCGAGGCCGCTTCGACCGGGAAACGGGAAATACCGAGGCAGGAACCCAGGCTTCGCGCATGGCGCTCAGCCTGGATCCCTGGTCCGAGATCGTCGCTTGCGAGGGGTATGTCGAAAATCTGCTCGGGTCCGACCCGTGGGAGGTCCCCCAACCGACCGATCCGGCAAAGCAGCTGCTCTGCACGACCGCGCGCGCTAGGCCTCCGGTGCAGTAGCCGAACGCACCTGCACCGTGTTAGATCTGGCGGCCGAGGCTGTTACTTGACATTTGCCACCTTCGCCGCCGCGCAGGTTCTGCGCGTCGTTCCACGGGTCCGACTGAGCCAGGCCGTGGGACGGCTTTGCGATACGAACGTGCCCGCTTCTTTGAGTCGCTGGGCTGCGTCGCTCTATTGCCGCGCTTATCGCGTCAACTTGGACGAAGCCGAGCCTTCTAGTGAAGCTTACGCGAGCTTCGACGATTTTTTCACGCGACGGCTGCGCGACGGCGTGCGGCCGATCGCGGATGCGGCGGTGGTCTCTCCCGCAGACGGGCGGCTCGAACAACTCGGGCCGGTGGAAGCCTCCGGCAGTATCCAGGTCAAAACGCGCTCGTATCGCGTCGCGGAGCTGGTTGGCGACGAAGACGCAGCTCGCCGCTACGCCAAAGGCCGCTTCGGCGTCGTTTACCTGTCACCGCGCGACTACCACCGCGTGCACTCTCCGGTGAAAGGCCGGCTCGTGCTCGTGCGCTCGTTGCCCGGTGATCTGTATCCGGTCAACAGCATCGGTGAGCGGCACATCCCCGACCTGTTCGTCCGCAACCAGCGCGTGGCTTTCGTGATCGACACCGAAGCGCTCGGCCAGGTCACGGTCGTGATGGTGGGGGCCATCATCGTGGGGCGGATCACCGTCACCGCCCTGGGCGGGGACGACACCCGGCCGGGCGTCTATCCGATTGACCCCGCCGTCCCTCTCGAACGTGGAGGTGAGATTGGGGTGTTCCACCTTGGGTCAACCGCGGTGCTGTTCGTGGAGCCAGGTGTCGATTTGACTCACGATCTCGGACCGATCCGCTACGGCCAGGCGCTTTCGAGTCGTTGATGTCTGACGAGGTGCGTTCCAACACTTTGCCGAGCCCGGCTGAAGAAGCCACGCCGGCCACTCAGCCGCTCGAAGGCTCGGTGGTAGTGGCCGAGCAGTTTCCAGGTGAGTCCTCCATTGGCCCACCTGTATTTCTATCCGAGCCGCCCACGCTGCCGCGGGTACGCTTGGACGTCGACGGAGACGGCACGGAGGATGCCGCGCGGCCCGCTGAGAGCGGCGCCGACTCGGCACGCCAGCTCATGCCGCAGCTCTCGACCGAGCTGTCTCCGCCCCGGCATTCGGAACGCCCACCGCATCCCAGTCAGCGCCCCGCCGAAAGCACCGAAGCGGCTCCCGCTCCAGTCGAGCTGCTCAACGACGGCGACAGCAACGGCAGCGGGCGATCACTGCCGCCAACGGTGACGCTCGACGACGACACGGAGCCCGAAACATTGCGGCGCTCAGTCTCTGAACCGGTACCGCTGATCGTGCACCGCTCCACCGCGTCGGGTCCGCGCACCAGCAGCTTGCCACCGGGCCTGGTCGAGCCGAAGCGCATCATTCAGGTCCTCGGCAGCAACGTGCCCGTGCTCGACAGCGCATGGGAGGAGGAGATCGAGGACCTCGACGCCAGCGAAGCCTACGAAGTCTCGGAGACGCCGGCTCCACGCGGCGGCGGCCCCGCCTCCGAGCCCGAGCTCGAGCTCGACATGGTCGTCGACGACACGGGCAGCCTCGATGAAGAGGCTCAGGGGGACGCGGAAGAGCCGGCGATCGAGCTCGAAGGCGCCGAGGCGCTCGCGGCGGACGCCGAAGCGGCGCTCGATGCGGACCCCTCGAGCGCCAGCGAATCAGCGGAGGCGCTCGCGGGCTCGGTCGGCAGCGATGGAACGCTGGAGGCCCCCGCGGCTGGGCCACCCGCGCGGCCCCGCGCCAAGGCTCCACCTCCCAACAAGCGCAAGCGCCCGCCGGCCCCTTCCACCCGGCCAGAAAAAGCGCAGATCGAGACGGCGCCCGCGGCGCGCAAATGGTGGGAGGAAATGTTCTCGGAGGAATTCCTCCGGGCCATTCCGATCTTGTCGCCGCGGCAGCTCGAACGCGAAGTCAACTTCATCGACGAATCGCTCAGCGTCGCGCCAGGTGGGCGCATCTTGGATCTGGCGTGCGGAGCCGGGCAACACGCCGTGGAGCTCGCCGCGCGCAACTACGATCTCGTCGGCTTCGACCTGTCGCAGTCCCAGCTGGACTGGGCTGCAGGTCTCGCGCAAGAGCGTGGCCAGGGCTTGCAGTTCACGCATGGCGACATGCGCGACCTGGGCTACCAGGATGCGTTCGACGCCGTGTACTGCTGGAACACGAGCTTCGGCTTCTTCGAGGAGGAGAAGAACGTCGACGTCGCGATGCGCATCTTCAAGTCGCTCCGGCCCGGCGGGCGCTTCTTGCTCGACGTCGTCAATCGCGATTTCGTCGTCTCCCAGCAACCCGGCCAGACCTGGTTCGAGGGTGACGGCTGCGTCTGCATCGACGACGTCACGATCGACTTCATCACGAGCCGCATGCGCGTCAAGCGCACGCTCATGCTGACCAATGGCAAGAACCGTGAGTGCAACTATTCGGTGCGCCTCTACAATCTACACGAACTCGGCAAGGTGCTACACGACGTCGGGTTCAAGATCTTGAAGGTCAGCGGCCGCCCCGAAATGCCAGGCGTATTCTTCGGCGTCACCTCACCGCGGATTATCATTCTCGCGGTCAAGCCTTGAGTGGTAGCGGCTCGAGGCGTCCCCAGGAGAGGTCGAGCTCACGGCGAGACGGGTGTGTCGGTTCCGAGGCTCGACAATGCCTGCTCGACTCGCTGGCGATCTTCATCGAGTAGCTCGCCCCGCCCCGCGCGGTGCATGGCATAGCTCAGCACCGATGACTCGAGCGCGCTCAGCGCGGTGGTGCGTTCCAACTTGAGGCTGTCCACTCGATAGCGGATCAGAACCCGCTCATCATCGAGCTCCAGACGGCCGATCAGCAGCGCGCGGTCCTTACCTTGCCCGAGCAGCTGCCGGAGCACGCCCCGCACGTGGTAGGCGCGTCGGCGCGTGCGGCGAAACAGCGGATCTTCGTACAATCCGAAGAAACGATTTCGAGCGAACGTGCCCGGCGCCAGCACCAACGCGCAGAGCAGCCCGTCCGGATCGACACGAATGGCCCCACCGCGCTCTTTCGGGTCTAATCGCTTTCGAGGACCATCACCCACGGCGGCCTCACAGCACCGGTGCTTGACCTTCGAGAAGCGCCGCCTGATACCAGGCCATCACGGCGTCGACCAGATCGCTCAGGTCGCCGTCAATCACCCGATCGAGCTTGTGCAACGTGAGCCCGATACGATGATCGGTGACGCGGTTCTGCGGAAAATTGTAGGTGCGGATCTTCTCCGAACGCTCCCCCCCGCCCACCATGCCGCGGCGTTCATCGCGAATCTCGTCCGACTGGCGCTTGATCTCGATGTCGAGCAGCCGGCTCTTCAGCACCTTCAGTGCACGCGCCTTGTTCTTCAACTGGCTGCGTTCGTCCTGACACTTGACGATCATGCCGGTCGGGAGGTGCGTGATCTGGACGGCGCTGTTGGTGGTGTTGACCGCTTGCCCGCCCGGGCCGCCCGAAGCGGCGATGTCGAAGCGCAGGTCCTTGTCGTCGATCGTGATCTCCACGTCCTCGGCCTCCGGCAGCACCGCCACCGTCGCTGTCGACGTGTGGATGCGCCCCTGCGCCTCGGTGCTCGGAACGCGCTGCACTCGGTGGACTCCCCCTTCAAACTTGAGCGTGGAAAATACCCGACTTCCGCTCACCAGCGCGATGATTTCCTTGTACGCACCCGGGGCCGCCTCGCTGCGGCTCAAGATCTCGACCTTCCAGCCCTTTGTTTCCGCGTAGCGCGCATACATGCGGAAGAGATCCGCGGCGAATAGCGCCGCTTCTTCGCCGCCCGTCCCCGCTCGGATCTCGAGCAGCGTATTTTTTTCGTCCTTGGGGTCTTGCGGCAAGAGCAGGACGCGGATGCGCTGCTCCAGGGCCTCGCGCTGGGCCTCCAGCTCGGGCAGCTCTTCGGCGGCGAGCGCGCCGAGCTCGGGATCCGAAAGCGCCTCCCGATCTTCCGCGATGCGGCGCCCGACATCGGCCCATTGATCGAACGTCTCGACGACGGCGCTGACCTGCATGCGTTCGCGGTTGAGCTCGGTGAGCCGATTGTGGTCGGCAATCGCCGCCGGCTCGCAAAGCAGCTGATCCAGCTCTTGGCAACGGCGGCGGATCGCCTGGAGTTTCTCGATGGGAAGCATGGTCCGAGGGCGCGCCGGCAGCGATGGCTCGGTGCGGTTCTACTCAGCCTGGACCGCGCAAGCGAGACGCGAGTGCACGCTTATACTCCGGCAGCACAAATGGTGGCCGGCCGAACGGCTTCGTAGCGTACGCCATTGAATCGGGCCGCCTTTTGCGCCCGGCCAACGCGCGTGTTTGAATGGCGAGGCAAACATGCCCCTCCTCCCAGCCATCCGCCCCGGCAACGTTCTCCGTCGTTCCTTTTTGGCGCGCGTGGCCGGGTCGGCGCTGGGCTTTTGGTTGGCCGTGGGCGCCTGCGGCCGCGCGCCGCTGGGCGAAAACCCGATACAGCTGCCCAACTGCGGAGACGATTTGTGTGCGCCGTCGGAAAGCCCCGTCAACTGCAGCGCCGACTGCTTCTGCAATGACGGGACGTGCAGCGCCTCCAGCGAGAGCTTCGCCAGCTGTCCGCAAGATTGCACGGTGGGCTGCGGGGACGACAACTGCTCGAGCGACGAGACCCTGATCACCTGCCCGTCCGACTGCGCCACGACCGCTACCTGCGGCGACGACATCTGCTCGGGCTCGGAGACGCGTGAATCGTGCCGACGCGATTGCCCCCCGAACTTCTGCAACGAAATCTGCAACATCGGCGAAACCTGCCCGAGCGACTGCGAGGGCTGTGGCGACGGCCGCTGCGACCCGAACCGGGAGAGCGCCGCTGCGTGTCCGACGGATTGCCGGCCACCCGCGTGTGGCAACAACGTTTGCAACGACACCGAAGACATCTTCAGCTGCCCCAGCGACTGCTCGTGTGACGCGCGTTGCGACTTCTCGGAGCAATGCCCCTCGGACTGCGACAACGCCTGTGATGGCGTGTGCGATTGGGATGACCGTTGCCCCGCCGAATGTGCCCCGGGCTGCGGGGACACGTTTTGCTCCTCAGACGAGACGAGCGGGAGCTGCCGCGCGGACTGCGGTGAATGCGGTGACGCCCAGTGCCGCGGCGGGGAGACCCTGTTCAGCTGCCCTGGAGATTGCACCGGCTGCGGTGACAATACTTGCGATTTCAACGACCCGTTCGCGTGCCCGCAGGACTGCGCCGAGTGCCCTGACGGGCTGTGCGAATTCCCCGAGAACGAGTTCACCTGCCCGAATGATTGCCCCTCTTGCGGCGACGCCCTCTGCGATTTTCCCGAGGACCAATTCAGCTGTCCCAGCGATTGCCGCCCCTGTGGCGACAACCTGTGCGAGTTCCCGGAGAGCGAGTTCACCTGCCCGAATGATTGCCCACCGTGCGGTGACGGCGTGTGCAGCTTCCTGGAAGACGAGTTCAGCTGCG
>JAYWEH010000037.1:0-2608 GCA_043780025.1 Deltaproteobacteria bacterium
GCCCGACTTGGGCTCCCGAATTGCCGGATTCCGAGCCATTGCCCGAGCGTCTGCAGGCCATCGACATCGAGCTCACTTTGGGTTCGCAGGGTGACGAAGTCCGCGCGGTACACGAGTATCTGACGCAATTCGGCTATTTCCCCAGTGACCGCATATCGGCGCTGCATAGTCAGTGGCGGCCGGTCGTCGCGGAAGCGCCGGCGGATGCGGAGTTCTTCGATGAGCAGACGGCCGCGGCCATTGTAAGGTTGCAGACGAATGCAGGGCTGCCCCCGACGGGCAACGTGGACGAAGCGACGCTGTCGCTGATGCGCAAGGCCCGCTGCGGATTTCCGGACGGCGATTTCAGTCGCTCAGATGCGGCAAATGGCAAGGTGGATAAGTTTGACCACGGCCGCATCGGCAATTGGGGTTGGGATGACCCGTCGCCGATCAGCTATCGCGTGGACAGCGCTGCCGGTCTGGTGGATAGCGCCGGCAATGCCATCAGCGCGGCCGCCGTCACCGCAGCCGTCAAGAGCATGCTAGATCTTTGGGCCCAGGTCACCAACGTCACAGCCGCGGGTGCCGCGTCGTTACCCGGTGACCCGGTCGAAATGGCCATCACCTCTGGAAACACGCCTGGGCTCTTGGCACAGGCGAGTTATCCCGACGACGGCGGCAACGACGTGGGCGGCGACATCACTCTCGGTACCTCGCCCAAGTGGTCCAATGACGGAACTCCGACAGCCACGGAAACTGACCTCCGTACGGTGCTCTTGCACGAAATCGGGCACGCGATCGGGCTCGCGCATTCATCCTTCTTGGATGCAACCATGGAGCCTTTCACCAGCATCGGCGCCGCAGGGCTCGATCGAACTCTTGCGGTCGACGACAAGGTGTCGGCTAGTTACTTGTACGATGCCTGGTTCACCGAGACTTGGTTTCCCTCAAACGTGCGGGATATCGGCGTCGGGGGTGACAGCCAGGACAGCGATAACGTTCCAGACGCTTGGGTAGCGGCGGGGGCCACCACGATCTCGGGCGGCTACGAGGTGCGCAGGGCGAACCACGCGGGCCTCACGTGGGATCTGGCAACGGGCAATCAAGGTGCCGTACGAATCTCGGTGGGCCAAGACGGACGGCCCTGGATCGTCGCGAGCAACGGCAACGTCTACAAGCGCAGCACGACCTCGGCGTCGTCCGGCACCTGGGGACAGTTGGCAGGCTGCGCCACCGACATCGGTGTAGGCGGTGCAGGCGAGGGGACCGCGTGGGTATTGGGATGTACACACGTCGCGGGCGGCTATCGTATCTTCCGCTGGAACGGCTCGAGCTTTGAAGCCTCAGTGCCGTCAGGTGGCGCGGCGGTACGCATTGCCGTGGACACAGGCGGTGTTCCGTGGGTCGTCGCTGAGGACGGCAAGATTTGGAAGCGCACGACGAACGTTGCCAGCTCCGGGACTTGGACTGAGGTCGTCGGCTCTGCGACGGACATCGGCATCGGACCAGCGGGTTATGCCTGGGTCGTGAACTCAAACAACAACATCTTCGTGCGCAACGACCAGGTTGCGACCGTGGGCGGCTCGCCACCACCGGTAGAGCGGCACGAATGGATGCTGGACAATGGGCTTGCTAACACCGTTGCGGTCGGCTCCGACGCGCAACCGTGGGTCATCGGGACCGACCTGAAGCTCTATTGGAGGAAAAATCGCTGACCGGGATCTCCGAAGCGCCGTGGACTGAGCTGAAGTGACCGGGCGGTGGTCTTCGTTGGCGTCGAATGCGTTCAGGCTACGCTTCAACGAGGACCACCGCTCGACGATCATCATTGTGCGATAGGCGTTGTTGGAGAAGGTGACCCAGGGATCGTCGGTAATGACACCGGTATTCGGCAGTTGCGCGCAGGCGCGAGAGGGGAGCCGGTGGAGGTCGAGAAGTGGCCCGGTCGAGCTCGGTGTAGGATTGCGTTTCGTAGAGCCGGCGTCCAGCTCAGACCGGCGCAGTCCTCGGTAGCGTGCCTGCCGCCTCCGAGTGCCCTTGGGGCTTGGCGAACACCAGGAACACGTACAGGCAATCGGCGAGGAAGATCGTCACGCACAGAAAGGTCAAAAACGCCAGGTCTTGCAGCTCCGGATCGATCGCACGACAAGGCCCACCCGTTCAATTGGACCTACTCAGGCAAGGTGCTCCGCGCCTAGAACCCACCAGCGATTGCGACTTCTGCAACGCCACACTAGTGCCTCGATTCTATCGACTCGAGGCCAAGATAGAGGAGGGAGCCGGTTCAAATGGGTGGCAAAGGCGGGAATTTCGATGCCTTCGCCCCAGCCCGCCCCAGCCGGGGCATTCGAAATTCCCATCGCTTGATTGGAACCGGCGTACTAGCCTCAACTTGCCGACGAGTCGGTGGCAGCCGCACGCTCACCGCTCGGTCTGGACACGGCGCTCTCCAGCGCGTCGAGCAACACCTCGAACGCGTGCGCTTCGTCCTGCATGACGCGCGCGAGCGTTTCTTGCCAGCGGGGCACCCGCGCCGGCAAGAGCGCGGTCATGTCAACGAGGTGTTGCTCCTCGTCCGCGAGGATCGAGGCCACGGAGACGGCGCTGCCCGAGGCGCTCAGGATCT
>JAYWEH010000038.1:0-2607 GCA_043780025.1 Deltaproteobacteria bacterium
GCTCACGCTTGCGCGCGGCTACGAAAAGCTAGAGCTCCTCGTCGAAGGATGGGTCGCTGCAAAGTTACAGCTACGCAGCGATCAAGGATGAGCGTGTACGAACTTGGTATGTGACGGTGAACAATAGTCCCCGGGCGCCAACCGAGACGTCAGCGGCGCAGTACAACCCGCCTCCCCGCCCACTCGAGACGATCTGGTAACGTTTCCAGAGGCACTCGAGGTTCGCAACGCTCGATTGAACTGGCGTACTCGCGCTCGCCCTTGTCGGTGCCGGGGGGGTCGAATAGCGTCTCGGGTTGGAAACCGTTGCGGAGCCCCCGCCGGAGACCGCCGAGGAAAGACCCCGTATGCGCAGTTACCCGAGTTTCGCGCTGTCCATCTTGCTGCTGACGCCCGTCGCGTTGGGTATTGCTTGCTCCGAAGGTTCGGCTCCGAGGGAGGCGGACGGCTCGCTTCCGACGGGGCCCGGAGGCGGCGAGCTGCCCGCCATCGTCGTGGCCATTCCCGCTCCCGGTGGCCCCGCCGAAAGCTTTGCGCTGCCGAGCGATGACGCGGGCAGTGTCGCTCCCGAGAGCAATCCGCTCGGCATTCGCGGCGCTTGGTCGACGCGCCTGGGCACCAACTCCACACTCGAGCTTCGCGCCGAGGCAGGGGCGATCTGTTTTCGAGGAGCGGCCGCACAAATCGTGGGTGAGGTGGGCGAACAGTTCGGCGCGGCAGCCGTGCTCGACCTGTGCCGCCCCGATGCCGAGCAAGCGGGTTTTACCCTGGGCGATTGTCCCGATGCCGCGGGTTTGCACGAAAGCCTCGTGGGCGTCGGCTTCTCCGTGGACGGCATGCTGCCGCCCTTCATGCGAACCGGTTTCCGAGAACTCGAGCGCATGGACACGCCGTACGTGGTCGTACGCCAGGCGGGTGAAGTGGTGGCCCTCTTCGAGGATGCGCTGGTCCGCAACAATCCCGAGGCAGAGTTTTCTCACCCTGACCGGGTGACGTCGCTCGAATTTCTGGTGCCCGCGTCGCGCCAGGCGGCACGCCCCTTCGATTTCTGCGTTCGCGATCTGGCGGCGCTCACCGGCCGTGGCTGGGTTTCCAAGGAAGTGCCCGCCTGGGCGCTCGAGCCGGGCCCGGGCCAACAGGTGGAGTGGGTCGGAGTCAATCTCGCTGGCGCCGAGTTCGGGCAGCAGAATCTGCCGGGTACCTACCCGGTGGACTACCAATACCCGAGCGCGGGCGACATCGACGCGTTTGCGGCGCGCGGCATGAACCTGATCCGCTTGCCCTTCCGCTGGGAGCGGCTGCAGCCGAGCCTCGGCCAGGACTTTGACGCGGCCGAGCTCGGGCGACTCAGCGAGACCGTCAGCTATGCGACCGGCCTCGGCTTGACCCTGCTGCTCGATCCGCACAACTACGCGCGCTACATCCAGGGCGGCGTCGAGTCCGTGCTCGGTGATGGCGTCGAGATCGCGCAGTTTGCAGACTTCTGGCGGCGCCTGGCCGAAAACTTCGGCGCCGATCCAAAGGTCGCGTTCGGGCTCGTCAACGAACCGCATGACATGCTCACGGAAACCTGGCTCGAGGCGGCCAACGCGGCGATTGCGGCGATCCGCGGCGCGGGCGCGATGAACCTCGTGCTGGTCCCCGGCAACGGCTGGACCGGTGCGCACAGCTGGACCGCCAGCTACTACGGCACCGCAAACGCCACGGTCATGACCGGAGTAATCGACCCCGCCAACAACTTCGTCTACGAGCTGCACCAATACCTGGACGCGGACTCGTCCGGTACCGGCGCGACGTGCCTCACCGAAGGGATTGGGCCGGGGCGCATGCAAGAGGTGACCGACTGGCTGCGCAGCAACGGTCGGCGCGGCTTGCTCGCGGAGTTCGGGGCGCCGCCGAACGATCTGTGTTTTCGTGCCGTCGATCGGCTGCTCAGCTTTGTGAGTGAAAATGCCGACGTCTGGCTGGGCTGGGCGGCGTGGGCGGCAGGGCCGCGCTGGGGCGACTACGCGATGAGTGTGCAGCCGTTGCCCAACGGTAAAGACCGGCCGCCCATGGCGATCCTGCATCGCCACATCGCTGACGGGCTCGGCGCCGTGCCCGAGCCGTGAGCGCCGCCCGGGAGACGCGCTATCCGGGCCGCTTGTAGCGAATCCACAACTTGATCAGGTCGACACCCGCGCCCGCGATGGCGCGCGCTCCGAGCTTCGACCCGGCCACGTCTCGCCACTCGGAGACCGGGTATTCGGCGCCCGATTGATCCAGCGGTGGCATGGCGCCCTCGTGCCCCAGGGCCTGCAGCCGCGCGATCAGCTCGACGTCGAAGGTCCAGCGCGTCTGGAACGGCTCCTCAAAAGCGCGACGAACGGGCTCGATGTTGCGAAACAGCTTGGCGCCACACTGCGTGTCATAGATGCCGGCGTCCAACATGGCGCTCGCCAGCGTCGCGAAAACGCGCCCGAGATAGTGCCGTTGGGGAGAACGTTGCACGTCACGCCCGAGCAGGCCCACGCGCGAACCGAGGACGATGTTCAGATGCGAGTGACTCTCGATGAGCCGGCGCATGGGCGCGAGCTCCGAGAGCGGTGTGGCCAGATCCGCGTCCAG
>JAYWEH010000039.1:0-6154 GCA_043780025.1 Deltaproteobacteria bacterium
GTGCCCGCCCGCTCCCAAAACGTTCAAGACCGTGACGGGGGCCCGGCGCAATGCGACGAGCGCGCCCGCAAGTAGCAGTAATCTTTGAAAAACTGATCACCCTCAGGTATCTAGAGTGCGACGGGGCGGCCGAGCGCGCGTCCCATTGCAGACACCCGTTCACTCCGCCATTCAGGCCGGCCCGAGCGGGAGGGGAGCGTTGAGGCATGGCAGACGGCAAGAAAGTAGCACGCATCCTGTGCATCGACGGCGGGGGCATTCGCGGGCTGATCCCGGCGACGCTGCTGGCAGATTGGGAGGCTCGGCTCGAGACCCCCATCGCGCGACGCTTCCACATGCTCGCCGGAACGTCGACGGGCGGGATCCTGGCGGCGGCGCTGTGTGCGCCGAGAACTGTCGCGGCGCGCGACCTCGTCGCCTTCTATCGCGAAGATGGCCCCAACATCTTCCACCGCTCGGCCTGGCGCGCCGTCACCAATCCCAATAGTGCGCTCGATGAAAAGTATCCGTCAGAGCCGCTCGAGGAAGCCTTGAGGAAGCGCCTGCAAGGCAGGCTCAGTCAGGTCGAGGCTGCCGATCTGCTAATCACGGCGTACGAGATCGAAAAGCGCAACCCGTACTTCTTCAAGAGCTGGGTGGCGCGCGGGCTCGAGCTCGACGAGCAGGAAAAGGAAGTCGCGGCGGATCGAGACTTTCATTTGACGGCGGTGGCACGAGCCACAGCGGCGGCACCCACGTATTTCGAGCCTGCCAGCGTGCGCAGCCTGAGCGACAAGCGATTCGCCCTGGTGGACGGTGGTGTATTCGCGAACAACCCGGCCATGTGCGCGTATGCTGCCGCGCGGCGCTTGTATCCGAACGCCGACGAATACCTGGTCGTTTCACTCGGTACGGGCCAGCTCGAGCGCCCGATACCGCTCGACGATGCCAAAGATTGGGGGCTGCTCGGTTGGGCGCGACCCATCCTCGACGTGATCTTCGACGGGGTGAGCGACACCGTCGAATATCAGCTCCAACAGTTCGCGCCCCAGGTTCGCCAATACCGTTTTCAGGTCCCACTCGGCCGAGATCAGAAAGGCGCCAACTGCGCCAACGATGACCTCGACGACGCCTCGCCCGTTAATCTGGCTCGACTGGAACACCTGGCGCAGAACATCCTGCGCGATCAGCGGGACAAGGTGGACGCCGTACTCGAAACCTTGCGCAGTCCGCTCACCAGCCGCGAAGCCCTCGGCTACCCCACAGCCTGAGACGCTTGCGCCAGCTGCATTGGAAGTGCGCTCGTGTTGAGCAGTTTTTAGAGGGGTTGCCCACCCCGCGCGGCCGAGACTGAGATAGTATCGAGCGTGCAGTTGGGCGACGGCGACCTGAAAGTGCTCGCGCCGCCCGGGAAGCGAGTCTAGGGATCCTCGACTTCGAAGCGGCATCGATATTTGAGGCGCGTGGCTACCGGCACGCCTGCGCGATCGAGCGGCGGGCTCCATTCCGTGCCGAGCAAGGTCGCTCGGCAGGCATTCGCGAAGCCGCTGGCCGTCTCTGACAAGATCTCGACGCGCGCGACGCGGCCCGCGGCGTTCACGACCAGACCCACTTCGGCCACACCTTCCACGCCACGGCGCCGAAGCTCGGCTGGGTAGTGGCGCTCGAGCTCCCCGTCGAGCGAAGGTGGGCGGGGACGCCTCGAGAGATCGCCGAGTGCCACCACGGGAGGCTCCACCTGTTTCGTCGCTGGCGCGGGAGGCGGCGCCGTCGCGGTGCCGCCTCCCGCCCCACCAATCGACCCCGAAAACGCCAAGGCGCCCGGAGCCGCGATGGCCGCAATGACGTCCGGACCTGCTAGCGTGTCGCTGGCCACAGTGACGTCCGACGCGGCACGGGGAGGCTCGATAGCGGGCTCGGGCGGAGCGGGAACGGCTGCTTTTTCTTGCACGGGAACCGGCTTCGGTGCCGGCACCGAGCGTGGAGGCGGCGGCTCCGGAACCGGCTCGGCCACTGGCGGCTCCGGCGGTGGAGCCAGCGCTACCCAGCGCAGCTCGAGGTCGCGCGGAGGCGGCTCTCGCCGATCGGTGCGCGACGCCCGGACGCCTTGGGCCCACAACACGCCGTGCAGCAGACAACTCGCGCACAACGCCCACGACCAGCGCGCGCCCCGCGTCATCGGCTCCGACCCTCCGCACTGACCGCAAATGCCACTCGAAACACACCCTGGAGCTGCAAGACGTCGAGCAGTTGCACGACGTGACGGTGCGACACGGATCCATCAGCAGCGACCACCACACTGAGCGCCGCGGTGTCGCCAAGGCCGTTCAGATGCGCGCGAAGCTCGGCCGCGCTCACGATCCGGTCCGCGAGGTGCCAGCTGCCGTCCGGAGCGACGGACACAATCAGGGGGCTATCCGAGCTCACGCCGGATTCGGCCTTGGGCAGATTGACGCCTAGGCTGCGCGCCACCGCCGCGCTGGCGGAGACCATCAACACGAGGAGCAACACCAGGAGCACGTCCACCAACGGCGTGACGTTGATCTGACTGAGGAGCTCATCGCCCTCAGAACTCGAGCTCGCCATCGTTCAACCCACCTTGCTCGCGTGCAACTGGCCGAGCACGCGGCGGCGCAGCACGTCAGCACGGCCGAGACGCACGTGCGCTAAGCTGCGAAACGCATTGAACGCGGCGATCGCCGGCAAGGCCACGAGCAAGCCCATCGCAGTGGCAATCAACGCTTCGCCGATTTCTCTCATCAGACCGTCAGTCCAGGCGCCGCGGCTCTGATCGAGCTGCCGGAATGCACCGATGATGCCGATCACCGTGCCCAAGAGGCCCACGAAGGGCGCGTTGCTGCCGAGCGTGCCGAGCACGGGCAGATATCGTTCCAGCTCCAAACGCACGCTCTGCGTGGCGCCCAACATCAGCTGGTCCGCGCTCTGTGGATCGGTATGGCCGATGGCGGCCGCCGCCACACGCGCCTCGAAGCTCGGCGATTCACTGAGCAATTTTTGGGCTCGTTGCCAGTTCTTCGCTTCGAAGGCCCGGCACACCTCGTCCGAAAGCGACTCGATATCGTCGCGCGTGGTCCAGAAGCATACGGCTCGCTCCACCGCGATGGCGAGCCCGCACACGCTCGCACCGAGCAGCGCCCACAGGATCCAGGTGGCGCCGAAGTTCGCCACAGCGCCAAATAAGGTTTCGATCTGCATTTTTCATTTCCTCCATGGATCGCGAGTTTCACGTCCGGCGCCAAGTAGCGCCATCACGGGTTCAGTACGCACAGCTGCCGCTCGGTCCAGTCCACCCCGCCGCGCTCGTCGCGCACGAGCAGGTAGAAGGCCAGCGTCTGCCCCTCCGAGTCAGCCGTGCCGAGCGCGGGCAGCGCTAGCTCGAGCGCAAAGCCGAGCTCGTCACCGTCGTGTTCGATAGCTGAAAAGGGCCGCTCGAGCCCCTCGAAGTTCGCCACGTGCGTGTACACCAACGACTCGCGCGCGCGAGGGCGGTAGTCGCCCGCGCCCGGCGGTTGAAGCGCCTCGCGATCATCCCCTGCGAGCTGAAACTCGATCGCCGCGCGCGTTCCGCCCCGTCGCTCGGGCAGCCCACTGCCCTGGCACGGCTCCCCCACCCCGAGCGGTTCGCCCGGGCCCGCCCAGCGCGCAGCGTCGAGCAAGAGCAGGTCGTCGTCGAGCTCGGGATTGCGATTACCGCTCGCATCCGGTCCCGGCACTCGGCCGCGATAGAACGCGCTCCGCGCCGCACTTTTGTCGGCGCAGAGAAATTCGCTGCGCTCGTCGTCGAAGAGGGCGGCCGTTTCGCCGCACGATCCGAACCAGGCGAGCCAACGGTCACCCGGCGCGAGTTCGGCGGGCAAGCGAAAGTCGGCGGCGAGCCCCACGCCGAACTGCCCTTTCACGACCTGTTCGTCAAACGCCGCGCCGTCGCAACGGGGCGCGCCGAGCAAGCTCGGCTCCGCGACGCAGAAGCTGAGTGCGGAAGCAAACGCGCCCCGCACGTTGGACACCACCAGCCACTCGATCTGCGCGCTCTCGCCGGCGCCGGGCTCCGCGACGAGCGCGTCGTTAGCCGTGCGAACGCGCGCGCCGAGCACGCGGGGGCCCACCACCACTGCCGCGTCCACCAGCGGATCCCCACAACCCTGCGCAAACCATGAGGCCAGCGCAAACCCACAACCGCGAGCAAACCGCGCCCGGCTGCCCCAGAACCAACCGTCCTCCGCTCGAACATTCACAGCTCACCTCTCAAGCCGAGATTCGGAAAGAATGGACTGCCGCTCGCGGCCTCGCGCTCGCTGTAGTCGTAGCTGTAGGTGAATCCTTCTGGATTCTCCGCCGCGTAGACGTTCTGGATGTCCAGATACACCGAGAGCCCTACCGGCCCAAAATCGAAGCGTTTGTCGATGCGCACATCCAGTTGATCAAACGCCGGATCGCGTTCCGAGTTCTGCGCGCCGACGCGTGGATAATATTGGTCCGTCCCCGCGTCGTAGACGGAGCCAGCGATGGGCGTCACCGGGTTGCCGCTGATGAAGCGGAAGCGCACGCCCGCGCGCCAACCGGCCCCTAGATCATAGCCGGCAGCGATCCCCAGCACGTGCGTCTGATCGCGGTCGAACAAGCGCCATGCCTCGTCGCGATCGGCCCGCTCGCTCCTCGACAACGTGTAGCTGAGCTGCGCGTCGAGCCCGAACGACGACTGATAGCGGGTTCCGGTCTCGACGCCGAAGATGCGGCCTCGACCGTCGTTGATGAAGCCCGGGGGCGCGCTGCCCGGCGTGCTCACGACGCGCCCGCTCGTGAACTTGAAGAACCCGTCCAGGTCGAGCGACAGTTGCTCGTGGGGTTGCCACTCGACGCCGGCTCCAACGTGCAGCGCGTGGTAGGGATCGATGTCCGGATTGCCCACGCCCGGCACCGCCTCGTAATATTCGGGCGGTTGTGAATACCAGCCGACCCCCGACTTCAACGTGAGCGTTTCGGTCCAGGCATAGCGCTGGCTCAAGCGCGGGTTGATGGTGAGCTCGCGGAGCTGGTGATAGTAGTCGACGCGCACGCCCGGAATGAGCAGCAAGTCCGGGTGCGCAAAGTAGCGAGCCTCGACATACGCAGCCGGATTGATGAGCAGGAAGCGCGTGCGCCCGATCACGATTTGATCGCGCACGTCCGACGGTGTGTCGAGGCTGCCTTCGCTCGCCGGGGCGGCACTGCCACGGTAGGCGCCCTCGAACGCGCCAGCCGATAGATCGAGGCCGGCGCCGAGGTCGAGGCTGTCGCCCAGCGGTAGCGTCCATTCAGCGCGCCCGCCGAAGTCCAACACCTCAAAATACGCGGCGTCGTTCGAACCCACGCTCTGCGAAAGCCTCTGAAATCCGGCGTACGCCTGCAGCTTCTGCACTACCGGTCCACGAGTGTCGTCGTATTGGACCTGGCCGCGATGGTATTCCGCGGCCCCGGCGAGGCTACCGCGCAGCGTGGCGTTTTCGCTGTTCGGCGTCGCAAACAGCAGTTCGAGCTCGTCCCGTGAGCCCAAGAAGCTGAAGCGCAATCGGCGCTCGCTGCCCAGATCGAGGCGAAGTATCCCCTGGTAGTCCCAATAGACAGGTGCAACGATCGCGTCGAAGCTGCGCTCCGGAACGAATGCGTCGAAGGCGACGTCGATGTTGCTACGGCGCGCCGCTAGCGCAATCCCCGCCGCCTCACCGAGAGGAGCTTCCACGAGGACGGACGAATCGATCAAACTGAGCTCGAGCTCCAGGTGCGGCGCGTCGCGGCGCGGGTCGCGCAGCGCGGCCTCCACGACGCCGCCGGTGGCGCGGCCGTAGCGGGCGGAGAAGTTGCCCGGGTAGAGCTCGACCTGTTCGATGAGGCGTGGATGCACCACGCTGCGCAACCCGCCAAAGTGGTACAGGTAGGGCACGCTACTGCCGTCAATGAACACGGCGCTCTCGTGCTGCGCCGCGCCGCGCACGATCGGCTCGCCGTCAGGCGAACGCGCCACACCGGGTAAGAGCTCCACGCCGCGCAGCGGATCGCCGAGCGTGCCTGGAACCTGCAAGAGCTCTGCCGCCTCCAGCTTGCGCTCGGTCGCCTGGCGCGGCGGTGGCGCAACCTCGGCCACGGCCTCGTACACCTCCGCCTCGTCGTCGCCAGA
>JAYWEH010000040.1:0-2605 GCA_043780025.1 Deltaproteobacteria bacterium
TGGACGCGCTTGCCTTGCACCCAGACGCATTTCGCGGCGAATGGAACTACGAGCTGCGACCGCGGAACTTGGCAACCTAAATAGGATCAGCCGCCTTAGCGCAGTGACGCCCGTTTTCGGCGTTGCGGAAGTGTCGATCACCGGGCAAACGAGGTGCCCGGTGCCAGTCGTGCTATGGTTCGCGACGCCCGCGCCACCGTGGCTGACGTTCGCGCCCGGAAGCGTCATGCAGTAGGCACCATTCTGTCTAACCGACCAAGCGCTGGCCGGCACCGCTGCCCCTACGATCGCGCCCACGGCAACGAAGCCTGCAAAAATAGTCCATAACGAATTCATCTTCATCGTGCTCTCCTCCTGATTGACCATCGAGCCCCCCATCCCTAAACGCCAAAAATGTAGCTGACCATGATGGTTGACGGACGTCGTCTTGGTCAAGGCGGAGCGACTATCCATGGCGGACATCTGATCCACTCGGGCGCATGGACGTCGGCTCTGCCCCGGCCAAGTCATAGATGTGCACTGGCGCTCCCTCCCGCGCGGCGTACTCAATCACCCAACTGGGTACTGAGTACACCCGAACCTGTCGGAGTCGCGCAGCGAACTGCGCAAGCGCGGTATCCAGACTGAGCGCCGGTTCGGCTGCGGGTACGGGTACGAGCCTGGCTTGGACGAGACTCGACGGCGCCGATCGAGCTGCCGCGCCAGCGGCTTCGTCCCCAATGGCGATACGTTACCTGATCGATGCGCTCGGTCCCGCACTTTCGCTTTGGAATGCCTTCCCGCCGATGACAGCTAGCCCTTGGCGCGTCAGAGGCCGAGTGGTCCGTGCACGGCGTCTTGCGGCAGCAGCTTGGCGACGTCCCGACTCAAAGCGGCCTGATAGCGCGCGTAAACAGACGCACCCAGAAAGTCTTTGGTGCGCTCGAATAGGTCGCTCAACGATTCAACCCGCACCCCGAGCTCGACCGCGTCGTCCATACCGGCGAGCTCATGCAGAGCGCCGAGTCGCTGGCTAGTTTCACGCGGCAGCGACAATTCTACCGCTGCGAGAGCCGCGAACGTGCTCAGGAATTGTTGCGCGTCGGGCACCGACATTGCCCCGAGCACCTGAGCGAGCTCTCCCGGCGAGGGTGAGGGCAGCTCTGTCTCGAAGGGTTCGGAGGGTACTACCGGGTCCGGCTCCAGCCGCTTGGCAAGGATGAATCCAAGTTCCGTGTAGACGGGCGCCGGTGTGATTTGCCCGACGAGTAAGCCCTCGAGCGCGAGGGTCAACTCCGGGTGTTGTCTGCCTTCCTCCCATTCCTCCGTCACTGGGGCCGGCAGCCCTTCGAACTGCGACGCATCCTGGAGGAACAGTGTGGCCGCTTCTTCCGCCTTGTCGCGCGCCGCGGCTAATGCGGCCGCGTTGGGCCAGGTGGGGGCACTGCTGTCCACGTCGCCGAGAGGAACCGTGAACAGGGTCGCCCGATAGCGAGGCCGCGGACGTAGCTGCGTCCGCTGGACGATCTCGAAGCCGAGATGGGTTTCGACGGGTGCCCCGATTTCCCCGACGGCGAGCTCGGCGAGGCGCTTGGCGCGCGGTGGAAAGTAATGGCTTTCGCGCGTGGACCAGTTGCCGAGGTCCCCATCCGCGACCGCGTCGAGATGCTCCGAATAGCGCCAAACGAACTCGACGAAGCGGTGAGGTTCGGCTTGCGTCTGCCGGTAGACGTCATTGGCCAGCGCCAGCGCTTGGTCGCGCGTCCGCGGTGGCCGCTCGGCGCGCGCAAACACCCAGCCCCAAGGAGCCCGGTCATGACCAATCACGATATGCGAGCCGCTCCGTTGCTCTTCAGGCGGCGCTGCGGAGCGGTAGAAAACATGGAAGCCGTAGCGAGTCTCCACGACTTGTGATGTATTTCCGGGCTTCAAAACAGACAGCGTATCGAGCACCTGAGGCCAGCGCGATATTTGATCGGCCGTGACGCCACCCAGCGCTCCTCCATCGTCGCGGCTGGACAGGTCTTCGGAATACTGACGCGCTAGCTCGGGAAAGAGCGCCGGGTCTTGAGCGGCCTGCGCCGCGACCTGCTCGGCGATCTCGAGAGCGCGAGCTCGACTGCGGTTCGACTCGGTTACCGCCGTCCAATAGGCGGGACTGAAACTCACTTCGGGCCGTACCTCTGCATGCCGGATGACAATCTGAGAAAACCAGAGCACGACTCGGCTCAACGCTTTCGACTCAGCTAGGCGCCAGGGTGCGGGTGGGTACGGCAGCACCGGAGGCGACGCAGATGCACCGGCGCTCGCCGCCTGCTCCAGGGCGGCAGAACCCGACGCTGGAACTGGGGATGAGTCTGGCGCTGGCTGCGCCGCGCGGGTGGAGAGCGGACTCTGTTGGTCGCTCGAAGGGTTGAGTTGGCACCCGAAGAGCACGAGTGCACAAGCCAGATCGAGCCGGCGAAGAGGGTAGGGGGTACGCATTGTAATTTGCAATCTCGGGAGTCAGCGAAGGCTGCGGGATTTCGAGCCAAAGTTGGGTGTCGCCGCGACGGCGTTCCTTCACGGCGGCTTGCTGAAGGCGTGTCCCAGCGGGCATCCCGCCCCCCACCGGGGGCGCTGCCCC
>JAYWEH010000041.1:0-14561 GCA_043780025.1 Deltaproteobacteria bacterium
GTTTGCCCGCCGCTGCTCAATCACTGCGGAGGCGAAACCGAGCCGGGGACGGAGACCGGCAATCCCCCCGAGATCGATGAACGGCTCCTGGACATCGTCGCGGGTGCCGCTGAGGGCACTGTAGAGGTGGTCGGTGCCGCGGGGGCGGTGAGCCCGGGCGCCGTGGTCAGCGTGACGAACCTGCGCACAGGCGCGCGGGCGGAGGCCGCTGCGGCCACGGATGGCTCGGTGAGTGTGGTCGTGAGCGGTTCACTCGCGGATGAATACGAAGTCACCGTCTCGCTCAATGGTAGGTCGGAGACCATCCGAGTCAGCGCCGACAGCAACGACGGCGCCAGCGGCAGTGGCGGCGGCGACGGAAGCGGAGGCAACGGGGCCTCCGGCACGCTCTCGAGCGCGGAGTGCGCTGCGCTGGAGGAACAACTGGAGAACCAGATCACCGCGGGTTACGGCGCCGCGGACGCCACCTGTTCGAGCGATGCCGATTGCCAAACGGTGGTCTGGAACGTGGGCTGCTATTCGAAGTGCGTGCTGGACTACTTGTCCGTCTCGGGGATCTCGGCGGCCGAGTCGACCATCGAGCAAGACACCGCGCCCACCTGTGCGGCGTTGACCGGCTGCGAGCGCCTGCCACCTGCCAGCTGTCCGCCGTTCGCTCTTCCGGTGAGCCAATGCATCAACGGAACGTGTAGGGGTGACGATCTACTGGCCCAGTGCGAAGACCTGGACAGAGAGGCGGGTTCGCGCATGCGCGAGCTTCTCGATGGCGCCAACAAGGCTTGCGCCGGTGACGGCGATTGCACGCTGATCAACCCGAGCGTCAGTTGTTCGCCCGACTGCGGCAACCCAGCGGCCGTGGCTTCGACTGCGTCGGAAGCCGTGCTTCAGAGCATCGATGACGTGGACCAGACAGTTTGCGGCCAATACACGGCCAGCGCTTGCCCGGCTCCGATCCCCCTGCCGTGTGTGCCACCCGCTGGGGACCCCGCGGTCACCTGCCTAGCGGGACGCTGCGAGCTCCGCTTGATTCCCTTCTGACGCTCGACACCGGGCTCGCTACGCCGGAGCCACGGCTCCGGCGTGCACTTCTCAGACTAGAGCGTAAAGAGCAGGCCGATTTCGGCGCCGACCGCGGTCTGCTTCTCGTCGAAGCGCGCGGTGTCGACTGTGTTGAGCACGTGCTCGGAATTGAAGAAGAAGCCCTCGAGCACGAACGCGACGCTCTTGTCGTGGCGGTACTCGTAGCCGAGCCGCCCGACCAGGTTCTGCTTCATACCGGGGTTACCGGCAGCCAGCGTTGCGGTGGACGCCGCCGGTATGTCCCCGGGCATCGCGGTGGCGGGCGGCGCAGGGTACACGTAGCCCGGCGTCACCTTGTCATCGTTCAAGACCTTGGCGATGCCGCCCAGCAGGTACAGCGAGTGCGCTTCGGTCACGCCATACTTGGCCGACACGACGCCGCCCACTTCGTCGATGTCTTCCGTGAGACTACCAGCGCCGAGGCTCAACATGCCGGTGTTGCCGCCGTTGCGCGCGAAGTAGGCCTCGAAGCGCAAGTTGAAGCGCTCCGCCGGCGTCACGTCACCGAACAAGCCAGCCGCACCTGCAAACGCATTGCGTTCAGCCGCGGTGTGGATCCCGGGGGTCCAGCGCGTGGCCAAAGCCGATACACCGATGCGACCGGCCGTGCCTAACAACGCCGCGGCACGCACCGCGAGCGACGGCAACACCCCGAGCTCGGGAACGGCGAGCTTGGCGCCCGCGTTGATGCCCGGCATGCCGATAGCCGTACCGAGCTCGAGGCTCGGTGTAGTGTAGATCAGCTTGACCTGTTGGCGCATGAAGCCGGTGTTGCCCGCCTGGTAGGCCACCGACACGATGTTGAAGCTGTGGGGATTGACCGGCTGATACAGGTCCCAGTCTTGCCCGGCGTGGATTTGGACTGAATCACTCAACTTCCATTCGACGGTGGCGATGCGGAGCCGGGGCAGTGCCTGCGTGGTCGGTGTCGCCTTGGCGAAATCGATGAAGTCGAACTCGAAGTGCCCGCGCACCGGCGACTTCTCGGCAAACCAGAAGCCAAGCCGCGCCTGAGCGGCCTGGAACGACATGAACGGCTTGCCGTCAGCCCCTGCTATCACCGGGTTGCCGGCGGCTGTTGCCGCGGAGGCGTTGGGCTGGCTAAACGAATCCACCGCGTCGTTGGCGACGATGATCGTCGGCTTGATCAGCGCGTAGGCGCGAATCACCGGAGCTTCCGGAACAGGGGCCTCCGGAACAGGAGCGGGCGGTGCGGGTTCAGGCGCTGCCACCGGCGCGGCCACGACGACGGGCACAGGCGCCGGCGCCGGCGCAGGCTCGGGTGCAGGAGCGGCGGGCTCGGGTGCTGGTGCTTGCGCCGCAGCAACCGCCGCGTGAAAGCCGAAAGCCAAGAAGCCTAAGCTGCAAACACGTTTCAAAAGCATGGATTCGCTCGCAACGGTTAAACGTCTGCAAAAGTGCAGGCGACGGCGAGGTACCACGATGCAACGACTGAGTAAACGGTTTCGTAGAAACGCAACGCTAACGATGCAGTGCAGCACAAAACTTGGCCTCAGATCGCGGGAAACGTTTCCCGCAATTGCGCCAAATAGTCCCGCTCGCCGCATCTACCTCTAGAAGAGCTTCAACATCAATGGTGCGCGGCTGAGACAAGGATACACGGGGACACCGCCCGCGAACAGACAGAGCGTCACGACGCGCTGAGCCGATGGTTCCGAGTTCAGGGCATCTCAGCCCAGGCTGCGTCGGCGACGGGGCGGGGTCGAACGCAGCGACGTCGATTTGAGCCGCGTTGTCTCGACTGAAGCACCCGATCGCAGTGGGGGCACCATTTTTTGACCCGGTATCAGTGTCCTTTAACGCGAGCTACAGTCGCAGATGTAAGGCCGTGGCCCCGCGCTCAGAAGAAGAAGGCGCGCGCGAGCCGCGACTTGCAGATGTACCAGTGTTTGCCCTTCTTCTCGAAGGGCTCACCGCGAGCGGCGCGCTGCTCCATGGTCACGTTGCTTTCGAACACGGGCAGCTGCGAGTCCGGGATCAACTCGCAAATGGGCATCATCAGCCAGCCGATACCGAGCACGAGCATCACCACGAAGGCGCCCCAAAAGATGCGCACTACCCGCAGCGGGGGCTTTGCCTCGAAACCCGATTGATCCGTCATGGGTTGCTTCCCTACTGGCGAGCGGGCCGCCTCAACTCGAGAATGGCGAGCTCTCGCGGGTGAGCTCCTTGGTCAAGTGCAAGACGAGCTCGTCGTCGAAGGGCACGAGCTCCCCTTGCTGCACGAAGCGATCTTCGTGGGTCACCCCAAGGCCATCGGGCACATAGCCACGGCGCACGTACAAACGCTGTGCGGCGTTATAGCCCGGATGCAGACCGACACCGATCGCGACTGCTCGGGCGCGCGCCCGAGCGCTCAGCTCGGCGCGATCGAGCAAGCGCGTCGCAATGCCGCGGCGCCGATATTGCGGCAACACGTTGAGGTCCTGGATCTCGGGTATCCCTTTACCCGCAACGCCCGGATACAGGGGATTCCAGTGTAGCGTGACATAGCCGCACAACTCCGACGCGTGCAGCGCGACCCAGCACTCTCGAATGCCCTGCTGTTGCTCCGACAGGTAGTCGAGATACTGTTGCATCGGCTTCTCCCAACCCAATTCAGCAAAGGCATTCGAAATCACCGGGGCGTCGCGCTCGAGCAGCGGCCGCAGCTGCAGAGTGTCTGGTTCGGATTCCATGCGGGGACTCAGAAACTCAGCGTAGCGATAGCACTGCCGGGCGACCCAGCTCCACATCTGCCGCCAGGGGTCGCGCAGGATCGCGCCTGTCGAGCGGTGAACCGAGCCGCGCGGTGCTGCGCAGCAAGCGCTCGGAGCTCGCCCCGTCACCCAACCCGGCGAGCAACTCAGCCTGCTGCGCGAGCTGCGCGGTGATGACGCTCATCGTGCGTGGGTCGAAGGGCTCCGACTCCGGCAACGCACCCGCGATGCGCCGCAGCGCCGCCCGGCTGAGTTTCACGCCCGAGCGCCGATCGGCGCTGCCGAGAGGGTGAGCCGAGAAGCTCAGCCACAGCGCAGCGGGCCGCAAATGTTCTCTCAAGCGGCGATCCCAATGGCCGTCGAGCTCGACGAACGATGGCCTTTCGTCCGCGAGCCGGCACAAGGAGTATTCATCGGAAAAGCCGTTAGCGGCGAGCTGGCGCAACAGCGGGGAAATCGCGGGCTCCTGGGCCTGCAGGGCCTCCGCGAAATGGCCGCTCGCCAGAAACGGCATGGGCACGATCAAGACGTCGGGACGATCATCGTGGAGCACTCGGGCCGCGAGCAGGCGCAGCGCGAGCGTGCGCGTCTGGACCAAGACGAGGCTCTGGGGCGGCAGCTTACCCAGGGCTTCGTCCGACCAGAGCTCCGCTCCGTTCGCGCCGAGCGCGAGCGGCAGCGGGCGGTCCAGCTGGTGCAAGAGCAGAGTGAGCGCAAAAGCCGCACACAGTATGCTGGCGGGTCGCCCGAGCGGCAGCCGCTCGAACCACAAAGCGCGCGTGACCGCCTGCAGACACGAGCACAAGCCAGCAACGACTCCTATGCTCGACAGGAGCACGACAGAGCTCGCGGCGCGCTCGCTACCCGCCCAGGCTGCGAAGGGCCCGATGGCTCCAAGGAGGGCGAGCGCGCACCAGAAGGCCGTTGCCTGGCGCGCCAGCGGTCGCGCCAGACCGAAGGCCAACCCGGCGATGCCGATCAGGCTGCCCACCACGCCCAGCTGTTCGAACCAGCCCGCGAGCGTGCGCCGTGCGAGATCGAGCGCTCCGGTGACGGCAACCTCGACGCCGGCTTCGCGCGCGTCCGAGAAGCCGAGGCCCAGGTCCAGGCCGTGAGAATTGGAGACGCCCGGCAGCCAGCGCACGAGCAAGCAGCTGGCCGCGGCCGCAAACGCAGCGAACATCGACATCGTCACCATCGCGAGCGAGGTTCGACGGCCTGTCACCCACCAGCAGAACGAGCCGAGGGCGAGCAGCCCGAGACCGACCCCGTGATCTTCCCCCAGGGTCAAACCCGCGAACACCAACGCGATCGGCAGCGCGCGCGCGTCCACGCCCCGAGCGGCGGGCGCCAGACGAGCCAAGGCGCTGAGGCAGAGAGCCACCGCCACGAGGGCGCTGCCCGGAATCGCGGCGGTTTCGAGCGCCAGGGGACTGAGCGCCCAGATCTGGCTACCGATCAGGGCAAAAAGCGCGTTGACCCGCAGCGGGGCTCGAGAGTCGAGCAGGTCGCGCAGCAACCCGAAGAGAAGTCGCGCCCCGATCGCGAGCGCGATAACCCCTACCAAGCTGGCGCGGAACCAGCGACCGCCGACCGGCAGCGCCGCTAGCAGCTGCACGAGCAACGTGGAAACGGCACCTTCCGACCCGGTGGTGGTCAAGCCGAGGTCCCGCAGGATGCCCAAATCGCCTTGCCAGGTCGGCGACCCTGGAATCGCCCCAATCCCTTGGCAGAGTGGAATCAGCCAGGCGGCCCACGCGAAAATACCATCCCATCGGGACAGTCCGGTCCGGATTTGGCTCGCGGGCAGCGCTAGGGGCACTGCTCGGAAGTGCCATGGGCGCGCGTCAGGGGCCCAAATTTCCGTTTTCTCCGGCCCGGACCGAGGACAACCTCGCGGTATGTGGGTGCGACTGCTGACCCTCGCCGACTGCGACAATCTGGACGCGACCTTCGGCAAGGTCGGCGGGGACATCGATCCTCGCGCCGAGCTCTCCCAACCGCTCACCCAAGGCTGGGTGGCGCACGAGCTACCAGCAGAGCTTTTGGGTTTCGCCCTCGGCTGGTGGGTCGTCGACGAGCTGCAGCTGATTTGGATCGGCACCCGCACTGAACACCGCCGCCGCGGCGTGGGGCGCGCGCTACTCGATCAAGTCGTGGCAGACGTTCGCGGGCTCGGCGGGCGGCGCGTGCTGCTCGAAGTGAGCCGCGACAACGTGGCCGCAATCGCGTTGTACGAGCGCAACGGCTTCAGTGTGATGCGCGTGCGGCCCGCCTACTATCGCAAGACGGGCCAAGACGCGCTCGAAATGGAGCTCGTGTTGTGAGCGTCGTGAGGGGCGAAACCCCCGGGACCAGTTCAGGATTAGTTGTCGAACTTGTCCTGCTCGGTCAGTTCCTTGGAGTAGTCGTCGTCGTCGAACACCACGTCGGCAATACCCCCGGCGGCCATGTCTTCGGCCAGCGCGGCGACGGCGACTTCCAGGGCTTCGACGCGCGTCGAAAGCGAGAAGAAATCCCCTTCTCGCACCGGCGGCAACGCCGCCAACCTCGCTTCGACGGCCGCCCGATCCTCGCGAGCCAGCCGCAGCTCGGCAGCGGGGCCGAGCGCGCGCACGTCGGCATCCAGCGACCAGGTCAGCGCCGCATGGGCCATGCCGACGGGGTTGAGCGCCAGATAGACGCCGCGCAGGCAAACGTACCAGGTGTGCACGTCCGCGTTCGGGAGCAGCCAGAACCCGCCAAAGTGATTGGCCACGACCTGACCAAAATACGCGCCGACAGTGCGCGAAAGCAGCGGCAGGAGCGCGGGGCGCTCTCGGATCGCCTCCGCCGAAAGGCGCACATAGTGGTCCAAGATCGGCAGCGTCTCGATGCTGCCGTCGAGCGCCATTCCCACGGCGTCACGCACGTGCTGCTCACAGCTCGCGGAGAGCTCCTGGATCTCGGTGGCGAGCGCCAGGAGCGCCTCCTCCTCCCCGTTGGTCTTCGTCGCTTCCAGCCGCTCGCTCATCAGGAGCACCATAGCCAGCCGGCTGCGATCGAGGGCCAAATCCCACGCCGCTCAATCGCAACAAATGAACGGCTGGCCGGCATTCCGCGCCTCCAGCCGCAAATCGCAGCGTTTGGCCCGTTGCCTCTTCTCTTCGATCCTGAACGTGTCGTGTCCAAATGCATGCAATTGCCCGGTCCGGGCCCTGGATTAGTCACGCTCAGTCACGAGCTTCTCGCCGGTACGGCGGGGGCGCAGTGCCGGGGCGCCGGGGCGGGATGGACATTGAGCGGAGAGCTTTATTGCTCACTTGCGTTCCGCACCTGTGATCCGTGGTAGTCTGCGAGACGAACCTATGCGCCTGGGCATTCTAAGCGACATACACGCCAATTACGAAGCCTTGAGCGCTGTCCTCGAAGCCTATTCGGGTGAAAACATCGACGCGTACTACTGTTTGGGGGACACCGTCGGCTACGGCGGGTCACCGAACGAGTGCGCCGAGATCATTCGCGACATCGCCAAGGCGACCATCCTCGGCAACCACGACGCCGCGGTCGCCGGGCGCATGGACTACTCGTATTACTACGAGGCAGCCCGCCACGCGCTCGACATCCACTCGGCGATGCTCGCTGAGGCGAACCTCGAGTGGCTCAAGAGCCTGCCCTACCAGATCAAGCTGGACTCGATCGGCGTTCATCTGTGTCATGGCTCGCCCGTGCGGCTCGAAGAGTTCGAGTACATTTTCGCGCCCGAACAGGCGCGCGAGTGTTTGTCGATGTACTCGGAGCTCGGTCACATCACGCTGATCGGGCACTCCCATCTGTGTAAGGTCTTCGCGCTGACGCGCGACTCCGTGGAAGAACTCCCTCCGATCGACTTCGAGTTGGAAGAGGGCAAGAAGTACATCGTGAGCGTCGGGTCCGTAGGTCAGCCGCGTGACTACGATAATCGCGCCAGCTACACCGTTTACGATTCGGACAAGAAGCGTTTCGAGTTCAAGCGGGTCGAATACGACATCGAAACGGCAGCACAAAAGGTGCTGAAGGCTCGGCTCGAGCGCAACTTCGCCCACCGCCTGTTCATCGGCGTCTAAGCGGTGCGCCCTACACCAAAGCTCGCCTGGGTTGCCCCAACCCAGCGAGCGGCGGTGATCTGCGTGGGGGAGGCTCGTTGTCCGATTCACTCGGCAACGAGGGGGTTCGCCGGAACGAACCCCCAAAAAAGGAACAGGGGAGCCGCGAACATGGGCGATCCGCCGCGGAAAACGCGATCGCCTCGCCCAACCGGGCGGGCGCGTTTTCGAGCGACGAAGCCGTAGCTGTTCTAATCCTGAGGTCGGCGCGGGCGGCGGCGCCAGCGTGCGCCTGTCGGCGCCGGTGCGGCGTGTTTGGTCTGGAAGCCCTTCCACTGCCGCCGCCCCACCGTCTTGCCGATGACAAACGCGCGGGTGGTGACGAGCCCGGCTACGAAACCGCCCAGGTGCGCAAACACGGCCACACCACCGACGCCCGGCTCACCCAGGTACCCGAACGCTTCGAGCAGGTTGACGATAAAGAAGTAACCCGCCACCCCCCAAGCGGGCACCACCGGCAAGAGCCCGATCAGAAACATCAGCGGGCTGAGGTTCAAGAACACGATGGGCGCGCGCGGGAACAAGAGCAGATACCCGCCAATCACGCCGCCAATCGCCCCGGATGCGCCAATCATCGGGATGGGGCTGGCCGTATCTATGAACACCTGGGCCATCGCGGCGGCGATGCCGCAACACAAGTAGAAAAACAGGTACCGGCGATGCCCCATCATATCCTCGAGGTTGTCCCCGAAGATGTGCAGCGCGAGCATGTTGGAGCCGAGGTGAACCCAGCCGCCGTGCATGAACATGCTGGTGAAGACGGTAAATGCCTCGCCCACCGGGTCGGCGATGATTCGGGTGGGCACGAGGCCGTAGGCGGGAGTCACCCACCAGCCCGTCCCGCTCATCATGGGCCAGGTGTACAAGAACAAGACGATGTTCAACGTCATCAGCCCGTAGTTGACGAACGGCACCCGCTCGGTAGGGTTTTCGTCACGCAGGGGGAGGAACATCTGTGGTTTTCCGACGATCTAGAGGCCTGGAAACAGAGGACAAGTCGCGCCCCGAGTCAAGCTGCGCTCAGCCGGAGAAGCGCGGGCGTGGACGGCCGTGGCTCGGGTTCTGACTTGAGGGTACCGCCGCTCGGGATTACTGTTCGGGCGTTGAGCGCTCACCCGTCACTCGCACTACTGCCACTCACCGCGCTGCCCCTTGCCGCGCTGTCCTTTGCCGCGCTGACGTGGGGGTGCGCCGGCTCGGACTTCGACGGCCAGGTGTTTCGGCGCGGAGACGTCTCGTTCCGGCTCGAAGAGGTGCCGTCAACCTGGCGCCACATCGAGATCAACGACACGGCGTTGGCTTTCCGCGATGACGAACGCGGCGCCACCGTGGCGATCAATGGCCGTTGCGGCAGAGACGCAGCGGACGTGCCGCTGCGCTCGCTCACGCAGCACCTGTTCTTGCAGTTCACCGAGCGTCGGCAGGAAGAGCAGCAGCTGTTGCCGCTGGATGGGCGAGAAGCCCTGGCCACGCAAATGGTCGCCAAGCTCGACGGCGTCGAGAAGCATTTTCACGTGGTGGTGCTGAAAAAGGACGGCTGCGTGTACGATTTCCTCCAGATCGCGAGTGACCGCCAGGATCCGGAGGAGTTCCTGGAGTTCGTGCGCGGTTTCTCGAGCCTGAGCTAACCGTGTCACCTGCTCCGATTTCCTCTGCCTCGGGCCCACCGAGCGCCTCCGGGCCGCCGAGCGCCTCGGGTCCGCCGAGCGCGCGAGCCTCGTGGCGCGCGCCGCCCGAGCCACCGACGGTGCGTGCGCTCGGCGCGATGTCGGCTTTTCTCGTGCAGCTGGGCGAGGTGGCGACGTTGTTCTGCAATTGCGTGCGCGCCTGCTTTCGCAAGCCGTTCGAGGGCAAGGAAATCATCCGGCAGTTCGAGTCGCTCGGCGTCGCCTCGATGGGCATCGTGGCGGTCACCAGCCTGTTCATCGGCATGGTGATGTCGACGCAGTTCGCGTTCGGTCTGCGCAAATTCGGCGGTATGGAATACACCGGCCGCGTCGTAGCGCTCACCTTCGCGCGCGAGCTCGCACCCACGCTGACGGCGGTGATCGTGGGTGGCCGCATTGGCGCCGGCATGACCGCCGAGATCGGCGCCATGGCGGTCACCGAACAGCTCGAAGCCATCCGCGCGCTAGGCGCCGATCCGGTCAAGAAATTGGTGCTGCCGCGGCTGATAGCCGCGATCGTCGTATTGCCGATCGTCGGCACTTTCGCGCTGATTCTCGGTTTCACGGGCGCAATGCTGATCACCGATTCGCAGTTCGGCATCCCCGCCGCGTTCTTCTTTCAGAGCGCGCTCGATCAGCTGGTACTGATGGACTACCTGATGGGGGTGTTCAAGACGCCGTTCTTCGGCGCGATTATCGCGCTGCTCGGCTGTCACTTCGGCATGCGCACGCGCGGTGGTACCGCGGGTGTGGGCAGCAGCACGACCAAGACCGTGGTCGCGATCTCAATCACGATCTTGATCGCGGATTTTTTCCTGACCAAGCTCGCGTTTATCTTCTGGGGTATCGTCTAGCAGCTGCAGACTGAGCGTGGCTGCGACCCCCAAGAAAGCTGCGACCTCAAAATCGCCGGACAAAAAGATAGAGGCCCGCCACACCCGCTTCTCACTACCGTTGCTCCCTTCCGGGCCTGGCGGGATTCGCGGTGCGCTGTTGACGGACCCACTGCGGAAGCTAGCGCTTCGCTCGAGCCGAATCGAGTACGAAGTTGCCACAGTGAGCTCTCGACCCCTCGGGGAGGTGCCCAAACCCCGTCTTGCTGTGCCAAATCGGGCAATCGGCCTCCGCTAGGGCTCTTGACGGATGATTTGCGGGTACCAGTCCTGCTAAGGCGAACCCAAAGTGCCGCCTCATGACTACCTTGAGCCCTCCGCGGGCAGCCGCGTCTGGGCGTGGATGCGCTTCGTGCTGTCTGCCGCAGGCGTTTCCCTAGCGCTCCATTTTGCGATCGAAGACGTGTGGGCGGGCTTGCTGCTCGCGGCCGTGGCCATCGCCTTCGGCGTGCCCCAGTTGCGGGCTCGCCAGCGGCTCCGGCAGCTCCTGAGCTCCGGCAACCTCGGGGCGATCTTGGACGTGTGGAACGACGCGATCGACACTTTGCCTCACCACCGCACGGTGGGGCCGCTGATCCGCGCGACCGCCTTCGCAGCCCACGGCCTGACCGACCGAGCGCGCGGCGTGCTCGAGCGCGCGGAGCGCGGGCTCGCCTGGGACAACGCCCTCGAACACCGGCTGTTCGTCGAGACGTTGATCGACGCGTTCGAGGGGCGCAAGGCGCAGGCGCTGGACAAGGCCCGGTCCCTGCGGGCATTGCCGCTGCCGGCCTCACCGTGGGCGAAGAGCCGCGCGAGCGTGCTGCGCGGCGCAGCCGGCGCGCTGGCACGAGCTTTTGCGCATTGCCCCGAACCGGGTGACGTCGCGCGCCTCGTCGCAGCCGCCAAGCACCAGCCACTCATGCACTGGGCCATGTATTACGCGCTCGCCGTCGTACACATCGATCAGGGGCGCCGCGATGAAGCGCTCGCCGTCGTTTCGCGGGCGCCAAGCTGGCCCGAAGGCAGCGCGTTCAACGCGTTTCAAGCGGAGATCGTGGAACAGAGCCGGCGCGGGCGCTGGCGCCGCTGAGGCGCTGAAACATCACCGCTGAAGATACTGCAATGCAGCTAGCCAAGCGCGCCGCCCTGATCGGGTATCTGCTCGGCTGCGGTGTCGATGATCGCGCCTTCGACCCCATCGACGCTGGCGTTAGCGCAGAGAGTGAGAGCGGGGGCACGGCAGGAGCTACGGGGTCGGCGGGTTCGCGGGCTCACGCCGCGGAAGACGCGGGCGCGGCGGCTCCGGAAGGTAGTGGTGGGGGCGCTACAAACGGGGGTAGCGCAGGCAATACGGCGGAGGGCGGCTGTGGCGGCGCGTGCGCTTGCACAGCGACGTCGAGCCTCGAGGTCGACTGCAGCGACACACGCGACGACGACTGCGACGGGCAGTCCGACTGCGAGGACCCCGACTGTGCAGGAGTCCAATGTGGCGTATCCGACCGGGAACGCTGCTGCGACGGCGCCTGCGTGGACACCGGCACGGATCGAAGCAATTGCCAGGGCTGCGGCCTCGGCTGCGCCGCCGCAGAAGAATGCGTGCTCATCTCCGATGAATCGGGCACGCGCGGTCACTGCACGTGTTTTGCATCCAGCGATTGCCCCGGCTTTCCCAACAGCATCTGCCGTAAGGACAACGGCGACGGCCAGGACGATCTGTGCGCATGCGATTTCGCCAACGCGCTGAACGCGGGTTGCGCCGAAGGCCAGGTCTGCGCGGACGTCCTTCGGGCCAACTTCTGCCGTTACCCCTGAGCGACTGGAAAGCCCGCGAATACGTCGTGCTAGGCTTGCGGCATGTTCGGCGCTCCGGCACTGACGCGACACCCTCGAGGCATCACCACCGTCGACGCCGAATACGTGCGGCCGGGTTACGCTTCGATCCACCTGATTGAACGCGACGGGCGTGCGGCAGTGGTGGATACGGGGACGAACGCCTCGGTACCTCGAGTGCTCGGCGCGTTGGCGGAGCTCGGTGTTGCACCGAGCGCGGTGGAGTTCGTCTTCGTCACGCACGCACATCTGGACCACGCGGGGGGCGCAGGGCTCTTGCTCTCGAAGTTGCCCGAGGCGCGCGCCATTCTGCATCCGCGCGCTGCTCCTCATCTGATGGACCCGACGCGGCTGGTCGAAGCCACGCGGCAGGTTTACGGCGCCGAACGCAGCGACGAATTGTACGGAACGTTGCTACCGATCCCAGCTGATCGCACGCTCATCACCGCCGACCTCGAGCGACTGGTGCTCGGCCGGAGCGAATTTCAGGTCCTGCACACACCCGGGCACGCCCTGCATCACCACGTGCTTCACGACCTCGACGCAGCCAGCGTTTTTACTGGCGATACGTTCGGGCTCTCGTATCGCTTGCTCGACACCGCGGCGGGCCCCTGCATCTTTCCCACCACCACCCCCAGCCAGTTTGATCCCGAGCAGTTGACCGCTTCCATTGATCGGTTGCTCGCCCTCGAGCCCGAGGCGGTCTACCTGACCCACTTCGGCCGTGTCAGCGGCGTAGCGGCGCTCGGGGCATCAATGAAGTCGCAGGTCGCCGAGTTGGTGGCCCTGGCTCGCCAGCACCAGCACGCGCCGGATCCGCATGCGGCGATCTACGCCGGCATGCGCGCGCAATGGCTCGGAGCCCTGAAACGGCACGGCTGCCGCCTCGGGCTCGCTGAGCTGGACGCCTTACTTTCGAGCGACCTGGAATTGAACACGCAGGGATTGCTTTCGTGGCTGGCACGGGCTGCGCGCGCGTGTCGCTGAGCCCGGCGGGCTTACACAGGGGTGAACTCGCGGGCACCCCCTGCCGAGCCCGATCTGCAGTAACTTAAAGCTCCAGCCCGAGGGCCTGCCGGACCATGAACACGAAGCTGCTCGTCGACTCCATTGTACGGCAGACGACCGTCCTGATCGCGCAGCTGTGCACCGCGGCAGGAGTGCGCGCACCGATGGCGCAGATCGCCGATCAGGTGTTCCTGGGCCTTTCGCGAGAGCTCGAAGCGCAAGGCGTCGGGCGCAAGGTGGCCGCCGACATGTTCGGTCTGGCGCTGCGCAGCTACCAAAAGAAGGTTCAACGCCTCACGGAGAGTGAAACCCAGCGCGACAAGACGCTCTGGGAGGCCATCATCGACTACATCCGCGAGCAAGGCAGCGTGCCGCGGCGGCGCATCTTCGAGCGCTTTGCGCGCGATGACGAGGACGCGGTGGCGGCCATTCTCGCGGATCTCGTCGCCAACGGCCTGGCGTATTCGACGGGGCGAGGTGGCACCGCGCTGTTCGGGCTGACCTCCGCGATCGATCGCGAGCGTCTGGCAGGCGAAGATCTGCGCGCGACGTTGCCGGCGATGGTCTGGCTGCTGGTGTACCGGGAGGGGCCGCTCGACAAGGCCGCGCTCGGGGCGCGGCTCGGGCCCGACGCGGGCGAGCTCGACGCGATCCTGGACGAGCTCGAAAACGAAGGCCGCGTGCAGCGCGATCCAGGGACGGGGCACTATCGCTCTGGCACCGTGACGATCGCGGTGGGCGATCGCGCCGGTTGGGAAGCCGCGGTGCTCGATCACTATCGCGGTGTGGCCAAGGCGATCGCCGCGAAGGTGCGGCTCGGGGCAAACTCCGAGCTCGCCGAACGCATCGGCGGCGCCACGTTGTCGTTCGACGTGCACGCGGCACATCCACTCGAAGCCGAAGTGTATGACTTGCTCAAGGATGTGCGTGCGCGCGTCAACGAGGTGTGGAATCGGGTCAGCGCACACAACCGCGAGCACCCCGTAGCGGACGCCGAGAAGGTACGCGTGACCTTCTATTTCGGTCAAAACGTGGAGCGCCTGGAGGGTGAGCTCGCGCCGAGCGAGCCGCCGGCGGCGAATGAGGAGGAGGGCTCGAAATGATGCGAAGCATGCGTAGCGGCCGGATGTTGCTCTCGACGTGTTTGGGCGTGTTGGGCCTGGGCCTCGGGCTGGGCTCCTGCGGCAAAGCCACCGACGGCACCGATCTCCTGCTCGACAGCAACACGAACTGGCTCAAGCGCTGCGAAGTGGACAG
>JAYWEH010000042.1:0-6150 GCA_043780025.1 Deltaproteobacteria bacterium
ACGGCATGGGCCTACAGACCGGCGTCGACCTCGAAGCACTGGTTCAGGCGGGCCACGTCGCCGAGCGCGTGGTGGGCCGTGCGTTGCCCGGCAAGCTGCATCAAGCCGGCTTGTTCAAGCCGCGTCGCTGACACGGCGCCGGTCTGCACGCGCGTCGCTGTTCACTGCGACGCTGTTGACTGCGACGTGCTGCGCCGCGGCCAATCCGGCCAGGACGGTGGCAGCCCGCGCTCGCTGCGGTGGCGCCGCTCCCAGCGAGAAATGTGTACGCTGCCCACGTGGGCGAACCACGCCAGGGTGAGTCCGGCGACGATGTCGACGAGCCAGTGCCAGCGCAGGAACATTGTGGCCACGACAATGTTGAAGACGAAGAAAGCCACGAGCGGCCAGCTGTAGCGATAGGGCAGGTAGCGCCGGTTCTGAAATGAGAACAACAGGATGAAGCTCGGCGCAGCCGTATGGATAGAGGGAAAAATATCCTTCTGAGCGCCGGCCGACTCTACGATCTTCCGCACCAGGTTCCACCAGATGCCTTCCGGAAGCGCTACGTGGAATAGCGCGGGCAGGCCGCTCGAGGGGCCGTAGCCCGGCACGAGCAGATACAGGGATTGGCCCACGCAGAGCACCAGCAATAGTCCCAAGCTGAATTCGGACAGCAGCACCGGATTGCGGCCGGCAAATAGGATCGGGATCACGTGTACGCCGAGCACGAAGAAGTACCCGTAGTAGAAGAAGGCAAACCACTCGGTCGTGGCAGGAGAGATCCAACTTTGCATGGCCAGGGCGGGTTCCACGCCGAAGAGTCGGAGGCCGATCTCATGGAGCTCCGTGTCGAGGCTGCCCGGGTTGACGACGGGCAAGAAGCCCCGCATGAAAAAGTACGTGCACTGGATGCCGCCGTAGTGGGCGATGCGAAACGCAAGCGGCGTCCAGATGGGGTGGTTGAGGATCCCGCCGCGCACCAGCACCACCACGATCGCGATGAAGCCGAAGAGCAGTGATGACATCTCGACGAGGGCGCGATCGCGCGCGGCGCCGTGATGGACCGAAGCCAGGATGGCCAGGTCGAGCGCGCCGAGGTACGCGAGCACCATCCAGTCATTGACCGAGATGCGGCTCAACCACTGCCCGAGCGAACGGGGGGCGCGAGCGACGATACCGGGCGTGCCCCGAATACCAGCCCCGATGGGCGCGTCGGGCTGCGCGTTTCGGAGCGCGTTCTCGGGGTTGGCCGTCATGACTGGCGCTGCACCAAAATATTACACAATTCGGCAATTCCAAGCTTGGCGAGAGGTTTTTGGACCGTTTGCCCCCCCCAGGCTCGGGACTGCCCGAAAGACTCGCAGTGCCGGCCAGCCTCTAGTAGATCCGAGTCCGGGTCACAAGCCGGCCCAACACCCCCGTGGCTGAAAAGAGCATGCAAAAATCACCTGTCCGTCATGCGCACCGTTCCATTCATTCCTGGGCCGCCGCCGGGCTCGCCTTCGCCGTCGCAGCAGCCCTGCCGGCGCAGGCTTTCGCCTTGCCCGGTTTCATCGCCGGCAAGGGGGATGTGGCACGCGTGAGCAATTCCACCCAGGTGGTGCTGATGCAGAAAGAGGGGCACACGGTCGTGACGGTCTGGGCCGACTACGAGGGGCCGCTCGATCGCTTCGCGCTGGTCTTGCCGGTGCCGTCCGATGTGAAGCTGCCCGCCGTCAAGGCGCTCAAGCGGGACTCGGTGGACCACCTCGACGAGATCACCGCGCCGCGCTTTCACGAATTTTGGGAAATGGACGGCTGCGAGCCGGGTGAGGCGGAACAGGACTGGGAGCGCAACCTTCAGGTCAAGGACAGCGCCGTCAATTTCCTAGGTGCCGACATGCCGGCGATGGGCTCAGGCCCGAAGTTGGCTCCGGAGCTTCTGCTCGACGTGGAGCCGCAGTTCAAGGACGGGGAATATTCCTTCAGCTTGATCGCCCCGGGCCAGTCCGTAAAAGCCCACCTGGCAAAGCGTGGCCTGAACGTGCCCGAGGGCGTTGGTGAGAAGCTGTCGCGGTACGAAGAGGCGGGCCAACAGATGTTGGTTGCCGAGGTCGCGGCGGGCAAGGTCGAATTGATTGGGGCGCGCCGGGCACTATTGTCACCCATTCGGTTCGCCACGCGCGAGGCCTACACGATTCCGTCCACGCTCGGTTTGGCCAATGCGGACGGCCCACAGGAGCTCTTGATCTACGTCTTGCATCCGGACAAGCGCTTCGAGGTACAGAACTATTCGAACGCGTATCCACCCACCAACGTCAACGTCGACGCCTCGGTCAAAGAACGCGTGGGCGACTTCTATGCCGGCATGCATGATGCGTTGCTAGTCAAGGAGCCGAAGACGTTTCTCGTGGAGTATGCCTGGCCCGCCATCAAACACTGCGGCGAGCCTTGTCCTAACGCACCGCTCGGCATCCACGAGTTGCTCAGCCTGGGCGCGGACGTGATCGAGGCAGACGTACCCGAAGCCGACAGGAACCCCAAGCCGCCCGAGCAGACCGAAGAGGAAAAGGCGCTGCTCAAAGACGCGGACAAGGAAACGCGCAAGCGCTCCGAAGAGCAACGCCGCGAGCTGGCGCGACGCAAGGCGCTGATCGCGCGCAACCACTTTGTGATCACACGGCTGCATCACCGCTATGACGCCAAGGGCCTGCCCGAGGACATCCAGCTGCGGCCCGCGGCCCACGTGCAGGGGGGTGTCGGTGAGCCCGAGGGCCCTGCGGCGCAGCTCTCCGGCGCGGTGGAATCGGCGTCGGAGAGCCGCTTTCAGGCGCGCTACGCGGCCAGCTATCCCAGCAAGAAGGTGGTCCAATGTGAAAACCCCAAGCGCTGGCGCTGGGGCAAGGCTCCGCCGAGCTATCGCGGCTTGCGCAAGGTCTGGACTGCGCGCGACCTCGGTAGTCGCAAGCGCGACCGTTTTGCCCTCGCGGACGTGGTCAAGAGCAGCGTGCCCGTGCTGGGAATTGCAGCGGCTCCGGTACAGGCGGACGTCGCTCCCGTTTCAGCTGCGCCCGTCGAGAAAAAGGATGCGGGCTGCGCGGTGTCCGGTCACGTCTCATCCCGAGGCGGGTTGAGTTCGCTCGCTGCCCTGCTCGGCGCCTGTGGGCTCTGGATCCGCCGGCGCCGGGTGCGCTGAGCACCCTTCGCGAAAGCCGCCCGTTCGCGCGTCATGGCGAGGGGGCGGCCTGAGCCGTGAGCGCGGGGTCTTCTTCAAACGGGTGGCTCACCCGAGGGCGCCCGTGAAAATACGCGCGCATCAGATCGCGGGCCACGTGGTTCGCCTTGCGCCGCCACACCTCACTATTGTCGAGCATCACCGCCACGATCAACTCTGGAGCGCGGCTCGGTGCGAAGCCGACGAACCAGGAGGTCGTAGGGGCGTGCGCATCGGGTTGCAGCGTCCCCGTCTTGCCCGCGGCGCGAATCGGCCCCAGGTAGCTGCCACCGCCGGGAGCGGTGAAGGCTTCCAGAGAGGTACCGCTGTGCACTGTCACCTCCATCATGCGGCGCAAGCGATCCGCGGTCGCAGGCAATAATACGCGCTCGGGCGTCAAAGGTTCGAGCGGTGTCGGGATCGGCGAGCTGGGCGCGCGTAACGTCATGGTCCGTAGCACGCCGCCATTGGCCACGACGTACGCGAGCTGGGTCGCGCCCAATACGGAGAGCTTGCTGCCGCGAAAGCCCACGGCGGTGCGAGCGAACTGCAGGTCGTTGTAGGGCACGCTGAGCGTGCCCATCTGCGCGGCTCGCTCAAAGCTCAGGTTGCGGTTGAAGCCGAGTCGTTCGGCGAGCTCGATCACGTCGCTGCGCAGAAGGTGTTCGGTGGCGAGCTGGGCGAACACAGCGTTGCGGCTGAAGCCGAGCGCTTCGCCGAATGGACGGCAGGATCGGCTCGGTCCCGGTGGAGGTATGAGCAGGTGAGCGCGTTCGATGTCGCGCTCACCGCCATCGATGCACACGCGCGTGGCCGGGGTCACTCGCGTGCGCTCGAGCAGCGCTGCGGTGGTGACGAGCTTGAAGACGCTTGCCGCAGGGGTGATCGCCTGCGTAAGGGGGTGGCCCGTCTGTCCTCGGCGCCGGTACTCCTGAAACGCGACGATCTGTCCGCTCGCTGCTTGCACCGCCACGATGCCGCCGAGCACGGGTCGCGCCTCGACGAGGAGCCGCCGTGCCGTCTCCTGGAGGCTCGGCAGCTTCGCGATCTGGGCGGGAGCGGGGCCGAGCTCCGGTTGGCTCGGCTGCTGGAGCCGCGTGTCACCCGCTGGCTGCAGTGGCGCTCGGGGCTCGCGCGCGCCGACCGCCGCCGACACCACCAGCAGCGCCAGCGTGACGGAGGCGAAGCACAGGCCGTGCGGCGTCGGGACGAGGGCCGGCACCGATACGTGTTAAGCCGCCGAAGCGCTTGCCGGCAAATTTCCGGGCTTCTGGCGCCGCATCGCGTCAGAACGCGCGGGTTGCATCAGAGCGGGAAGCGGACTTTTGTCGGGCTGTGCTCGGGCAGGGGGAACTGCGCGGCCAGTAGCGTCTCCACGACGCAGTCCGCCGTTTCTTCCTGGACCGCTTCCATGGAAGAGACACCACCGGACAGAGCGCGACCGTCCTCTCCGATGTACATCGTGACGAGCAGCGCACCGGGGTCCTCGGCGCGGCATGTGGTGAGGGAGGGTTCGAGCTCGCCCAGCACTTCCCAGACCCGGCCGGCGTCCCACACAGCCGGCGCCGGAGCGCCTTTTCGCGGTTCGAACTCGAACGAGTTCCGAGCGATCCCGCTGACCCCACCGATGGGCTTGGGCCAGGGCACGGCTCGCAGTGCCTCGAACATGCACTTCTCGGTCGCGCGTTCACCCAGCGTAGACTGCGCGGCCCAGACACGCGGTGGGTTGCGCTTGGCGTCCACCTTGACCGCAAATTCGATGCTGCCGCCGAGGAACGCGACGCGCTGCAGGCCCTGGCTCAGACACGCCTGAAGCCCGTCCATGGAGGCGCGAAAGCTCTGTTCGGCGGCCTGCTCGTCCAGCGCTCCGATCTCGGCCGAGGTAGCCAACTCGGGCTCGGCTTTGGGCTCCCGCTCGAGCTCCGCGTGCTCCGGCGCTTCCGCGGCCGGCAGCGACGGCGTCGCCCCTCCACAGCCGAGCGAAGCGCAGAGCCCCAATCCGGCCAGGTGCCGGAGCTTTCCAAACGACGTGCCGAGGCTCGGGAACATGATCACTTCGAGAGCTTGTCGAGGACGCTGATGTCTTCGAGCGTCGAGAGATCGCCTTTGATCTCTCGACCGGCTGCGATGTCCTTGAGCAGCCGGCGCATGATCTTGCCGCTCCGCGTTTTTGGTAGGCCTTCCGCAAACCGAATTTCGTCGGGCCGCGCGAACTTGCCGATCTCTTTCGCGACTTGCTGCCGTAGCTCCTCGGCCTGAGCAGGTGTCGCATCGAAGCCCGGCTTGAGCGTCACGAACGCCACGAGTGCCTGGCCCTTCAGATCGTCGGGGCGGCCCACTGCCGCTGCTTCTGCCACGCTCGGATGAGCGACGAGCACGCTCTCGATTTCGGCTGTACCGATGCGGTGGCCCGATACGTTGAGCACGTCGTCGATGCGACCGACGACGCGATAGTATCCGTCGGCGTCACGGTGTGCGCCGTCACCCGTGAAGTAGCAGCCGGGCACGTCGGAGAAATATTGCTGCTGGAAGCGCTCGTCGTCTCCCCAGATGGTGCGCAACATGCTGGGCCACGGGCGGCGGATCACGAACAGGCCGCCTTCGTTGGCCGCCACGCTCTGACCGTCGTGCCCTACGACGTCGGGCTCGACCCCGAAAAAGGGGAGCCCCGTGGAGCCCGGCCGGGCTCCGACGGCGCCGGGCAGAGTGGTGGTCATGATGCTGCCCGTTTCGGTCTGCCACCAGGTATCGACGATGGGGCAGCGCCGTTTGCCGACTTTCTCGTGGTACCACAACCAGACTTCGGGGTTGATGGGCTCACCCACGCTGCCGAGCAGGCGCAAGCTCGAGAGATCAGCGCGTTCCACCCATGAATCCCCCGCCTTGATGAAGGCGCGGATCGCCGTCGGCGCTGTGTACAGGATGCTCACGCGATGCTTGTCGATGATCTGCCAGAACCGGCCCCAATCGGGGTG
>JAYWEH010000043.1:0-14537 GCA_043780025.1 Deltaproteobacteria bacterium
GAAAAGACATAACGCTCGGGGTGCGCCTCGATCGAGAGGACGACGGGGCCCGCGGGGAGGGGCTCGGAGGCGAGCTGGGTCGAGACACCCTTGATGCGGGTCTCGAGCTCGATGCGGCGGCCCGGGCCCTGCCGCGTTATCGTGAGGTCGTAGTGGTTCTGCTCGTTCGCGCGCAAGCTGAGGCCCGCGCGCTGGCCGTCGCTGCTGGGTTCGAAGTCGAGGCGGGTCGAGGCGCGAGCGCGCAGGTGTTCCTGGCGGCGGGCTACGAAGGCCGGCGAGGCGACGTCGTTCAACGAGGCAGCGTGGCCGTTGAGGCGCAAGAAGCCCGGGCGCGTGCCAAGGGACCAATCGGCGTCGCGCGGGTTGCGCAGGAAGTTCCACTCGAAGCCGAGCGTCTGCGTGTCGAATTCGTCGCGAGCCGAGGAGGCGGGCCAGGGGTGGGGCGCCGGCAAGCCCGTGCGAGGCATTAGCAGATCGACGGGCGCGCCACCGTTGATCACGGGCCAGCCGTCGGCATTCCATGTGACGGGGGCGAGGAAGGTTTCGCGACCCAAATGGTGATGCTTGCCTTCGGGGGGGCGGATGCCGAGGAACACCGTCCACCAGTTGCCTTCCGGCGTTTGTACGAGGTCCGCGTGGCCGGTGGCTTGAATCGGATGAGCGCGCCGCTCGCGATGCGTGAGGATGGGGTTCTTGCCATAGGCTTCGAACGGGCCCCACGGCGAAGCGGAGCGCGCGATGGTGATGGCGTGGTTGTAACTGGTGCCGCCCTCCGCGATCATCAGGTAGTAGGTGCCATTGATCTTGTAGAGGTGCGGCCCCTCGGGCCACACCCCGCCGGTGCCGGCCCAGATCTGTTTGGGGGGCTCGGCGAACCGGCCCGTCTTCAGATCGAGCTCGGCCTGATAGGCGCCGCCGCGTTCTCCGCCGCCGTGGCGGGTGTAATAGACCTTGCCGTCGTCATCGAACAACAGCGACGGATCCATGGTGAATTCGGTGTCGGTGAGATACGTGGGCTCCGACCAGGGCCCCGCGGGATCTTTGGCGCTGACGAAGAAGCTGCCGCCCCCCGACATGTTGGTGGTGACGACGTAGAAGGTGCCATCGTGGTGGCGTAGGGTGGGCGCGAAGATGCCCTTGGAGCTGCCGGCGCCTTGCAGCGGCAGCTGGCTCGCGCGCGTGAGCACGTGGCCGATCTGGCGCCAGTTCGTGAGGTCTTTGCTGTGGAAGATCGGGACGCCGGGGAAATATTCGAAGGAGCTCGTGACGAGGTAGTAGTCGTCGCCGACGCGGCAGACGCTGGGGTCGGGGTGGAAGCCGGGGAGGATCGGGTTCTGGAACATGGGCGTCGAAGAGACCGGGGCAGCGGGCGGAGCCATGTTGGCGGGCGCGGTGGCTTCGCGTCCGCAGGCGGCGCAAGAGGCGAAGGCCAGAGCGAGGGGGCCCCATGGACTGAACGTGAACGACGGCATCGGCCCAAAATGCTAACAGACACGGCGCGTTCCGTCATCGCGGCCATTGTTGTATTCGCATTGCAGTGATCGGCTGCAGTTGCGATCGCGTCAATGCCATTGCATGGGGGGGCCCGGTGCGCCAGGGTTGGAGTCGGCGCGCATCCAGGCCATTTTAGGGGATCGACATGCAGATGATTCGCAAATCACTCGGCACAGCCAGCATCGGGCTGGCGATGATGATGGTGATGACCGCGGCACAGCGAGCGTCTGCGCTGTCGTGCACGAGGCCCGGCTTCAACGCCCCCGCATTCGCTACCGATGTGCCGACCAATACTCGGATCTGGTGCTCGGGCCAGGTGGAACGCGAGGGCGCTGCAGTGCTGGTGACGGATCCGTATGGCGTGACGCTGCCGGGCACTCAGACACGGATCGAGACCCCGGGTTTCGGCCTGATCGTGTTTCGTCCCGACTCGGAGCTCTTGCCCGATAGCGACTATCAAGTGGTTTGCCCCGCGGACGTCCTCTACGACGGGGAATCTGAAGACCCAGGAGAGCTCGAGGATCGCTCCTTCTCGTTTCGCACGGGCGCTGGCGCGCGGCTCTCGCCACCAGCTCTCCCCAATCTTTCGCAGCTGGTGTTCCATGCAAGTGTGGATCCAGACTGGGGGGATGCCGATTTTGCGGATTTTGCGCAGGTGAGCGAGCCCGGGTTGATCGTGGTGCTCGATCGCGGGCGCGCCGCCGCGTTGAATAGCCAGGACCTGACCGGCACTTTGACGGACGCAGAGGTTTTGGGGGCGAGCGCGAAATTTGCTGTGGGCGACGGGCCTTGCGGCGGCAACTGGCCGGAAGCCGATGCCGGCCAGTCCACCACGGTCGCGCTGGGCGTGTTCGACGTGACGGGAGCGTTTTCGGGCTGGAGCGATGTCCTGCCCGTGACGCTACCGGAAGCGCCGGCACCGGAGCCGACCGATGTCGAGACCACGCAAGCGGACGTCGACGAAACTACGGAACCGTCTGTCGGGGTCGACAACGTGGCCGCGGGCGAGGCGCTCGATGAGTTCGAGACGCCGGAGCCGTCGCTAAACGACGTGTCGTTGTCCGCCGCGCCGAGCGAATCGGCGAGCAGCGGCGGGTGCCAGCTCGGTGTGGGAGGTGCCTCACCGCTGGCAGCGTTGCAGGTGGTTGCGCTATTCGGATGGCTAGCGCGGCGCCGGCGCGGCCGTGCTAGCGGAACCGATTGACGGACGGAATTGGTGCACGCGGGCTGCGGCGAGGCAGCCCAACTCCCGCGAGCGTCAGCCCCCCAGCTGATCCAACAAGAACGCGACGATGTCCGTCGCTGACGCGACGCGCTTCTTCACCATGTCGCCGCCGCCGTGGCCCGCTTTGTCTTCGACGCGGAACAATGCCGGGCGTTTGGGGTCCTGGTGGGCCCACTGGACCGCGGCGGTGAACTTGCGCGCGTGCATGGGGTCGACCCGGTCGTCACTGTCGGCGGCCATCATGAGCAGCGCCGGATAGGCAGCGCCCTGTTTCACGTGGTGATACGGGCTGTACGCGTACAAGGTGGCGAACTGCTCGGCCTCTTCCGCGGATCCATATTCGGCGATCCAGGTCTTGCCGCTGCCGAAGAGGTGGTAGCGCACCATGTCGAGCAGGGGGACGCCGCACACCACCGCGCGGAAGAGCTCGGGGCGCTGGGTCATGGCAGCGCCGACGAGCAGGCCGCCGTTGGAGCCGCCGTAGATGGCGAGGTGCTCCTCGGTGGTGTAGCGCTGGGCGATCAGGTGTTCGGCCGCGGCCGCGAAGTCGTCGAAGGTGTTCTGCTTGTTCTTACCCATGCCGGCGCGGTGCCAGGCTTCGCCGTATTCACCGCCGCCGCGCAAGTTGGGGATGGCGTAGATGCCGCCGCGTTCGAGCCACACGGCCGTGAGCGAGGAGAAGCTCGGGCTCATGTCGATGTTGAAGCCGCCGTAGCCGTACAAGAGCGTCGGGTGGCTACCGTCGAGGGTGATGCCCTTGGGCTTGACCACGAACATGGAGACGCGCGTGCCGTCTTTGGAGTTGTACCAGACCTGCTCGACGGACATCTTGCTGGTGTCGATGGGCAGATCCACTTCCGACCAGAGCTCGACGGAACCTTTGCTGATGGAGGTCTGATAGACTTGGCTCGGCACCGTGAACGAGGAATAGGAGAAGTACGCTTCGTCGCGATCGGGTTCACCGACCATGCCGCTGGCACTGCCGAGGCCGGGCAAGCCGACTTGACCCATGGGTTTGCCGTCGAGACTACGCACCTCGATCTGGCTCGCGGCGTTGCGCAGATAATTGAGCACCAGGCGGCCGCCGACGATGGATGAGTCGTCGAGCTTGTCGTTCGTCGCGGGGACGATCTCTTTCCACTCCGCGACGCGACTGTTGGCGGTGCGCGTCTTGAGCACACGGTAGTTGGGGGCGCCGAGGTTGGTGCGGATGTAGAAGGCGCCGTCGTGCCAGTCGATGCGGAAGATGGCGTCGTGCCCGACAGCGAGCGGGGTGAAGCCGAGCTGTTTGGCGTAGGCAGCGACGCGCGCGTCGGTGCTGACCAGAGTGGGCGCGGCGGCCGCTGGGGCTTCGAGCGAGCTGACGGGCACGGGTTTGTTGCGCGCTTCGCGCACGTATACGTCGTTCTGGTTCCAACCGCGCTGCACCGAGATGAACAGCCAGCGCCCGTCCCGGGTGACACCGCCGTGCAGGAAGGTCTTCGGATCGAGGGTGGCGGGGAAGATGAGCGTGTCTTCGCGCGGATCAGTGCCGAGGCGGTGGTAGCGCAGCTCGGTGCGGCCAGGCCGATCGGCGACGGAGACGTCCGGATCGCGCGGCAGCCACTCGTAGTAGAAGCCGAGGTTGTCGGGGGTCCAGGTGGGGCCGGCGTATTTGGCGCCGTCGATCACGTCGACTTCGGAGTCTTTGCCGCTGTCGACGTCACGCACGTACAGGGTAGCTTCGTCGGCGTTGTTCTGGCGTAAGGCGTAGGCGAGCTTCTTGCCGTCCCAGCTCGGGAACCAGCCGCCGAGCGCGACGCTGCCGTCCGCGGAGATGGCGTTGGGATCGATCAGCGTGCGCTCGGCGGTGTCTTGACTGGCACTGCCTGGGCTGGCACTGCCTGGCCTGGCACCCACGGGCCGAGGCGCGCTGCTTCTTTCCATGAGCAGCGCCTTCTCTTTTGTCTTGAGGCGGCGCGTGTAGAAGTAGCGCCCGCCGCGCACGATCGGCGGGGAGACGGCGTCGAGGTAGAGTAGCTCGGTGAAGCGCTCGGTGAGCGAGGCGTGGTGGGGCAGCGCATCGAGGATACGGCGCGTGTGGGTGCTCTGCGCTTCGACCCAGCTCTGGACAGCGGGATCCGTCTGCGGCTCGAGCCAGCGGTAGGGATCACTGACGACGACGCCGTGGACGGGGGATTCGGTGGGGTGCCGCGGGCTCGCGGGCGGGGCGGGGTACGTGGACAAGATATCCGGATCAGAGTGGGGCAATGAATCGTGTACGGGTAGCGCCTCGGCCGGCGCGGTCGCCGTGTTTTGTCGAGCCGGGGCTCCACAGCCGAGCATCAGCGAGGCTGCTAGAGTAGAGCCGAGCAGCGCCAGCGCGAGCCAAGGCAGGCGGCGCTTCTCGAGCGCCCTCACATCCCCCGCACGGGCCGCTTGGGGTCTGCAGAGCGAGCCAGCGCCAGCAGTTCGGTGTCGCTCAGGTTCGAGGCCAGGGCCTCTTCGAGGGTGAGCTCTTTGGGGCGCGCCGGGCGCTCGAACCAGCGCAGCAGAGCGGGCTTTGTGTCGCGCAGCTCGGGCGGCCCCAACATGAGCGCGCCCGGGCCGCTGACGAGCTGGGCCACGATTTTTTGATTGGAGGCGGCCCAGTCGTTGGCTTCCGACAGGAGCGCGCGCTGGGTGGTGCCGAGCTTGGAGAGCGCACGGCGACCGGAGTGGTTGCCCATGGCGATGAACAGCGCCGTCGCGATCGCGACTTCGCCCACCGAGAGCTTGGTCAGGGTCGTCACCGACGGGCCGCCACAGCTCTTGGCGTAGATGAAGCTGCCTTCGAGCGCGATCAAGCCGAAACCCAAGGAGACCGCGGCCAGATCGACGCTGGCTTCGACGGGGGCCTCGATGACCGTGGTTTCGCTCTGGGTCTCCGCGAGAAAAACCTGGGCCAGGGCGCGTGAGAGGTGAGTGGTGAGCGAGACCGGGTGATGCAGCTCTCCTTCGAGCACGTTGAGGGTCCAGCCTTCGGGGCCCTCGACGAGGCGCGCAAGCTCGCCGTCGACCGGTGCTGGAGCGCAGGCGCCGGTGCCACAGCCGGTGGTCTTGCAGCTACCGCCGGCCTCCTCGCCGAGAGCGCTCTCGCTCGACAGGCCTTCTCTGGACAGGAGCCGCACGGCAATGGGGATGTCGCTCATGCCGGCATGGACCTGGAGGCGGCGCACCAGGCGGACGAGCGAGGGCTCATCTGGGGCAAAAACGTCCGGGAAAAATTGGGCGTTCTGCAGCACGAGAGGACGCCGGCCGAGCTCCTTGCCAAAGTGGTGCAGCAAATGCGCGTAGCGGCGGACGACTTCGCCTCGCCCCGCCAGATCCGGGAGTTCCATCCCGGCTATCTTGGCATAGTGGTTTGGGGGGTCAAAGCCCGGGCTGACGCCTTTCGGCGGGCATGTTCGATCTGGGCCAGGCGGGTCACGACGCCGCGGGCCACGATGCTCAAAACGTCTCGCACCAGGCGGCGCTCGTGGGAGGGGTGGCCGCTGAAGCTCAGGCGGCTCGCAGCGGTTCTGCCACGGGGTAATTCGCCCGTGGCCGCGCAGGTGACGCGAACTAGGCCGCGCCCGCGCTCGATGTTCAGGCTATCCACACGAAAGCGATATTGAATCGTGCTGTCCTCGCCGGCTCCCCAGTCGGCCAGGCGGGCTTCGCGCTGTAGGCTGCGCCGGAGGTGGGTCTTGTAGTACGACGCCTCCGGCATGGTCGGGAACGTAAGGCGGTCGAGCTCGACGGTGGGGTTGGCGCGGGCCGGCTCGCTGAGGGCGCTGGCCAAGAGCGCGGTCAGCGCGCAGAGCCAGAGGAGCGGGCGCGGCGGAGTCATGTCGGAGCCGAAGGTACCGAGGTGGGGGGCGGGCGGCCAAGTTGTGCAGTCGGCCCGCAGCACGGTCGGCGGCGGCGAGGGTCTGGAGGCGCGCCCGAGTGGCGATTGAGCTCTCCGGGGTACGCCCCGACGTCGACGTGATTGTGATCGGAGGCGGCGTGAACGGCTCCGGTGTTGCGCGCGATTGCACGCAGCGCGGGCTGTCGGTGGCGTTGTTCGAACGCAATGACATCGCGTTCGGAGCAAGCGGCAACAATAGCGGGATGATCCACGGCGGGCCGCGCTACCTCACCTACGACCCGGACGTGACGTACACGTCGTGCCTGGATTCGGGGCACATCCAGCGCATCGCGCCGCATCTGCTATTTCGCATCCCGTTCTTGATGCCGGTGCACAAGGAGCGGCGCGGCGCGAAGCTGGCCCTCACGCTACTCGATGCGTTCTTCGATCTGTACGACAAGTACCAGCCGCTCAAACACGGCAAGCGGCACGCATGCTTGACCGCTGAGGAGCTGCAGGAGCTCGAGCCGGGGCTCGCCGGCAACACCGTGGGCGGCATCAGCTTCGATGAGTGGGGTATCGACGGGGTGCGCCTGTGCGTCGGCAATCTGGTGGACGCCGCGGAAGCTGGCGCGGAGGTGCACGTCAACGCCACCGTCACGGAGATCCTGCGGCGCGAGGACGGCAAGGTGCGCGGCGTGCGCTTCCGAGATCTGCTCACCGGTGAGAGCGGCATCCGGACGTCGCATGTGGTGGTGAACGCCACGGGCGCGTGGGCGCCGCTCACCGCCGCGCTCGGCGGGCTGGTGCCGGAGCAGGCGCGGATCCGGCCAGGCAAAGGCATCCACGTGTACTTCGATCGGCGGCTCAGCAACTACGCCATCGCGGTGCGCGCGATCGACGGGCGCCAAGTGTTTCTCGAGCCGTGGCAAAACATGAGCGTGATCGGCACCACCGACACGGACTACTACGGCGACCTGGACGACGTGGTCGCGACGACGGCGGAGGTGCGTTACCTGGTACAGGCCGTGGCGCGTGTCTTTCCGGCGATCCGCGACGCGCGCGCCATCGGCACCTGGGCGGGGGTGCGGCCGACGCTTTACGATTGGGGGCCCGATCCGGACGGCCTGTCGCGCGAGCACGAGGTGATCGATCACAGCGCGCACGGCGTGCCGGGGCTGTATTCGATGATCGGCGGCAAGCTCGCGAGCTACCGCTTGTTCGCCGAGGAGATGACCGATCAAGTCGCGCGCCAGCTCGGGGTCACAGTGCGGAGCCGCACGCACATCACGGCGCTGCCCGGTGGGGAGGAGCTGGTCGATCCGCTGGCCTTGGCCGAGGACGCGGGCATCGAGGCCATCGCGGGCGCCCGGCTCGAATACCGTCACGGCGCGCGCAGCCTGCGCGTCGTCGAACGGCTTGCGCGCGATCCGCGCGAAGCCGCTGTGATCTGCCCGTGTGAGCCGGTGTTGGAGGCCGAGGTGCGCTACGTGGTAAAGCACGAGTGGGCCAAGACGGTCGACGGTGTGTCGCGGCGCACGCGGCTTGGGCTCGGCAGCTGCGGCGGTATGCGCTGCGCCATGCGTTGCGGTGCGATCGTGGCGGAGATGACGGGGCGTTCGCCGCTCGACGGGCAGCGCATGGCGCTCGATTTCATGGAGACGACGGCGCGGCGGCGGCTCGCGGCGGTGGGGCCCATCCAGGCTCGCCAGGAGGCCTTGCTGCTCGCGTCGATGCGCGCGCAGGTCGGTAGCGTGCGCGGGATCGAGCGGCCTTCGGGAGATCTCGGGCCCACAGGGCTCGGTCCAGCGGTAGCCGTGGCGGAGGGCGAGGCGCTCGCCGAGGGGGCCGGCGAATGAGCGTGCTCGTGGTGGGCGGCGGCTTCGCGGGGCTCGCGGCGGCGTGGGCGCTCGAGCGGCGCGGGCGCGAGGTGACGTTGTGTTTTCGGACGGACGGGGCCTCGCTATTGTATTCGGGCGCGCTCGATCGCACCGATTGGGCGGGGCCGCCCGATCCGCGGCCGTTGTCGCGTGACGCGGAGGCGTTCTTGGCGGCGCTCGGCGCTTTTGCGGAGCCGACCGTATCGGGCGGGCGGCTCGCCACCGGCGCGGGCGTGGTGCGCCCGGCGCGCTGCCACGATCGCGCGCTCCTGGATCTGGAGCCGTTGCGCGGGCGGCGCATCGACGTGGTGGACTTTCGGCGGCCGGGTTGGGACGCGGCGGCGCTGGCACGCGCCTGGTCGGTGAGCAACTGGGCGCGAGTGACGCGCAGCGAGTTTCGACCGCTGCAATTGCGGCCTGCCGAGCTCACGGTGTTGCAGCGGCTCGAGGATAACGAGCTCGCGGCGTGCTGCGATGATCCGGCCTGGGCGGGGGCGCTCGGCGATGCGTTGCGCGGCGCAGGGGACAGCGAGAGCCCGCTCTTGCTCGGGCCCTGGCTCGGGCTCGTGCCGGGCAGCGTCGAGCGCGTGCGCGAGCGGGCGCGCCGTCCGCTCGGTGAGACTTTGTCTGGGCCGGGCGGCGCCGCCGGCTTCCGCTTCGAAGCCGCGCGTGAGGCGTGGCTGTCGCGCGGGGATATCCGCGTGGAACGGGGTGAGGTGCTGTCCCTGCGCCGGCTCGAATCCGGCGTGGAAGCGCGGCTGAAGGCGGACGGCGAGAACCAGGAGCGCACACTGCCCCGGCGTTTTTCCGAGGTCATCCTGGCCGTGGGCGGGGTGACGGGGGGCGGCATTCAATTTCTTTCGGGGCCGGGCCAGCGCGGGCGCAGCTTCTCGCTGTCCGTCGACGCGCCGGTGCAGCTGCGCCTGAACGGCCGCGAGGTGGCACTCGAATCGGGGGCGCTGGGTGCGGATCTGCAGAGCCTCGGGCTCGGTGCGCTCAATGACGTGGGGTTGTTCGTCGACGAGCGGCAGCAGGCGTCCGCGCCCGATCTGTTCGCCGCCGGGGACGTGGTGGCGGACCGCCCGCGCACCGCGCTCGAGGCGGTCTATGCCGGCATCGCCGCGGCGCGCGGGGCGTGCCGGGTCGCGGCGTCGGAGAGCCCCCAGAGCACCAGGCCCGCCTAGCAGCACAGCGAATAGCGAGCACGCGAAAGGTAACCCAACATGGACAAACGAATTTTGGACTCGTTCGAAGTGCGCACCCCGCTCGAGCTCGAGGGTGAACCGCTCGATTATTTCAGCTTGCCGAAGTTTGCGGCGCACTCGGGCGTGGATATCTCGCGCCTGCCATTTTCGCTCAAGATCCTGCTCGAGAATCTGCTGCGCAACGAAGACGGCGTGAGCGTGACGCGCGACGACATCCTCGGCCTGGCGCACTGGGACCCCGCGGCGGAGCCGATCACCGAGGTGGCATTTCACCCCGCGCGCGTGGTGTTGCAGGATTTCACCGGCGTGCCGGCGGTGGTAGATCTGGCGGCGATGCGCGACGCCGTCGCAGCGCTCGGCGGCGATCCGGCGCGCATCAATCCGTTGTTTCCGTCCGAGCTCGTGATCGACCACTCGGTGCAGGTGGACGCGTACGGTTCCCCGCAGGCGCTGCACATCAACGCGCAGCTCGAGTTCTATCGCAACCGGGAGCGCTACCAGCTCCTGCGCTGGGCGCAGACTGCGTTCGCGAGCTTCAACGTGGTGCCACCGGACACCGGCATCGTGCATCAGGTGAACCTGGAGTACCTGGCGCGCGTAGTGTTCGCGGCTCCTTCACCCGGGGGCCCCGGAGCCCCTTCGGTCGGCCTCGCATATCCGGATAGCCTGGTGGGTACCGATAGCCACACTACCATGATCAACGGGCTCGGGGTGCTCGGCTGGGGCGTGGGCGGAATCGAGGCAGAAGCGGCGATGTTGGGGCAGCCCATCAACTTGCTCGTGCCGAACGTGGTGGGCTTTCGCCTGCATGGCGCGCTGCCGCCTGGAGCAACGGCCACGGATCTGGTGCTCACGGTGACGCGGCTGCTGCGCAAGGCGGGCGTGGTGGGTAAATTCGTGGAGTTTTACGGGCGAGGGCTCGCGTCTCTGCCGCTCGCGGACCGCGCCACATTGGCCAACATGAGCCCGGAGTTTGGCTCGACCGTTGCGATTTTTCCGATCGACGCCGAGACGCTCGCGTATCTGCGCTTCACGGGCCGCAGCGCGGCGCAGGTGGCGCGCGTCGAAGCCTACGCCAAGGCGCAGGGTTTGTTCTTCACGCCGGACAGCTCCGACCCGCGTTTCTCGTCAACGCTCGATCTCGACCTGAGCACGGTGCGACCGAGCCTGGCAGGGCCAAAACGCCCGCAGGACCAGGTGCTATTGAGCGACATGAAGAAGGCCTGGCCGGTGGCGCTCGCTGAGTTGCTCAGCGTGTCGAAGGCGAAGAAGCGCGTCTCGGTGCCGGTGCTAGATGGGTCGCGCCCGAGCGGAGACCGCGTCACCGATCCCGCGCCCAAAGACGCGGATTTCTACCTGGGCCATGGCGCGGTGGTGATCGCGGCTATCACCTCGTGCACCAACACCTCCAATCCTTCGGTGATGATCGGGGCGGGCCTGTTGGCGCGCAACGCGCACGCGCGCGGGCTGCGCTCGAAGCCCTGGGTGAAGACCAGCCTGGCGCCGGGGTCGCGGGTGGTGACCGAATACCTGAAGGCAGCGGGGTTGCTCACGGACCTGGAAGCGCTGGGGTTTCACGTGGTGGGCTACGGCTGCACCACCTGCATCGGCAACAGCGGGCCTTTGCCGGCCCCGGTGGTGCGCGCGATCGAGAGCGGCAATCTCGTCGTGGCGTCGGTGTTGAGCGGCAATCGCAACTTCGAGGGGCGCATTAATCCCCACGTGCGCGCCAACTATCTGGCGAGCCCGCCGCTGGTGGTGGCGCATGCTTTGGCTGGCCGGGTCGGCGTGGATTTCGACAAGGAGCCGCTCGGCGTCGATTGGGACGGGACACCCGTGTATCTGCGCGACGTGTGGCCGTCACCGGCCGCGGTGACGGAGGCGATGCAGCGGGCGCTGAACTCGTCGATGTATCAAAAGACCTACGCGCGGGTGTACGACGGCGACGCGGCCTGGCAGAAGCTCGAGGTTCCGACGGGCGATCGCTTCGAATGGGATCCGGAGAGCACCTACGTGCGCAAGCCGAGCTTTTTCTCCGATCTGCCGCGCACGCCCCCGCCGCTCTCGGACATCAGTGGGGCGCGCGTGTTGTGCTGGCTCGGTGATTCGGTCACCACGGATCACATCTCACCCGCGGGCTCGATCGCGGAGAACTCACCTGCCGGGCGCTATTTGAAGGCGCGTGGCGTGTCGGTGGCCGACTTCAACTCGTACGGGGCGCGCCGCGGCAACCACGAGGTGATGGTGCGCGGCACGTTCGCTAACGTGCGCTTGCAGAACCTGCTCGCACCGGGCACGGAAGGCGGCGTCACGCGGCACCTGCCGAGCGACGAGGAGCTCAGCATCTTCGATGCGTCTGAACGTTACACGGCCGAGTCGGTGCCGCTGGTCATCCTCGCCGGCAAGGAGTACGGCTCCGGTTCATCGCGTGACTGGGCTGCCAAGGGTACCTGGATGCTCGGCGTGCGCGCGGTGATCGCGCGTTCCTATGAGCGCATTCACCGCAGCAACCTGATCGGCATGGGTGTGTTGCCGCTCGAGTTCGTGAACGACGAGAGCGTCGAGAGCCTGGGGCTCACGGGTCGCGAGATCTATCGCGTCGACGGTGTCGCGTCAGGGTTGAGCACCGGCAAGAAGCTGATGGTGACAGCAGTGAACGCAGACGGCACGGCGAAGCATTTTACGGTCAAGACGCGCATCGATACGGCGGTGGAGCTCGAGTACTACCGGCACGGTGGCATCCTGCAATACGTCCTGCGGCAGTTGCTCGCCGAGGCCAACGTGCAGACGAGTGCGGCTTGACGCCGCGGCGCTAGGGCACGGCCGCCAGGGAGAGCAGGGCGCGCGCCTGCGCGGGAGTTGCGACGCCGCGGCCGTATTCGTGCGCGAGCGCTGCAACGCGCGCGACTAGCTCGGCGTTGCTCGTGGCCAGTCGGGACTCGTCGAAGCGGATGTTGTCTTCGAGGCCCGTGCGGCAATGGCCACCGTGCTCGAGGGCCCAGTGATTGACGGTGAGCTGGTGGCGGCCCATACCGGCCGCGGTCCAGGTGGCGCCGGGCAGCAGCGTCTCGAGCTCGCTGATCAGGAAGAGCAAGAGCTCCCGCCGCGCGGGCAGGGCGTTCTTGAGACCGAGCACGAATTGCACGTGGGGGGGCGTGGCGAGCCAGCCGCGCTTCACCAGCTCGACCGCGTTGTACAACATCGCGACGTCGAAGATTTCGACCTCGGGCTTGGCCCCGTGGCTCGCGATCTCGCGTGCCAGCGACTCGACGAAGTCGGGCGGGTTCTCATAGATGGAGGTGGGGAAGTTGACGGAGCCCGTGGCGAGCGACGCCATGTCGGGGCGGAGCGGCAACATCGAGCCTCGTTCGGACAACTGGCGGCCGCGCCCGCCCGTCGAGAATTGCACGATCATGCCGGGGCAGTGTTTGCGCACGCCCTCTTGCACGCGCTCGAAGCGCGCTCGGTCGGAGGAGGGTTGGCCGGCGTCGTCGCGCACATGAATGTGCACGAGCGCGGCGCCGGCTTCGAAGGCCTCGTGGGTGGACTCGATCTGCTCTTCGGGCGTGATCGGGACCGCGGGGTTCTGCGCTTTTGTCGGCAGCGAGCCGGTGATGGCGACGCTAATGACGCAGGGCTCGCTCATCGCCTCAGCTGCCGGGCTTGGCGCGGCGGCCGCGGACGACGCCGAAGGAAGTGGCTTTGGCTTCCTGGCGTTCCTTCTCGTTCTTGGTGGGGACGAGCCGGCCCGATTGAGCGGCGCGCGGGCGCTCTTCGGTGCGCGGCGCGTCCTCCGCCACGCGAGTCCGCTCGGGAGCGGGGCCGCTGAAGACAGCGGTGGGGGCCTTGGCGGAGACCGGGGGGCGGGGTTGTAGACGCTCGGGGGGCGAGGCAGCCGCAGCGCCCGTGGCAGCGGAAGCTGAGGCAGCGGCGGCCGGCGCCGGAGGGGCTGGCGGAGGCGGGGCTGGCAGGGGGAGGTTGAGTTCCTGGCGCAAGAGGGCACCGAAGCTGCCGAGGCTCCCCGGTTCGTCCCGCTGGGCTTTCTGGGCTTTCTCGAAATCGCGGAAATTCTGGCGCTCTTCCACGTTGGCGACGCGAGCCATGCTGAAGGTGATGCCGCGCGAGGCGTCTTTGCTGATGAGCACGACGCTGACGACCTTGCCGATCGGGAACAGACGCCGCGAGTCGGAGTTACGCGGGGTGCCGAGCTCACGCGAGGGTACGAGGCCGTTGCCCTTGGCGGTGTCGACGAACACGCCGAACGATTCGACTTTGCTGACGGTGCCTTCGAGCACTTCGCCTTTTTCCGGCGTGGCCGATTCGGGCGGTGCGTCAGCGAGCGCGCGTAAGGACAGACGCAGCTTGGGCGCGGAGCCCTTCTTTTCGCCGGGCGAAAGCGCGAGCAGGCGCACGGTGATGTTCTCGCCCACGTTGAGCACGTCTTCCACGCGATCGATGCGGCCGTGAGCCAGCTCCGAGATGTGGATCAGACCTTCCACGCCGCCGCCGAGATCGACGAACGCGCCGTACTTCTGGATCGACACGACCTTGGCGGGGTAATCGTTGCCCACCTGAAGCTGGGACAACATCTCCGCGGCGTCGCGGTTCTGGCGCTCGAGGAGCAGTGCCTTGCGGCTGACGATGATGTCGCGCCCGCCGTTCTTGACCTCCATCACCAAGAATTCGACCTTCTGGCCCTCGAGGCTCGCCAGGTCGGCGATGTACTCGGTACCCAGCTGCGAGGCAGGGCAGAAGGCGCGTGCGCCCAGGATCTTCACTTCGACGCCACCTTTGACGGCGGCTCCGATCACACCCTCGACCGGCAAGCGCGCGTCGCGAGCGGTTTCGAGCGCGCCTTCGTCGAGGCGGACCTTGCCCTTGCC
>JAYWEH010000044.1:0-6144 GCA_043780025.1 Deltaproteobacteria bacterium
TCACGAGGGAGTTTGAGCGGCGCGAGCTCGTAGCCAGTCGAGCCCGCAACAGGTGCCACGGTGAACAGGGTGTTGAACAGGCGCAGCATGCCTTCGACATCGTCGCGCCCGTCGACCGTGCACAGGCTCAGAGCCGCGGTTCCGAGCCGGATGCCCGCGCTCGAAACGGAGCCGCTGTAGTGGCAATGCGGCGGACGGGCTCCGGCGGGGCGCGCGTGCACAGTTCCTGAGGCATCGACGATCCAGGACCGGTACCCTCGCGCCAAGAAGGCGTCGTTACGCACGAGCTCGAGCTCCAGCGTCTGCTGCCCCAGGGCCAACTCGAGCTTGCGATGAAGCGCGTCGGGCGCAGTCGCTGGGTCAAAAATTGGGACGATGGCGACGGCGCTGTCGATGGCTTCGATGGGCGCCACGTCAATGGGCTGGCCGCTTCGCGCTCGCGACGCTGTTTCGGGTGAACAGGCTTCGAGAGCGATCCCGAGAGCGGCCGCGGCGCGCGTTGTCAGGCGCAAGTGCCCCGCAGGTCCGATGCTTCAGCGGCAACCCCATCCGGGCCCGCGCTCTCGCTGGCCTGCGCGCGGGGGTCTGACGGCGTTCGCTTGCGCCTCGTCGTGAGCAGGACCAGTGCACCCGCCAGAAACAGCGGTGCGATCACCCGATTGCCCGGGGGAGTCAGCCCACGCTCGAAGACGAAGGTGACGAAACCGCGCAGCCAGTCGGGGGCCTGGGAGGCCGGGCTATGGCTGATTCGATAGGTGATGAAGGTCCAGACCGCGGCCACCGCCGCGACAAGCACGATTGGCAGGCCGATGCCCAGGCAAGTGGCCTTTTGACGCCAGGGTAACGGCAGCGCCACGATGAGAGCGATGAAGATGGCGAGCGGCAAGTAGGCATCGCGACGCAGGCTCAGGCGAAAGCCCGCCTTGTCGAAGTTGCGTGGGGCCTGGAGCCAGACTTGCGTATCGGGGTCCACGTTGTCGGTGCTGACTCGCTCGATGGACGAGGGGTGCCATTGCATGCGCAAGCCTCCTTCGAATTCCAGCGAGCCGGCGGCGACGTTGGCAATTCCACTCACGACTTGACTGAAACCGACTCGCGCAGGCTTTGACGGCCACGCGAGAGCCCCCAGCACGAGCGCGAAAATCAGAAGCGCTCTCCACACCGTCTTGAATTTGAAATCGAACACGTCAGTCCGCTGCGCATCGTCGCGCAGCCGAGCGTGGGAGGAAAGGCCGTTCTGTATTCCCGTTCTGTGAATCGGCGAAGCCGACGGCATGTTGCCTGCGCGTCACCTCCTTGCCACGTTGTAAGAGGAGCTTGCTCCGTGCTGTAGCGAGTGCCTACGATGCGCGGTGTGTCGGTCCCTCACGACGCTCGAGTCTGGGCTGTGCCATCCAGGGTGGACGGTGGCGTCGTCACGCTGCCGGACGCAGACGCCAAGGCTGCGCTGTCGAGGTCCCTGCTTCGAGATCCTGAACAGGCAGGCGCCTGGTCCCATCTCGGCTCGATCTTGGCCGATGAGGGGGACTTCGACGCCTCAGCGGAGTGCTGCCGCCGAGCGGTTGACCTGAAGCCCCAATCGAGCGCCATTCAGTTGGCGTTTGCGCGGGCGTTGGGCCGGCTAGGGCGCCTCGAAGAAGCGGTGGGTCACTTCCAGTGCGCGTTGCTGTTGGAGCCGAAGTCGGCGACGGCGTGTTGCGACTTGGCGCTGGTATTGCAACAGCTGCAGCGCGCGACGGGAGCCCGCGAGATCATGCGGCGCGCGGCCGGGCTCGAGATTCGCGACGCGGCAGACGCGCTGACGTTGGGGGACGTCTCATTGCAGCAGCGCAGGCTCGACGAGGCTCTGGAGTGGTTCCAGCGCGCCGGCGAGCTCGAGCCGTCTCATGTCGAAGCGCGCTTCAGCCATGCGCACGTATTCATGAAGCTGGGGCGCACGGACGAGGCCGTGGAAAAGATGCGTGCGCTGATTCATTCCGTTCCGGCTCGGGGCGCCGAGGCGATGCACAGCGCGTTGGTGTTCGCGGCAGGATTTCACCCCCAATACGACGCCGAGCGAATCCTCTCGGAGGCCCAGGCCTGGAGTGCGGCACACGAGCAGCCGCTGCTCGGCCGGCGGCGCCCACACCCCCACGAGCGCTCTCCGGATCGCCGGTTGCGCGTGGGCTATGTGTCACCCGATTTTTATGGGCACTGCCAGCGGTTTTTCATGCTGCCCGTCCTCAGGGGGCATGACCCGCAGCAGGTCGAGGTGACTTGCTACTCGAGCGTCGCGTCGCCCGATCAGTGGACCGAAAGATTGAGCGGTTACGCCCACCACTTTCATGACGTGGCCTCGCTCGCAGACGGCGACCTGGCCGAGCGGATCCGGCAGGACCGGATCGACGTGCTGGTGGACCTGACCATGCACATGAAGGGCGGCCGTCTGCTGGTATTCGCCGAGAAGCCGGCACCTGTGCAGATCTGTTGGCTCGCGTATCCGGGCACGACGGGCCTCACTGCCATGGACTATCGAATAACCGATCCGTTCCTCGATCCACCGGGGCTGCCGCTGCCCTACACGGAAGAGTCACTTTATCTGCCGGACACATTTTGGTGTTACGACCCACTTTGCTCGACGCCGTCGGTCAATCCGTTGCCAGCGCTCGCGACCGGGCGGGTCACTTTCGGTTGCCTGAACGAGTTCGCCAAGATTCATCGCGGCGTGCTCGCGGTGTGGGCGCGCGTGCTCATGCAGGTCGAGGGCTCGAGGCTTTTGATGTTGGCGCCTCGAGGTTCGCCGCGGAGCATGGTGCTCGAGGTGCTGGAGCAAGCCGGCGTGACACGGGACCGCGTGGAGTTCGTCGATCGTCTGGCTCACGCCGAATATCTGGCCATGTACCAGCGTATCGACGTCGGCCTGGATTGCTTCCCCGTGAATGGGCACACGACCAGTCTCGACTCGCTGTGGATGGGCGTGCCGGTCGTGACCCTCGCCTGCCGGACGCTCTTGGGCCGGGCAGGGCTGTGCCAGGCGCACAACCTCGGGCTCCCGGAGCTGGTGGCGGAGACGCCTGAGCAGTTCGTGCAAATTGCGGTGGAGCTGAGCCGTGATCTCGGGCAACTGAGCCAATTGCGCCAGACACTGCGGAGGCGGCTGGAGGCGTCCCCCTTGATGGATGCACCGGCCTTCACTCGAAATCTGGAAGCGGCGTACCGCCGGGCGTGGCGCGAGTGGTGCGCGAGCCCAGGTTAGCCGAACACGTGCGCATCTCATGTCTGCCATGGAACCCCGGCCGCACGATCCCGAAGGAGCCATCGAGCTCGCCGGGGCCTGCTATGCGCGGGGCCTCACGTTGAGCGAAGGCGGCGACTTCGAGGGCGCACTCGGCTGTTTTGAACAGAGCGCGGATCTGCGCATGGACTCGGCCGTGGTTCAGCTCGCGCTCGCGCAGTCGCTGCTGCAAGGAGGGCACTGGGAGCAGGCGATCGGCCATCTGCAGTGCGTGCTCGCGCTTTCGCCCCAATCGGTGGAGGCCTGTTTGCGGCTGGCGCAGGTGTACCATCGGCTGCGGCGGTCGAGCGGCGCACACGCGATGTTGCGGCGCGTGCTCGGGCTGGCTCCAGACCTGCCGGTGGGTCACCTGGTGTACGGCAACTTATTATGCGAGGAGCAGCGCTACGATGAGGCCGTCGAACACTACGCTCGGGCGATCGAGCTGGACGCTACGAATGCGGAGGCGCACTACCGGCTCGGTCATGCGCTGTTCAGGCTGGGACAAGTTGCTCGGGCTCTGGATTGCTACCGGTGTGCCACCGCCGCCAACCCGTCTGATCCGACGCCCCACAGCGCGCTGGTCTATTGCGCGGGTTTCCACCCCGAGCTGACGGACGAACAGATCCTGGTCGAGGCGCGCGCCTGGTCGAAGCTTCACGCTGAGCCGCTTCGGTCCCGCTGGCGGCCGCACCCGCACGATCGCGCTGTCGATCGGCGGCTCAAGCTCGGCTACGTCTCGCCCGACTTCGACGCGCATTGCCAGCGCTTCTTCACGCTGCCGTTGTTGCGCCACCACGATCGCGAGCGATTCGAAGTCATTTGCTATTCCAGCGTGGACGCGCCCGACGAGTGGACGGAACGGATCCGGCCGCTCGCAGATGATTGGCGCGATGTGTGCGCGCTCGACGATGCGGCCCTGGCCGAGCAAATTCGCAGCGACGAAGTCGATGTCTTGATCGACCTCACGATGCACATGGCCGGCAGTCGCCTCAGGGTTTTTGCCGAGAAGCCGGCGCCGGTTCAGATCTGCTGGCTAGCGTATCCCGGCACCACGGGCATCGACGCCATGGATTATCGCATCACCGATCCGCATCTGGATCCGCCGGGGGCCGCTGAGCCTTACAGCGAGCAGTCGTTGCGCCTGCCCAATGCGTTCTGGTGCTACGACCCCCTCACGGAGGTGCCGGAAGTGAACCCGCTACCGGCGCTGTCTGCCGGGCGCGTGCGCTTTGGATGTTTGAACGACTTTTGCAAGGTGCACCGATCGGTGCTCGAGCTGTGGGCGCAGGTCATGCGGCAGGTTCCGGAATCGAGCCTGCTGCTCCTCGCACCGAAGGGGTCCGCGCGACGCGGGGTGCTCGACACCTTCGCACGAGAAGGCATCGAAGAACACCGCGTCGAGTTTATCGAGCGCCAGCCGCGCTCGATGTATCTGGAGGCCTATCATCGCATCGACCTCGGCCTGGATTGTTTTCCAGCCAACGGTCATACCACCAGCCTGGACGCGGCGTGGATGGGGGTGCCGGTCGTCACTCTGGTGGGCAACACGGTATTGGGCAGAGCTGGACTGTGCCAGGCTCATCATCTCGGTCTGGACGATTTGGTCGCGCACAGCGCAGAACAATTTGTGAGGATCGCTGTGGCCCTGAGCCGGGACACGAGTCGGCTAGCCCGACTGCGTGAGAGCCTGCGCGCGCGCTTGGCCGGTTCCAAATTGATGGATGGTGCGGCCTTTGCGCGCGATTTCGAGGCCCTGTGTCGAAGCGCGTGGCAGCGTTGGTGCAATGAACGGCAGGGAAGCTAATGGCCGATCGCAACGCTGAGAGGCTTTTCGAGCAGGCGCTGGCGTTCCATCGAGCCGGAGCGAAAGCGGAAGCGTACCGCCTGTACGAGGCCGTGTCGGTCGCTGATCCCCGGCACCATCGGGCTGCATTTTTGCTCGGTGCGCTCGACCTGGAAAATAAGAACTCCGCCGTTGCGGCGCGGCGCTTGGAACGCGCCGTCGAGCTTTCGCCCAGCAACGCGGCCTATCATTCGAACCTGGGCCTCGCCTACCGTGGTCTAGGCGACAACGCCCGAGCGGCTGGCGCCCTGCGCCGAGCGCTGCAGCTCGACCCAGACTTTGCGCCAGCACTCTACAATCTCGGGTTGGTGCTACGCGCACAGGGAGCGCTCGCGGACGCCGTCGAGTATTTCACGTGTGCAGCGGTGGGGCAACCGGGTGCGTTCGACGTGCAGCACGCACTCGGGGAGGCGCTGAACGGCTGCGGGCGCCTGGGGCCCGCCGAAGAGGCCTTTCAGCGCGCGCATGCGCTGGCTCGAGGTTCCGGCCGCGCACAGAAGCTGCTGGGTTTCACGTATTGGAAGCTCGGCCTCCTGGAGCGAGCCCTGGAGGCGTTTCAACAGGCATCAGTGGCGGATCCGCGCGATCCGGTGGCGCGGGGTGCCGTGGCCTATTGCGTCTGGTTTCATCCGGACTACAGCGCCGAACGCAGCTCGAGCTTGGCCCGCGACTGGGCGGTGCAACACGCGCCGGGGCCTGCACCCGCCAGCGCGGCGCACGCGAACGAGCGGGTGCCAGAGCGCCGGCTGCGGGTGGGCTATGTTTCGCCAAACTTTCGTGATCACTGCCAGTCGTTTTTCCTGACGCCCTTGTTCCGGCATCATGACCGCTCTCTATTCGCGCTCCTGTGTTATTCGAGCGTCGAGCAGCCGGACGCGGGCACGGCCTGGTTTCGGGCTCGAGCGGACTGTTGGCGAGACGTCGCTCAGCTGAGCGACACGAAATTGGCGCAGCAGATTCGCGACGATCGGGTTGATATCCTGGTGGATCTGAACCTACACATGCAAGGCAGCCGGCTTCTGGCTTTCGCTGAGAAGCCTGCGCC
>JAYWEH010000045.1:0-2601 GCA_043780025.1 Deltaproteobacteria bacterium
ATGACGACAGCGCGTCGGGCAAGCTGAGCTGTGACCCGAGCGCGGTGACAAGCTCGAGCGCCTTCGGGCCTTGCACCGCGAGCAAGCAGGTTCGATCGCTCACATCCACGAGCTCCGCACGGCCCCGGCCGTGTTCCGCGAGCTGCGCGGCGACGTGGGCGGTGATCTTGGTTCGATTCGCGGCGTTGCAGATGACCAGAACACGATCGGCAGCGAGCCGATACACGATCAGATCATCCAGGATACCACCGGCTTCATTGCAGCAGCAGGTGTACAGCGCCCGGCCCAACTCGAGCTTTGACAGGTCGTTGGTGATGAGCCGATCGATCAGCGGGGTGGCGCCCTCCCCCCTCACCTCGAGCCGGCCCATGTGGGAGACATCGAACAGGCCCACCGCCCGCCGCACCGCGTGGTGTTCCTCGGTCACGCCGCGATACTGCACGGGCATGCGCCAGCCGGCATAGGGCACGAAGCGTGCCCCGAGGCTTTCGTGTTCGGCATACAGCGGAGTTCGCCGCTCGATTTCGCTCATGTTGGACACGACGGATCCAGGCTGCAATCCAGACGCCCAGCTAGTAGCTTTCTCGCGCGCCCAGCGCAAGCTCCCGATTCCATGGCGGCGGGGGTCAGCGCGCGACCGGCACTTGGCCTGCCCCCGGACAGGCGGTACGCTGGCGCGATGCAATACCGCCCTCTCGGTACCACAGGTTTTGACGTTTCCAGCATCAGCGTGGGCTGCTGGGCGATCGGCGGCTCATGGGGCAAGATCGACGACGCGGAGAGCCTGGCCTCACTGCACCGGTCCCTCGATCTCGGCGTCAATTTCTTCGACACGGCCGACGTGTACGGCGACGGCCACAGCGAACGCCTGCTGGCGCGCCTGCGCAAGGAACGGCGCGAACCCTTCTATGTCGCCACAAAGGCCGGCCGCCGCCTCAACCCGCATCAAGCCCGCGGCTACGACAAAGAGAACTTGACTCGCTTCGTCGAACGGAGCCTCTCCAATCTGAGTGTCGACAGCCTGGATCTGCTGCAGCTGCATTGTCCGCCCACGGACACCTACTACCAGCCCGAGACATTTGCCGCGCTCGACGATCTGGTCAAACAAGGCAAGGTTCGCCACTACGGGGTGAGCATCGAGCGCGTCGAAGAAGGTTTGAAGGCGCTCGAATACCCGCACGTGCAGTCGATCCAGGTCATCTACAACATTTTCCGGCAGCGGCCCGCCGAGCGACTGTTCGCGCAGGCGGCTGAGCGCAAGGTTGGCATCCTGGCTCGCGTGCCCCTCGCCTCAGGCCTGCTCACGGGCAAGCTCCGCTCCGGCCAAAACTTCGAGAGCGACGATCATCGGCAGTTCAATCGGCACGGTGAGGCCTTCGATCGCGGTGAGACGTTTTCGGGCGTCGACTACGAACTCGGGCTCGCTGTCGCGCGTGAGCTCGGCGAGCTGGTGCCAAAAGACGTCAGCTTAGCGCAGTGGGCGTTGCGCTGGATCCTCATGCAGCCAGCGGTTACCTGCGCCATCCCGGGCGTGCGCCGAGTAGGGCAAGTCGAAGACAACCTCGCGGCCGCCGATCTGCCGGCGCTGACGCCGGAGGTCATCGCCAAGGTTCGGCAGCTGTACGAGCAACGCGTCAAGCCCGAGGTGCATCAACTCTGGTAGTCCAGACTCACTCCAAGCTGGTGGCCCTGCTGGGGCCCACCAATACGGGAAAGACCCATCGCGCCCTCGCGCGCATGCTGGAGCACACGAGCGGGATGATCGGGCTACCACTCCGGCTCTTGGCGCGGGAGGTGTACGATCGGCTCAGCCGAGAGCTCGGCGAGCACGCGGTGGCCTTGGTCACGGGTGAAGAGAAACGTGTGGGTCGACAGGCCCGCTACTGGGTCTGCACCGTCGAAGCCATGCCTCTACAAAGAGAGGTCGACTTCGTGGCCATCGACGAGGTCCAACTAGCGGCCCACCACGAGCGCGGGCACATCTTCACCGATCGGGTCCTGCATGCTCGCGGCAGGCTCGAAACCTGGTTCCTGGGCGCCGACACGGTTCGTCCACTACTGCGCGGCCTCGTGCCCACCGCTAGCGTCGAGAGCTTGCCGCGCCTCTCGCAGCTAAAAGGTCGCGGTCAATATAGCCTCAAGGATCTGCCTGCTCGCTCCGCGGTCGTGGCTTTCAGCGTCGCGGAGGTCTATCGCCTCGCCGACGCCCTGCGACAGCGACGCGGCGGAGCAGCCGTGGTGCTCGGAGCACTTTCACCGCGGGCTCGCAATGCGCAGGTCGCCTTGTACGAAGCTCGCGAAGTGGACTATCTGGTCGCCACCGACGCCATCGGTATGGGGCTCAACCTGGCGATCCGTCACGTCGCGTTTGCCGGTTTGCACAAGTTCGACGGCAAAGAGCCGCGCCCTCTCGACGCCGCGGAGCTCGGTCAGATTGCGGGTCGGGCGGGCCGTCATCTCGAAAATGGCAGCTTCGGCACCCTGGCACCAATCCCCCCCCTCCCCGAGGGCCTGGAGCGCTCGATTGAAGATCATCGTTTCGCGCGCGTGCGCAAGCTGAGTTGGCGCAACAGCGACCTCGACACAGACAGCATCGCGGCG
>JAYWEH010000046.1:0-2593 GCA_043780025.1 Deltaproteobacteria bacterium
GACGCGCTTGCCTTGCACCCAGACGCATTTCGCGGCGAATGGAACTACGAGCTGCGACCGCGGAACTTGGCAACCTAAATAGGATCAGCCGCCTAAGACCACACTACGACCTGGTCACCATCCAGACGACGTTTTGCAAGGTCGACGCTCTTCGCCTCACCCGTACAGCCGAAAAAACTGCCGAAGGACTCGGCATGACTCGCACCGATATTGTCGTCTGCATCCAGGGGATCGTTCGAACGCATTTCTACAAATCGATGACGAGCCTGGCGGACAGCCGCATCTGGCAAGACGTCTACCACGTGCCCTTTCTCACGTACGTCCTCTACGTCAAATTTACGACCGACCCTGCGGGCTACCTACTCATCTCGCTGAAGGAGCTCTGACTATGCCGAAGAAATCGAATACCCAACCCTGTCCCGAATGTGGCGGGGACATGCGCTATGAGACGCGCCCCGACACCATCGAGTATGGTGGCCAGAGCCGCTCCGTCAACATGCTGGCCTGGTGGTGCACGAAGTGTGGTGAGGCCATCTTCGAGGGACAGCCCTTGGCCGATCGTGAGAAGGCGTTCCTCGAGCTGAAAGCCGAGGTCGATGACGTCCTCTCTCCTACCCAGGTGGCCGCCGTCCGAGTCAAGCTTCGCCTGAGCCAGCGTAAAGCCGGCGAACTCCTCGGGGGCGGCCCGCGCTCGTTTCACAAGTACGAGAAAGGAGTACAGGCGGTCTCTACCCCAATGAGTCACCTCCTGCGACTCCTCGCCAACGACCCGTCTCGCCTCAAGGAGCTAACGGCTCGGAAGGCACCGAAACCACGGAAGGTTGGCTGAGCAGGAAGGCTCACAACCGCTGACATGAATTGGTTCCGGCTGGAGCGACGAGCGCGGCGTTCAGTCGCCCTCGGCCGATCACAGTGACGTTGCTCGAACGGCCCTTGATACTGGCCCGGTTCGACTCGAGCTTCCGTCACGCCGGGGATCTCGATCGGGCGGGGGTGTTGATCTTGTGCAGCCTGAAGGACTACACGCCTTGGCGTCGCGCAAGACATCGTCCCAGACCAAAGCGGATTGCCACCTCGCTATCGGGTTCCGGATAGTAGAGTTGCGCAAACACCGGTATCAGGTCGATCACCGACCACCACGCGAGTTGGACACGATCGTGCTGAGTGGCTCACCTTTGGGCGTTTCGCCCCAAATCGCCCGTGCACGCGCCAAAAAATCGGGCGAAGGGCTGCGGCTCGGCTCTGGGGCAACAGCCGAGCGACAACCTTGTTGCGTTTGAGCACTTGAACCTCCTCTCCGCGGGCAGGCCCCGATCCGTCTACTTGAATTCCTTCGCTCGAACTCAGCGCGGGGGTGCTCGCCACCATCACGGTGTCACCGGTGCACTCGGGCTAGCCCCAACGTGACAGCGCCGGGCACACCGAGGCATCCGCCGAAGATTGTTTGCACGACATGTTGGCTCGAGAGCAGCTCGCAGCTCCGACCCAGAGACCGATCGGCTGTCCGAACTGTCGCAGCGGAGCAATGCTACGCAACCGGCGACGTCGTTGGCCGACGGTAACGAAAAAACAATAGCGCCGGGTAACAAGTGCCCGGCATTTCCTGTAGTGCGAACGTGGGCTGGCAAAGGAAGGCCTCAATGCAGAGCGTGTTGTGGAAAGGGTCGGGAAGTCGTGGGTTGAGCTTGGCGTTTGCGGTGAGCCTGAGCAGCCGCCTGCGAGGGAACGCATCGGGAATTTGGCGTGTCCGTGGACGGTGGCCCCACAGCAGGCTCGAGTGATCCCAACGGACGGGATGCAGTTGGGGGAGAGGGTGGCGACGTCCTGGCCCTATTGCCCGGCGATGGCGGGGCGAGCGGCGAATCCCGGCTGTGTTCGGAGAGCGAAACGGAGCAATGCGGGCCTCCGAACGAAAACGGAACTTGCCGTTTCGGCCTGCGGACGTGCGTGGAAGGGGTCTTTGGAGCGTGTGAAGGGGCAACGATTCCCGCTCCTCGAAACTGTGCATCCAATGAAGACCACGACTGCGACGGCGTGCCTGACGACACGGTGGATGACGTCTGCGCGTGTGTTCTCGGTAGCACGGAGCCGTGCGACGAGCACCCCGGCCTTGACGGCCGTGGTTCCTGTCGAGCTGGGACGCGCCGCTGCACCCTCGCAGAGGATGGACGCACCACCGTTTGGAACGACTGCGCCGGTTCAGTAGGTCCGGCGGCTGCGGATTCTTGCGACGTGGTCGGCGACGACAGCAATTGCGATCGGGCCCCGAACGGCGGATGTGAATGCGTTGATGGTGTGACGATTCCTTGCGGGCCGACAACCGAAAGCGGCATCTGTCAGCGAGGCGTGAGCACCTGCATCGGCTCGGCATTCTCCGAGTGCGTAGGGGCGATCTTCCCCGAGCGCCGGAATTGCGCATCAACGGCCGATAACGATTGCGACGGGAATCCGGACAACGTCGTGGACAGCGCTTGCACGTGTGCGGTCGGCGCCAGCGAGGTTTGTGGTGCCCATCCCGGCCGTGACGGCAATGGATCATGCCAAGCGGGTGAGCGCGCATGTGTGCTCGGTCAAGATAACGCGACCAGTCGCT
>JAYWEH010000047.1:0-6123 GCA_043780025.1 Deltaproteobacteria bacterium
CGGATCCGGCCTAGCTCCCGCCGGTGAACGGTGAAGGCCTATCCCGGCCGGTTGGAGCTCTTCACCGATTGAGCGCGGATCGCGGCGCCCGCTCACACGGTGAGACCCACGAGGGAGCGTGCCTTCGCCGCGGCGAGGACGCGTTCGAAGCTGAAGGCTGGCAGGTGGTGGCTCTCGGGGATCGAGTCTTCGGTCAATCGGCTCTGGAACTCGACCGGGAGCGGCTGTGCATCTTCCCGGCGGTCCCCCAGCTCGAGACGGATGCCGTGTTCGGAGAGACACCTCGTAACTTCTGAGACCAACGCGCGAGGCAACGCGAGGTAGCCAGCAAGCATGACACGGTACGAATTCGCGGATCGCTGGAGCTCGCTCGCGGCCACGTCCCCACGACCTGCCCCGGGCAGCACGCGGAGCAGCTATTCGAGGGCGGAATCGTGCACGGCTGCCGTTACCCCGATTTCGTTGAGGGATTTTGGATTGCACGCTATACGTCTTTGACGTATATTGATGAGTCGGCGTTTAGTTTCATCGAATCGCCCCTCTTCACTCGGCTGGTCGCCGCGTATCTCACCGAGGCTGAGTACGTCGCCCTTCAGCAGACGCTTCAAGCGAACCCCGAAGCGGGGAAGGTCGTCGTCGGCTCCGGTGGCGTTCGCAAGCTCCGTTGGGCTGCGCCCGGCCGCGGCAAGAGTGGTGGTTACCGCGTGATCTACTTCGTCAAGCGTGCGCCGCGCCTCATTCTGATGCTCACCATGTACGCCAAAAACGCAAAGGACAACATTCCGGGCACCTTGCTGGCCCAGATCCGAAAGGAGGCCGATGATGGCGAATAAGAAGAAGCGGAGCGCGAAGGCTCGCAATATCGGGCAAGAGATTCTCGACAGTTTGCGGGACATCAAGGCGGGCCGGATTGGCCGCGTGATCAACGTGCCGGACGTCGGAAAAGTACGGGAGAAGACCGGCCTGTCGCAGGCGAGATTTGCGAAGTTACTCGGCGTCTCGGTGCGCACACTTCAGGAATGGGAGCAAGGGCGCCGAGCGCCGTCCGGGGCCGCACGCACCCTCCTGGTCATTGCCGATCGCAATCCGGGGGCCTTACTCGACGTCGCGTGAAGAGCGCGCCCAGTTAAACGAACCCGCGCCATTTTTCGGACGCTTGACCTCGTATACCGGGATCGCCTCCGTCGATTCGCCACATCGGACGTGGCGAGCGAATTCGCTGTCTCGATCCTGGCCCTGGAAGCGATCGGCGCAAGATTTGCCACACCGGAAGTGACGTTTTGGGAGACCTCGAGCGCTCGATTGGAGCCGCGCTCGATGGCTTCTCCGCCGTACTCGGCTGGTCGCACTACCGCTTGTTGAGGAACGTTGAGCATGAAGCTGCACCGCGTTTCTACGAGATTGAAGCGGAGCGTGGTGGTCTTGATCCGTCGAAGGTCTCGAACTGCAGTTCACACAAAAGGCCGCTGCGCCCCAGTCGCCTCGGTCACCGCCATTCTCGGGGGATAGGACGTGTGCGAGCCGGCGGCCGGAAATTTGCTGTCTCGAAGATGCCGGCAGATGTCGCTGGGAGTTTCCCTGAGTGCCACCGGCGGAGGCCTACGCTCGCCGCCATGACGGTCGATCGCCGAGATTTCCTGCGTGCTGCCGCTCCCGCCGCCCTGCTACCGCTGCTGCCCGCCTGTGGCGGCGTCTCGGAGCAGCCGCCTGCGGGCGACGTGTTTCGGCACGGGGTGGCGAGCGGTGATCCGCTGCCGAATGCCGTCGTGATCTGGACGCGAATCACGCCCGTCCAGCTGGGAGAAAGCAGCACGGTTCGATATGCCGTCGCGCGCGACGAGGCCTTCTCCGCGGTCGTGCGGCACGGCGCCGTGTCGACGGGCCCCGCGGTGGACTACACGGTCAAAGTCGACGTCACGGGGCTGGAGGCGGGCAACACCTATTATTATGCGTTCGAGGCTTTGGGCGCAGCGTCGCCCGTCGGCCGCACCAAGACGCTACCGCGCGGCCACGTGGCGAAGCTGCGCCTGGCTGTGGCGTCTTGTTCGAACTATGCGTTCGGCTTTTTCAATGCCTACCGGTTGATCGCCGAGCGTACTGATCTCGATCTGGTGCTGCACCTCGGCGACTACATCTACGAATATCGGAACGGCGAATACGGGGACGGCAGCGCGCTCGGCCGCGTTCCCGAGCCGGACCACGAGATCGTGACGCTCGAGGACTACCGGCAGCGCCACGCTCAATACAAGACGGACCCCGATCTGCAGGCGGCACATCGGCTCCACCCCTTCATCACCGTGTGGGACGACCACGAATCGACCAACGATAGCTCGCGCGACGGCGCGGAGAACCACGAACCGGACGCCGAGGGTGACTGGGAAGTGCGCAAGCTGAGCGCGATACAGGCGTATCGCGAGTGGATGCCGATCCGGGACCGGCGCCCCAACGACTTCGAGGTGGTGTTTCGAAGCTTCCGCATCGGAGATCTCGCCGACTTGATCATGCTCGATACGCGGCTGTACGGGCGCGACCCGCAGGTGCTGGACCCCTGTGACCAGGCCGCCATCAACGACCCCGCGCGCAGCTTGCTCGGCGACGAACAAGAGGCGTGGCTGTTCAACGAGTTGAAGAATTCAGCGGCGCGGCGCTCGCGTTGGCGCTTGCTCGGCCAACAGGTGATGTTCGGGCAGCTCATGAACATCCTGGCGCAGCCGGTTTGCCCGTTCAATCCCGATCAGTGGGACGGTTATGCGGCGAGTCGCGCACGCGTCCTCGGATTGTTGCTGGAGCGCAACATCGACAACGTCGTGATCCTCACCGGCGACATCCATTCATCTTGGGGCATGGACGTGAGCGCCAATCCGTTCAGCTCTGCGGAGTATGACGCGCTGAGCGGACGCGGCAGCCTCGCTGTCGAATTCGTGACCCCGGGCGTGACCTCCCCCGGTATCGAGGATCCGTTGCAAGCGGCCGCGTTCGCCGCGGCTATCCGCGGCACGCATCCGCACGTCAAGTTCACGGAGCTCAATCGGCGCGGCTACATGCTGCTCGACATCGATCACGAGCGTATCGTGGCGCGCTGGTATCACGTGGCCGCCCTCGACCAGCGCATCGCCGCCGAGACACTGGGAGCCGAGTTGCAAGTGCGGAGCGGGGACAACCACATCACCCCCGTCGCCAGCGGCGCCGTCCCCGCCCAGACGCAAACCGCGACCGCCGGCTGAAGGCATTCTTTCTCGGCGCAGCGGTCGTGGCGCTGGTCTGACCGCGCGTACAGCGCTCGACGGACGCTGCGCGCCAGCAGGAGCAAATAGCTCCTGCTGGGGCTCGCCAAGGGCGATTACTCGGGTGTGTGGATCAGAAAGCCCAAATGATAGTTGGGACCGCTCGAGTTGCCGCGCATGTAGTACCTGCGGGAATCGGATTGCGGAACGACGCCCATGCGCATGACCGTTCCCGCTGCCAGGGTGGAGGTGAACTCTGAACCCCACGCGCCGTTATTCACGCTGGCCCGCCCGATTGCCCAGGCCCTGGTCATGCTCGCAGAAGTCTCGTTGCACCAGGTCATGTCGACCTGCGTGTTGGTGACGTAGTCGTTGCAGCTGAATTGCTCGCCGGCGCATACACTCACGTTTCCGCTACGGTTGAAGCGCATGCCAGCGTAAACCCAGGGCTCGTTGGTTGCGAGCAAGCCGTCCCAACACGACGACGTACTCTTCTCGACGGGTTGCTCCGCATCGAAATCCACGCTCCGAACGCTGGCGTCGCCGCGACGCAAGACAGCGGTTTCTTCGGAATGATGTGCGACGAGACGCTCGTGCGGCGCGGCTTCGTGAGGCGCCAACGCGTAGAAGGTCTCCAACGCAGTAAGCTGACCCCATTCCTCCCTGAGACGGTGGGTGAGTAGCTCTGACTGGTTGGCGGGGGCGGTCTCCACGATCAGCAATGAGCTGGCGCCGTCCGTATGATGGACCTCCTGGAACTCGAACTTGGACGCTCCTCTGCTGAAGCTATTGAGGTTAACAATTTCCTCGGCGATGCCCTGGACAGTAGGGTCAGGACGATCGTCCCGTGCGCCCAGCTCGGCTGCGCTGGTAAAGACGCCGTCAGCAGTTCCAATGACTACGGCGTCTGGATCGCGGGGCTCACCGGTCGAGCCTTGGCTGGAGTCTTCCGCGCCACAGCCAACAGCGGAAAGTCCAAGGGACACCACTGCGCAAATGCGCCTTTCGAATCGATTCATTAAATACACCATTCCTGTTGCTCCCGCCAACTCATGGCGAGACGGCGTCCGTCATGCAATCGCCGTACCTACCTCAGCGCCGACGACATGCGCGGATTCGCACGAACAATCTGCGTGTGGAAGCGAAGAGCGAAGGGATTTCCTGCGTTCTCCCCCACGGCTGTCCGGACATGTCCGGACATGCCCCATCGCTCTGTGTCACGATCATGAGACACATTTACCAGTGGGCCATGCATGATCAAACTCGCACGATTACGAGTCGAGCTCCGCGGCGGTCGCGCGCACGTCCGCCTCCTTCTCGCGGAGCCTCGGGTTGTCCAACGGAAGAGTATCGTACCACGCCGGCATGCGCATGCCTTGGTTGATGGTGACCGCGCGGGTCGGCGCCTGCGGAGGTTTGATCCCCGCTGCGTGCGCGATTTGGCGAGACGACGATCTCGTCGGCTCGAGCTTGGTTACTTCGGCAAGCCCTCTGCCTCGAGCGCCGCCTGTACTGATGGCCGCTCGCGCACGCGATGCATGAACTCCCCGAGTTTGGCTAGGTGTTTGATGCCCACGCCCACGGATCCAGACCAGTTCGCGACCGTGAACAAGTAGGCATCTGCCACGCTGAAATCATTGCCGAGCAAGTACGACTTCTTGGCCAGCGCACCATCGACGAAGCCGAAGCGCAGGAGCAGTTTCTCGCGCACCGTCGGTTTGTAATCCTCTGGCGTCGTTGGCGTGAACAGCGGCCCGAATCCCTTGTGCAGCTCGCTCGTGATGAAGTTTAGCCACTCTTGCAAGCGGTAACGCTCCATACTGCCGTGCGCCGGGGCTAGCTTCTTCTGGGGCGCGCGGTCGGCGAGGTACTGAACGATGGCGGGGCCTTCGGTAAAACGTTCCCCGTCATCGAGCTCGAGCACCGGGACGTAGCCTTTGACGTTGACTGCCGAGAAGTTCGCCCCCGTTGCCGTCTTCTTGGTTTGGTGTCGACTTTGACCAAGTCGAAGGGCAGCTCCGTTTCGCGCAACACGATGTGGGGTGAGAACGAGCAGGCACCAGGGCTGTAGTAGAGCTTCATGATTTTTCCTCGAAGGGGTGATGCGCCGCTCGGGGTGAGAGGCGCGATTTTGACAGCGTGTGATCCGTTTCTTCCACCAGTACACGCAGCAGCTCTTGCGCGGGCAGCGTTCGCGCAGCGACGGCGTTTTGTCCCGCCCACAATGCAAGTCCTTCGGCCAGCCCGGCGGCGGCCGCGGCGCGCCGCAGTGGCAACGTCAACATGTGCTGGTGTGGGTAGGGGAGGGGAGGTTCGGCATCTCGCTCCAATGAGAGCATCAAGTCGTTCTCGATTCCGCGCGCGTAGCGCTCCGTGAATGCTCGGGTCAGGCGCGTCACTCGCGAGCCCGCAGTTCCGAGCCGCGCCTTGTGCGCCGCTGGCGCGCCCGACTCGCGAGTGGCAACAAACGCGGTGCCGATCTGCACCGCGTGAGCACCGAGCGTCAGCGCCGCGGCGACCCCCTGACCGTTCGCGATTCCGCCCGCGGCGATGACCGGAATGTTCACCGCCCCCCGCACTTGAGGTACGAGGGAAAATGTACCGACCAGCGACAATTCCACTGGTCGCAGGAACGAGCCGATCCTGCGCCAGTAGCCGGCTCGTCGGGTACGGGTGTGGGGTACCCGCCAGCCAGGTGCGACGGTTGCTCGAGGGTCGGAGCGACCCTCGAGAGCTCACTTGCCGCCGGGATACAGGAGAGCATCCAGGCAATCGCCCGACGCAGGACAGGTCGACCTCAGACACACATCGAGCTCGGCCTTGGCGCTACTGGTGAATATCGGCACATCCTCGCAGGCGTCATCGCTGATGTCGCCGCATGCATCGTAGATCTCGTGAC
>JAYWEH010000048.1:0-2589 GCA_043780025.1 Deltaproteobacteria bacterium
TGCACCGTCTCGCGCAAACTCGATAAGCCCTTGGCCGTGATCGTGCAGAGCACCAGCGCCGCCGGTAAATCCTCGCTCATGGACGCGGTGCTCGCCTTCGTCCCCGAAGAAGAATGCCTCCAATACTCGGCCATCACCGGCCAGGCGCTGTTCTACATGACCGCGACCGACATCAAGCACAAGGTGCTCGCGATCTCGGAAGAACAGGGCGCGAGCCGCGCCGCCTATGCGTTAAAGCTCCTGCAATCGGAAGGCAAGCTCACCATCGCCGCGCCCGCCAAAGACCCCGCGACCGGCAAGCTCGAAACACAGCCTTACACCGTGGAAGGCCCGGTCATGATCTTCATGACCACCACCGCCATCGACGTGGACGATGAGTTGCTCAATCGCTGCCTCGTGCTCGCCGTCGATGAGAACCGCGAGCAGACCCGCGCCATCCATCAGTTGCAACGCGAAGCGGAAACGTTAGAGGGCTTCATCGCCAAAGAAGAACGCGCACACCTGCTTAAACTCCATCAAAACGCGCAGCGCCTGTTAAAGCCGCTGTACATCGTGAACCCCTACGCGCGGCATCTCACGTTCCCCGATACGGCAACACGCATGCGCCGCGATCACATGAAGTACCTCGTCTTGATCCGCGCGATCGCGTTACTGCATCAGCACCAACGCGAGATCAAAACCATGACCCATCGCGGCCAACCCAAGGCGTACATCGAGGCGACCCTCGATGACATCGAAGTCGCCAACGCGCTCGCGCACGACGTGCTCGGCCGCACGCTCGATGAACTGCCACCGCAGACGCGCCGCCTGTTGCTGTTGCTCGATCAGATGGTGAGCAGTGAATGCACCAAGCGAAAGATGGACCGCACCGATTACCGCTTTAGCCGCCGCGAGCTGCGCGAGGTCACGAGCTGGGGCGACACCCAATTGCGACTGCACTTGGACCGCCTCGTCGATCTCGAATACGTCCTCGTGCATCGCGGCGGCCGGGGGCAGTCCTTCGTCTACGAGTTGCTGTATGACGGTAAAGGTAAGGATGGCAAACCCTTCGTGCCGGGCCTCATCGACGTGGGCAAGCTCAAATCTACCTCTACGCCGAAAAGTTCGCGGGGGTTAGCAGGGGAGTTCGCGGGGTCATCGCGGGGCCAACGCGGCCCCAACGCGGGGAGTTCGCGGGGCGATCAAAATGAAAAAAACACCGGTAATGAAAGTGCCGATCTCGCTTCGAGCGATGCAGCGAGCAAAAACGCACGTCTCACCAAAATAAAAGTCGCCTGATCGTAGGTGTAAGGTCATCGTATGCGCAAACGCCAAAAGAACCCGCCGCTCATCCCGAGCAGCCGCTGGGAATTGCCCGCCAACCGCCTCACGCGCGCGCTCAAGGACTTCATCGACGCCTGCGGCGCGCTCGGCCTCTCCGATCTCACGACCCGCCATCGTCAACGCGCGCTCGCGCGCTTCATCCGCTGGGCCGACGAGCGCGGCCTTGCCGATCCGCGCGAGATCACGTTGCCGATCCTCGAACGCTACCAGCGTCATCTGTACCACTACCGCAAGACCAATGGCGAACCGCTGTCGTTCAGCAGCCAATACACCGAGCTGGCGCCCTTAAAAGCCTTCTTCGCCTGGCTCACCAGGAACCATATCATCCTCTACAATCCGGCCAGCGAATTACAGTTGCCGAAGGTCGTGCGCAACCTCGCGCGTTACATCCTCTCGCCCGAGGAAGTGGAACGCATCCTCGCGGTGCCGGATACGAGCACGCTGCTCGGACTTCGAGATCGCACCATCCTCGAAGTGTTGTACTCCAGCGCGATCCGGCGCTTCGAGCTAAGACGCCTCACCATCTACGACGTGGATACCAAACGCGGCACGCTGTTCGTGCGCGAGGGCAAGGGCCGCAAGGATCGGATCGTGCCGCTTGGATTAAGGGCATGCCGCTGGGTCAATCGCTATCTCGATGAAGTGCGTCAACAGATCGTGACGGGACGCGATGAAGGCGTGTTGTTCTTAACCGCCCACGGTGACTCGCTCACCGACGATCATCTATCGCAAGCGGTCAAGGAATACATCGAGAAGTCCGGCGTGCATGCGAATGGCTCGTGTCACCTGTTCCGCCACGCCTGCGCCACGCACATGCTCGACAACGGCGCGGATACGCGCTTCATCCAAGCCATGCTCGGACACGCGAGTCTGGCGACCACCCAGGTCTATACGCACGTCGCACTCACGAAACTAAAAGAGATCCACAACGCCACGCATCCGGCGAAGCTCGATCACATCGAGACGACGCGCGCAACGATGCATGACACGCATGCGGATCACGATGCGGTCCTCGATGCGTTGAGCGTCGAGGGCGAGGAGGAAGAAGTACAACGTGATGCCGCCAAGCGACCGAATACAACGCGCGCCCAGGGACTCTATCGGCGAGCGTACTATCCCCGACCTGGACGACGCGGACCGCGCAAGAAGAAAGAGGAGCGCAACGCGGATACCGATGCGGATACCTGACACGACGTGCCAACGCGACGCGCTGCTCACCGTGCCGTCGGACCGCCCGGACACGCGCGTTGCAACGCGTCGCTTGCG
>JAYWEH010000049.1:0-14459 GCA_043780025.1 Deltaproteobacteria bacterium
CTGGCTGCGGCGAGAGGGCGTCGAGCCGAGCGCGATGTTGCGTGCGCGCGCGGGTAGCCTGGCCGAGCTGTTTGCGGCGCCGGTGGTCGTGATGGGGCACACGCATTTGCCCGAGGTTCGAGCGACGTCCGCCCAATCCACGTATATCAACCTCGGGGGGTGGGCCGAGGAAGAGATGCCCGAGGGCCGCGCGCCGGGCTTACCCGCCACACGCACGCACCTCGTGCTGACACGCGCAGCGGCTGGCATCACCGCTCAGCTCATGACGTGGGCCGACGGGGCTCCCCGTCCGTTTCAATCCAGCGAGAGCTTCAGTCAGCCGCGCGTCTTGCGCTGCAGCTCGAACGGCTCCTCGTGAGCGATCAGTGCTGCGGGCGCCCGTTGCGCGCTCATTCCCGGGATGGTGCTCACCCGCGATCGAACCGGCTGCGGCTGGGCCGGCTCGGCGCGTGAGGACTGCACCGGCACGGTTCGCAGGACCGGCCTCGGAACGCTGCTCACCGGTCGGACCGAGGGGGGCAGTGACGCCGGCCGAGCTGCGTGTTTCTCGATCACCGGTGTGGGGCGCTGCGACGGCTCAGTTTGAACGGGGCGCGCTGGTGGCCTGTACGCCGCAGGTTTCGGCATGACGAAGGCTGGAGACATCATATGTGTGTCTGAGGTTGCCATTTGTTAATGGTTGTCGCAAACGCGCGCCTTCATTTCTCAGCATCTTTCACGCACGCGCCGGAACGGCACGTCGCCTTCGAGGCCGCGGAGCGGCCCGCTCCGGTGCAGAACGAAGGATTTTCTCGTTGCCCGACGACGCTCGCCTCCCTAGAGATGAACCCCGATGCGCTCTTTGATTCAGTCGATTTGGACGCCGGCCTTGCTGGCGTTTGCGCTGTGCGCAGCGAGTGTCGTCGGCTGTTTGGGTGAAGCGCCCTTGACCAGTGTCAATCCGCTTCAGAGTGCGGGCGGGAACGCCGGCGATAACCCGGGCAGCGGAGGCGGCGCGGGCTCGAGCGGTGCAGCGGGCTCGGTGGGGCAAGGCGGATCCAGCGGCAGCAGCTCGATCAGTGGCTCCGGAGGCTCGCCAGGCGGCGCGGGCTCTGGAGGCGCTGCACCGTCGGCAGGAACGGGCGGGGCTGATGATGCGGCGGACGCCGGTGACGTCAGGAGTGAGCCGGACGCAGCGCAGCCGGAGGATCCGCCTGATGAAGAAGAGCCCGTGGACGAGGCGGTGACGTTTTCGGATGTGTTTCCCCTGCTGGTGACCGAATGCGGCAACTGCCACGGAGCCAACGCGCCCGGCGGGCGCCCTCGCTTCGCCATTGGCAACAATGAAGCCGCATCCTACGCCGCCACGCAGCAGACCGCGCAGCAACAACGGGTCGCCGCGCGCATCGTGACGCGCGCCGTGATCCAGCGCACCATGCCGACGGGGTGCAACGGTGGCGCTCTCGGCACCGGCACGTGCCTGACAGAGGAGCAAGCCGAGCTATTGCAGCAATGGGAGGACCAAGGCGCGCTGCCGTAAGGCCGGGCCTAATTAACTCGGTCAACGCTGCCCACACACCTCAGGAAAGCAATCCCTATTCTCCGGGGTAACGCGCACTGAAAGTCGGGAGCACCGATGCGGAGATCCCCTGAGCATTGCGGCGCTGTTCGAGGAGGCCTAGAAGTTAGACCCTCTCCAAAGGATTGATGGACGATTCAACGGGCATTCGCCGCGGAAATTCCGCTGAGAAGGGGCAGCTCATCCGCCTCCGGCAAGCGACGCCGGTGCGCGCTGGCGCCGAGCTATCCACCGGCGATCTGTTCGCGATTCTCTGGAGCGCCCTGGCCGACGTGCTGGGCACCGCGGCTGCGGCCGCGCTCCTGCGCCGTGCCGCACGACGCGCGGTATTATCGTGGCCAGAGCTCGCAGCCCTATCCATTACGCGAGAGGACCTCGAATACTGTTACGTGCTGCCTGCAACGTGGCAAGACCCTGCGCTGGGGCGGCCCGGCGCGCTGTGCGCCCTCGCCGCCGAGCTGTGGCCGCTGCTCAGGGATCTCACCGGGTCGGTGATCGTTGCTCGGCTGGCGCAGATCCCGGAACTGCAGAGCCGCGGCGTGGTGCCCGCGTGACGCCGCGACTGTCGGCTCTCACGCGCGTCACGAGCGGCAGCACCGCCTTCGATGCCATCATCGAGGGTGGCCTTCCCGTGCGATCTCTCAACGTGATCGCGGGAGCGCCAGGCGCAGGCAAGACGTTGTTTTGCCTGCAAATGTTGTTCGCGCTGGCACGGCAAGGGAAAAAATGCCTGTACCTGACGACGCTGGCTGAGCCGTCGCTGAAGCTCATCCATTACATGCAGCAGTTCTCGTTCTTCGACCCGGCGTTGATGGATCGAGAGGTTGTCTTTGCCGATCTGGGCGCCGCGATGCGCAAGGGCGCCGAGCCGACATTGCGCGAAATTGCGAGCCGCGTGGAGCGCGAGGAGCCAGCGATCCTGGTCATTGACAGCTTCAAGGCGATCCGCGACATCCTGGGCGAGCCCGCCGCACTGCGGACCTTCGTCTATGACCTGGCCGTCCACGCGGCGAGCTGGGGCGCCACGACCTTGCTCGTCGGCGAGTACACGGACGCGGAGGTCGCCAGCCACGCCGAATTCGCAATCGCCGACGGTATCATCCGCTTTGAGAATTCCCGCCGCGAGTTGACCGCCATCCGCGAGGTGGAGGTGCTGAAGCTGCGCGGCACCAACTACGTCACCGGCGCCCATTTCTATGAGATCGACGGCGACGGGCTCTCGTTCTTTCCGCGCGTGCGCGGCCCCGACGAGCGCACATTGGGCGAAATGGGCCCGGTAGCGGCACCAGAGCGCGTTTCGACGGGAGTGGCCGGGCTCGATGCCATGCTCGGCGGTGGGTTGCCTCGCGCCAGCGCCAGCATCGTCCAGGGTGGGACCGGAACCGGAAAAACTTTGCTGGGCCTGCAGTTCCTGCTCGACGGCGCACGCCGCGGTGAACCCGGCATTCACTGGCTCCTCGAGGAAACACCGGATCAGCTGCGGGGCTTCGCGCAAAGCGTGGGCTGGGATCTGCCGGCATTCGAGGAGCGCGGCCTGCTCCAGCTGAGCTACGTCTCGCCGGTGGAGTTGTCGACGGACCGTTTCCTCGACCGGGCGCGGCGAGAGGTGGAACGGCTCGGTGCGCGGCGCGCGGTGCTCGACAGCCTGACCAGCCTGGCGCTCGGTGTGCCCTCGGACCGGCGTTTTCGAGAGTTGGTCTATGCGGTCGCCAAGCACCTTCACGTGCGTGGGGTAACGCTCGCCATGAACATGGAGGTCCCGGACCTCCTGGGCTCGGCCCAGCTGTCGGGCCACGGCGTCTCGTTTGCCGCGGACAATGTGATTCAGCTCAAGTTCGTGGAGATCGATGGGCACCTGGAGCGTGGCCTCTCGGTGCTCAAGGTCCGCGGTATGCGGCATGCCACGGACGTGCGGCGGCTCAGCGTCGAGACCGGAGGAGTCCAGGTCGGAGCCCCTTTCGAAGGGCTACGGGGAGTGCTCACGGGCCTGCCCGTCCCGACAAAGGGATCATGACCAAGGAGCTGGACGACGCGGGTGACGGCGAGTCCGTCACGCGCGCATTCTACGACATCGCCCAGCTACTCGAGTCGAGCGACGACTCCGATCGCCGCGTGCTTCGTGTGCTCGAGCGCCTGCATTCTGTGGTGCCCTACGAGGCGTGCGCGGTGCTGGACGCTCCACGCGGTCGGGCGCCGCGCCTGCTGGTTCCGCCGGGCGCGTCCGAAGCCGAGCGCACCGAGCTGATGGCGGGTGCGAGTGCGCTATTGGGCCGGCTGATCGAGGAGCGAGACGGCGCTCTAGATGCCCTGCCCGAACCGGCGCTCGGCACGATCGGAAGGCACCTCGCCGTGCCTCTGATTGGGTTGGACGAGGTGGTCGGTGTACTGTTCGTGCGCGCCGGCCTCGAAGGGAGGCCGGGCAGTATCCAGAGTCAGGGCGGCGATGCCTATGACGCACGGCACGTACGCAGGATCTCTGTCGTGGCCGCACAGCTTGCCGCTTACTTTTCCATGTTGCAAGCCAACGCCTCCCAGGCAAAGCGAACGCGCCAGCTCCAAGAGGCCAGGGACGCCGCCGAAGCGGCAAATCGGGTCAAGGACGAGTTTCTCGCCATCGTGTCCCATGAGCTCAGGACACCTCTCAACACGATCCTCGCCTGGGCCGATACGCTGCGTTCCCCGGAGGCCAGTGAGGCCGAGCGCACACGGGCCTTCCAGGCGATCGAGCGGAGCGTGCGCGCAGAGGCCAAGCTGATCGATGACCTGCTCGACCTCGCCTGCATCGCCAGCGCCACGTTGCGCCTCGAGCTGCGGGCGGTGGAGCCGGCGAAGCTGATCCGAGCCGCCGTGCTGGCGCTGCGTTCTCGAGCGGATCAGAAGGCGATCCGGATCGAAATGACCCTCGACGAGTCCGTCATGCCGCTGATCGCAGATGCGAAGCGACTCAGCCAGGTCGTGGCGAACCTGGTGGCGAACGCGATCAAGTTCACGCCCGCTGGAGGCCGGGTCGAGGTCCAGCTCGAACGCGTCGGCGTATTGGCGCGCATTCGCGTGATCGACACGGGGGCGGGCATCAGCCCCGAGCTCGCGCCCAAGCTCTTTGACGCGTTTCATCAGGCGGACGGCTCGAGCACGCGCCCGTATGGCGGGCTCGGCGTCGGCCTCGCGCTGGTGAAAGATCTGGTCGTGCTCCACGGCGGCCGTGTGCACGCAGAGAGCGCGGGGGTGAACGAGGGCGCCACCTTCACCGTGGAATTGCCGCTCGCCGGAATCTTGACGGAGCCTGGGCGCGAGCCCCCGCCGCGCGAGAGCTTCGATCCGGACGAGCCGTTGGCTGGCATCCGCGTGCTGCTCGTGGATGACGATCGGGACATTTGCGAAGTTCTACAGGTCGTCCTCGAGGGCCAGGGGGCAGCGGTCACCGTGGCGGCGTCGGCAGCGGAAGCGCTGACGGCGCTCGAGCGTTCGATGCCGCACGTGTTGTTGAGCGACATCGCCATGCCCGTTGCGTCGGGGCATGACCTGATGCGGAAAATAGTGGCGCGGCAGGGCAGCCGTGCCCCGCCGGCAGCGGCGCTCTCGGCGTATGCGCGAAAGCAAGACTTGCGTCTGGCCCTGGCCTCGGGATTTCAAATGTTGCTCGAGAAGCCGATCGACGCCAACGCGCTGATCGAGGCCGTCGCGACGCTCGCTCAAAGGGGTAACACGCAGCTGAACCAGCGCGCACGGCAAGGGCGCGCGGGAGAGGATCCAGAGTGACGACGAACGATCTCGGTGCACCCGCTACGTTTCCGATCGTGGGCATCGGGGCCTCTGCCGGCGGGCTGCAAGCCTTCCGCCAGCTGCTCGGGGCTCTGCCGCTCGACACCGGCATGGCCTTCGTGCTCGTGCAGCACCTCGATCCGCACCACGACAGCATTCTGGCGGAGCTGTTGTCCGAGGCCACCTCGATCGAGGTCTCGGAGGTCACCGGCGACACGCGCGTCCAACCCAACCACGTCTATGTCATCCCGCCGTCCAAGGGCCTCATCCTCGCTGACGGCGTGCTCAAGCTCGTGCCTCGAAGCCCGTCCGGCGCCGCGCACATGCCGATCGACTCCTTCCTGAAGACGCTCGCCGACGTGCAGGGCAGTCAGGCCATCGGCGTAATCCTGTCCGGCATGGGCTCGGATGGCACTTTCGGCATCCAGGCCATCAAAGGCGGGGGCGGCATCGCGTTCGCCCAAGAGCCCGGGTCAGCCCGGAACGACAGCATGCCGCGCAGCGCGATCGCTGCGGGAGGCGTCGATTTCGTTTTGACACCCGAAGGTATCGCGCGCGAGCTGACGCGCCTCGGCCAGCACCCGTACGCGAGCCTCCTGACACCAGAGCAAGCCGTGCCTTCGTCGAGGGCGCCCGGCCCAGCCGATCCAAACGCCGGAGCAACGGCTGATGCCACGGCAGAGCAGAGCCTGGCCAAAATTCTCGAGCTGGTGCGGCAAGGCTCCGGCACGGACTTCAGCGCCTACAAGCAGACGACCCTGCGCCGGCGCATTGCCCGCCGCATGGCCGTGCGGCGCATCGAGGCGCTGCCCGAATACGCACGAGAGCTCGAAACGAACGCCGCTGAAGTCATGGCCCTGTACGAGGACTGCCTCATCTCGGTCACCTCGTTCTTCCGCGACCCCGAGGTGTTTCAGGCCCTGAGCGAGCGAGTGTTCCCGCTCCTGATCGAGCGCGCCGCCGACGCTCCAGTACGCATCTGGGTGCCCGGTTGCGCGACCGGCGAAGAGGTGTACTCGCTCGCCATGTGCCTGCTCGAGCGAAGCGCTGCGCTGTCGCGCAACCCAGCTCTACAAATCTTCGCCACGGACCTGAGCGAGGGCGCGCTCGTCAAGGCGCGCGAGGGCAGCTACCTGTCGAACATCGCTCGAGATGTCTCTCCGGAGCGCCTGCAGCGTTTCTTCACCAAGCAGGGCGACCGCTACCGGATCAGCAAGGCCATCCGCGAGATGTGCGTCTTCGCGTGCCACGATTTGACGCGTGACCCGCCCTACTCGCGCGTGGATCTGATCAGTTGCCGCAACGTCCTCATCTATCTGGAGCCGTCGCTTCAGGAGGTGGTGTTCGCGACGCTTCACTACGCCTTGCGGCCTGACGGCATTCTGGTGGTCGGGCCTGCAGAGACCACCGGCGCCTCGGCGGCATTATTTGCCCCGCTCGAAGAGAAACACCGGATCTACTCGCGGCGCGTAGCAAGCGGCCCACCCCGCTTGCTTTCGATCCTGCGCGACAGCCGCCCGCAATGGGCCGTGGAGCGCGTTTCCAGGAAGGCTCCGGGCCTCTCTGAGGTCCCGAAGGAAGCCGATCGCATGCTGCTAGCCCGCTTTGGGCCGGCGGGCGTCGTAGTCGACGAAAACCTGCGCGTGCTCGAGTTTCGCGGGGACACGGACCCGTTTCTGGATCACGGCCACGGTAAGGCCAGCCTGAACCTGGAGCACCTGCTGCGCAAAGGGCTGCTGATGGATCTGCGGCAAGCCATCGAAAAGTCGCGCGCTACCGACGCAGGGGTCAAGCGAGAGGGCTTGCAAGTCCGCTACCGGCAAGCGCTGCAAAGCGTACGCATCGAAGTCATCCCGCTCAAAGGGCGTGCTGCGGCCGAACGTTGTCTGCTCATCTTGTTCGAAGTCGAAGCCCCAGTTGCGCTCGCCAAGCCAGCCAACTCGCCGCCCGCCGCGCGGACGCTGGACAGCACTGACGCCAGGGATCATGAGATCGAGCGGCTCTCGCAGGGCCTCACCCAGACGACTGATTACATGCACACGCTCGTGAGCGAGCACGAATCCGCGCTCCAGGAGCTGCAGTCGACCACGGAGGAAACGCTCTCCAGCAACGAAGAGCTGCAGAGCTTGAACGAGGAGCTGCAGACCGCCAAGGAGGAGATCCAGTCGGCGAACGAGGAGCTGGCCACATTGAATCAAGAGCTGCAGGACCGCAACGTCCAGCTCGCGCGCTCCAACGACGACATTCAGCGCGGGCTCGACAGCGCCAATGCGCTGGTCGAAACGGTGCCGCAACCGATCGTGATCCTCGACGGTGATTTACGCGTCGAACAAGCCAACGTCGCCTTCTACGAAATGTTCGGCACCGTCGCCGAGCAAACTCGGGGGCGGCTATTGGCGGAGCTCGGCACCGGTCAGTGGAATCATGCCGAATTACTCGCGGCCCTGCGAGAGCTCTCCGGCCCGGACACGGCGATCCAGGGCTTGGAGCTCGAAGGCCAGTTCCCCGGTCTAGGCACCAGAACCATGTGCTGCAACGCCCGGCAGATCCATCCCGACCCGGGCTCGCCAGCACGCATCCTGCTCGCCATCGAAGACCACACGGAGGTGAAGCGTTCGGAGCGAGGACAGGAGGCGCTGCTCGCTCTCGAACAACGCGCTCGCGAGCACGCCGAGGCGGCCGACCACCTCAAGGATCAGTTCGTGGCCACGGTGTCCCACGAGCTGCGCGGGCCGCTCACCGTGATCGCCGGCTGGATGAACATCCTCCTGGCGGCGGGCAAGAGCCCCGACCCGGTCATGCTGGCTCGAGCTCTGGCAGCAATCGGCCGGGGCGTGGCGGCGCAGGGGCGGCTGATCTCGGACTTGCTCGACCATTCGCGGCTCGCCGCGGGCAAGGTCGAATTACAACGCGCGCCCATCGACCTTCTCGTGGTTGCCGAGGCAGCCCTCATGGGCGTGCGGGCCGCCGCCGAAGCAAAGGACATCCACCTCCAGTTGTCCGGCAATCCAGAGACGAGCATCGTGCTCGGCGACGCCGATCGCATGCAACAGGTGCTCTGGAACCTGTTCCTCAACGCCGTCAAGTTCACGCCCCGCGGCGGCCATGTGCAGATTGGGATCGGGCGGGTCGACAACCAAGTCCACGTCACGGTGAGAGACTCCGGTCGCGGCATTGCCAGCGAATTTCTGCCCCACGTGTTCGATCGCTTTCGGCAAGCCGAAAGCTCCACCAACCGAGCCCAGCCCGGACTCGGTCTGGGGCTCACGCTGGTGCGCGAGCTGGTCGAGTTGCACGGAGGAACGGTGAGCGTCGAAAGCGGCGGCAAGGACCAGGGCGCCACCTTCACGGTCGTGCTCCCGGTTCCGGCCATTCTGCTCCCCGCGCCCGTGTCGGACTATCCAAGAGCGATAGAGGCGGAGCCGCCCCCGCCCAGCCTCCGTCCGGAAGCACTGCTAACGATCCCGAGCAACATGCTCTACGGCACCACCGTACTGGTCGTCGACGACGAAGCCGATGCTCGAGAGGCGCTCGTCGGGCTCCTGGAACGCTACGGTGCAGAGGTACATCCGGCGGCTTCGGTCGACGAAGCGCTGGCATCCCTCGGGGTGGCCTTGCCCGACGTGCTGATCAGCGACCTGGGCATGCCCGGAGAGGACGGCTACGAGCTCATCCGGAGGGTGAGGCTTTTGCCTGCAGAGGCCGGAGGCCTCGTGCCATCGCTCGCGGTCAGCGCCTACGCGACCGAAGAGCATCGCAAAAAGGTGATGAGGACCGGTTTCCAAATGCACCTCGAAAAGCCAGTGGCTCCCGTGGAGTTGGTGACCGAAGTGGCCCGCCTGGCGGGCCGCATCGCCTCCGTCTGAACGATGAGTCCCATCCCGGTTTCTCGGGATGAGCCGCACTGAGACGTCGTGACGCTGCGAGCCGCCGCCGCGGCCGCAGGCGTCCGGCCCAAAGACACCAGCAAATGCAGTGACTTCGGCTCGAAACAACGAAGCCCCACGCTGCGCTCGAGGCGACCGGCCATTGCGGCGGCCACGGCGAAGACCTAGGCTGCTCTTCCCGTGAAAGCTGACGTTTGAACCCCTCTCACTCTCCTTCCGGATCGTCGGTGGGAGATGTGCAGCGAGAGGCTGACCGGATCGTTCTCGCCCGGTTCGCTCCACCCGGCATGGTGATAGCCGACGACCTCACGGTGGTGCAGTTCAGGGGCAAGACGTCGCCGTATCTCGAGCCCGCACAGGGCACGCCGAGCTTCGACCTGTTGCGTCTGGTTCGCGAGGAGCTGCGCCTGCCCGTGCGGCAAGCCGTCGACGAGGCGCGAAGCCGGCAAAGCGTGGCTCGCCGGGAAGGCTTGCGCCTGATAGCCGACGGGGCAGGTCGCAGCGTCGATGTCGAGGTGGTGCCGCTATCCGCGCCACCCGGGCAACTCCGTTTCTTCGTGGTGCTGTTTCGGGACGCCACCCCGGCGGCCGAGCCCGGGATGGAACGAGTGACAGCGGCGGGGACGAGCTCGGAGCAACCCCTCGTGGAGCACCTACGGCAAGAGCTCGCCTCGACGCGCGACTACCTCGAGTCGGTCATCGAACAGCTGAAAGCGCGAAACGATGATCTCGCGATCGCCAACCAGGACAGCACGTCGAGCAACGAGGAGCTGCGCGGCACGAACGAAGAGCTGCAAACGGCCAAGGCGGAGATTCAAGCCGCCAACGAAGAGCTGCGCACGCTGAACGACGCGCTGGCGATCCGAAATGTCGAGGCGACTCACCTGGGCGACGATCTGACCAACGTGTTCAGCAGCCTCGCCATTCCGATCGTGCTGCTCCGACGCGACACCCGGATCCTACGCTTCGCACCGGCCGCCTCCCGCGTGCTCGGGCTCGCGCCCAGCGACATCGGGCGCCCGCTCAGCGAGATCCCGCGACGCCTGGCGGCCGCCGCCTCTGAGATGTCGTCACAGGTGCTATTGCGCCTGACCACGGTGGAACGCACGCTGCAAGACGAGTCAGGCCGCTGGTATCAGCTCAACGCACGCCCCTATCTGACGCTCGACGGCCAGATCGACGGCACCGTCATCGCGATGTTCGATGTCGACGCGATCACGCGAGCCACAGACCGCCTCGCGGAAGCCCAGCGGGAACGCGCCCAGCTGGCCCTCGAGCGCACCGAGGGAGAATTCCGCGACGTTCTCACCACGGCGGCCGAAGGCATCCTCATGACGGACGAGCAAGGGTGTATCATCTTCGCCAATCCATCTCTGACCGAGCTGTTCGGTTATGCTGACGAAGAGCTGCTCGGGAAATCGATTGACCTGCTCGTGCCGGAGCGGCTGCGGGTGCGCCACGGCAATCACCGGGCCGCGTACCTCGATGCCCCTGCCCCGCGCCGCATGGGCCGTGATGGGGAGCTCGTGGGCCGCCGCAAGGACGGGACGGAGGTTTCCATCGAGCTGACCCTGAGCCCGATGACGCGTGGACGCGCCCGCATCGTGGTCTGTTTCGTCACCGACGTAACGGCGCGCCGCGAGTCGGAGACCCGGATCATCGATTATCAGGAGAGGCTGCGCCAGATGGCGTTTGACGCCGCGATCGGCGAGGAACGCGAACGCCGCCGCATCGCCGCCGATCTTCACGACCGCATCGGGCAATCCCTGGCGCTGGCGCAGATGAAGCTCGAGTCCGTGCAGAAATCCGGCGACGGGCACGGCGCTGTCGAGGAGACCCTCCATTTGCTCGCCCAGACGATCGCGGACACGCGCACGCTGATCTTCGATCTCAGCCCGCCCATCCTGTACGAACTCGGCCTGAAGGACGCACTCTCCTGGCTCGCCGAAGACCTCGGGAAACGCTGGGGTCTCCAGATCGAGCTCAGCGACGACGCCTTTACGGAACCGCTGGGTGACGCGACCGCGGCGGTATTGTTTCGCGCCGTGCGTGAGCTGCTCACGAATGTGCTGAAGCACGCGGGTGCCCCCTCCGCAAAATTGTCGCTCAGGCGCGCGGGCGACCAGGTCGAAATCGACGTCGAAGACCAGGGCATCGGGTTCGATCCGCACGCTGCGCCGGCGTCCCCGCGAGGCGGCTTCGGGCTCTTCAGCGTGCGCGAGCAGATCAATCGCCTGGGCGGGACGATCGAGGTGGTTTCGGGCAACCAGCTGGGAACACGAGTGAGCCTGCGCCTGCCTCTACAGGCGCCCGCGTGAAGATCCTGCTTTGCGACGACCACCGCCTCTTGCGCGATGGCTTGCGAGCGATCCTCGAGAAGGAAGGCCTCGAGGTCGTCGGTGAATCGGCCAATGGCCGAGAGGTGCTCGCGCTCGCGGCGCAGCTGCTGCCCGACCTGATCTTGATGGATATCTCGATGCCGGAGCTCAACGGCGTGGACGCAACGCGCCTGCTGCTCAAGGAGTTCCCGCGCCTCAAGGTGATCGGGCTGTCCATGAACTCCGATCGGCGCTACGTGGTGGCGATGTTCGCGGCCGGCGCCGTGGGTTACCTGCTCAAGAACTCCGCCTCTGAAGAGCTCATATTGGCCGTACGCGCCGTCGCCGCCGGCCTCAAGTACGTGAGCCCCGCCATCGCGGGCAGCTTTGTCGATGGCTACCTGGCAGAGTCAGGCTCCGCACCGGCCACCAAGTCGCTGAGCCCTCGCGAGCGGGAGGTTCTACAATTGCTGGCGGAGGGCAAGTCCTCCAAGGACATCGCCACGCACCTCGATATCGGTGCCACCACCGTCGAGACGCACCGGCGGCAGATCATGGACAAGCTGCGGCTCCGAACCGTTGCCGAGCTGACCAAATACGCCATCCGCGAAGGCATCACCTCGCTGGAATGAGCCCTGGCCCGGCCGGGCAGCGCCCCGCTGAGCCCCTCCAGCGTTCATCAGCAGCGCTCAGGGCGATGCGTCGCCTTTGGCTCTTTTGCCTCGTCCGTTGGCGGAGGCCGCCGGCACGCTGCCGCGGACTTGCAAGAACGATTGACCGATCAGGCGCTCCAGGCGTCTCAGGCTCATGTCGAGCAACTCCCCGCCGCCGCGAGTGTCGCTGCGCTGGAGCTTCAGCTCGCCGAGCCCCACCAGTGCGCTGTCTACCCGATCGCTAAATTCCCGCACGAGTGCCACGAGGCCTGCCACCTGTGTCCCCGAAGCGCGCTCGGCGCCTGCGCGCTGATGCGCTTCGACCGCAATGGTCATCGCCGCCACTAGGCCGCTGTAGATCTGCCGGAAGTCGTGTGCTTCGACATGGATCTCGTGGCGCAAGGCGAGCTCCATCAGAGCCTGACAAACATTGCCGTAACAATGCACGACATCCGAGGCTGCGAAACCCAAGGACAACAGATCGCGCCCGTGGTGCGCAGCATACGCAGCCATCAGGTCAGGGCGGGACTCGGGGAACCGCAGCGCCAAAGCCAGCTGGGCCACGAGGAGCTCCACGCCCGCCTCGAACTCCCGCTCGCCGCAAGGTAGAGGCACTCGCGCACCCGCCCAGAACCGTGTCCGTGCCACTATCTCGTCACGATGGGCCGAGAGTAGCAGGCACAGGGAGTGAGACCGCCCGGGTAAGACTGAAAGCGCGCCTTCTTCGCCCCCCGAAGCCGTGAAAGCCGCACCCTCCGCGCGCGTTTCATCAATCATGAGGCGACGTGTACTTCGTTGCTGGGTGCGCGGAACATCCTCGCCATTCCGGATAGGCTTCACCAAATACCGGGGTGCACGTGCGCGCAGGTCATCCCCCATTTTGTCCGCCCCTTCGCTCAATCCAGCCTTCTACAGCATCAGTTGCAAATTCGATCCGTCGTCAGCCGGAACTGGCTGCCCTGGAACCCTTCAGTCCAGGCGAACAGCGTGTTGCCGCCGCCGGTCGCGATGTTCGGCGACTGGGGATTGCGCGGTGAGGGCGCGGCCGCCGAGACTGGGATGAGCCCTTTCTGCAGCTCGCGGCACGCCTCGTCGTAGACGAAGACGCCCACGCTGCCACCGCCGAAGTCGGTCGCCAGCACGACAATGCCGCGTGCGGTGTTCTCGACGGCCACGGCATCTTGCGGATCGAGCGTGCCGTTACCGAACGCCGCAGCCCCGGAGCAAGCGACGGTGCCGTCCGTATTTATGCGCTGGAAACGCAGCCCGGTTCCAACGGCCCAGGCCATGAAGTAGCTGTTCCCGACGGTCGCGATGTCGGGGTGGGCACCGGCCGCCTCGACCGTGGTGACGCCGCCTTGAACAGCCAGGTTAGCGTTCACGCGCGCCAGGCGAATCGCTGCCGGCGGCGCGGAATCGAAATTGAATGTGCCGCCCAGCTGCCAAATGACCGCGCTCAGATCACCCACCGCCGCGACCCGCGGTTGGCCGAGATCCTCGAGCGGTCGGTTTGCCGCCGCCGTGTAGACCCCCGCGGCGTCGACGCGGCCGACCTCGAGCGACTCGACTCCTTCGAGGATGCGACCCTGCGCAGTGACCCAAACCCCCGAAGCGCTGCGCACCGCGAGGCTCCCGTCGCTGCCGCCCGTGGCGCCGAGCGGTGTCGTGCCGAGCGCGGTCCCAGCCGCATTCACGCGCGCCAAGAAACCTTGGAAAGCCGGCGGGCCGCCGCGACTCGGCTGCGTGCTGACGATGCCGAACTCGTCGCGGAAGGGCACGATGCGCGGCCTCGCGTCAGGCAGCCCGCGCGCAGTCAGGTTCCCGCTCGGAAACAGATTGTTGGCGTTGACCACACCGAAGCTGATGGCGCCGTTAGTGCCGCCTTCCGACACGAAGCGAAAATCGCCATCCGCGGCGTTAAACGCCACGTCAGCGAAGGAGCGGCCCGCCAAGCCGCGCGTCGTGCCACCGACACCGAGACCGTCGGCGAGATCGACCAGCCCATCGCAGTCATCGTCGACTCCGTTGCAGACCTCGACGGCTCCGGGCCGCACATTTTGATTGCCATCGTTGCAGTCGAGTGGCCCGCTGCTCGCCGCGGCACACGCCGAGACGCCGTCGTCATCGCGATCGAGCGCGGTGACCTCGCAGCGCGTCACGAAGTCCGAGCCCGCCCGAACGCACTGAGCACTGCAATTCTGCGCATCTGGATTCGGGCACGAGCTCGCGACACCGATCACGCAGGTGCAGCCACCATTCATTTGCCCGTTGCAGTTCGAGT
>JAYWEH010000050.1:0-2586 GCA_043780025.1 Deltaproteobacteria bacterium
CCCCCGCGGGCCAGGGGGCTTGCCCGCCCGCCGACGCTGAATTCAACCAGGCCGCGGCGGCGCCGTCGATCAGACCGCAGCGGCGCTGTTACTCAGGCCGCAGCTCCTCAGGCTGCAGCGACTCAGGCTGCAGCGGCTTTGTTGGTGATTTCGAGCAGCTTGCCGAAGCTCGCCGGATCCTGCACGGCCATGTCCGCGAGCACCTTGCGATCGAGCTCGACCTCGGACGCCTTCAGGGCGGCGATGAAACGGGAATACGTCGTGCCGTGCTCACGGCAGGCGGCGTTGATGCGTTGAATCCACAAGCTACGGAAGTCGCGCTTGCGCAGCTTGCGGCCGACGTATGCGTACTCCCACGACTTGAACAGAACGCGGACGGCTTCGCGGTACCGGTTCTTGCGGCCGCCAACGAAACCTTCGGTCTGCTTGAATACGCGTTTGTGACGCCGCCGCGGAATCGGGCCTCTTTTTACACGAGACATATGTTTGTGTCCTCAGCTCCTCGCCGATGCCTGTTCACAGGTAGGGCAGCATCAGCTTGACGCGCCGCTCGAGCGCTGGGCTGACGATCCCATTGTCACGTAGCCGGCGGCGACGGCGCCTCGACTTGCCAATCATTCCGTGCTGACCGCCACCTGTGGGCCTGCGCACCCGCCCGCCGCCGGTGAGCTTGAAGCGCTTAGCCGCGGCGCGGCTGGTTTTCATCTTGGGCATGTCATCTCCGAATCCCAGCGGCTGGCTCAAAGCGGCCGCGAAGGGGGCGCGTGTATAACACCCGAATATCGCTACGGGGTTCTTTTTTCTACGTTTTGGACGATTTTTTGGCGAGCGATGAGGGTAGCGCGCCCATCCAGTATTTCGGGCCCGGGGACTCCAGCTGCTCGCCACCCGTTCAGCGATCGCATGCCGGCCGCCAAGCGCAGCGCCGGCCCGCCTCGCGAGCGGCGAAAACACACGCCTGCACACTTCGGCGCGGGTGACTTTGCGAAGGCAAATCCATGGTTTTGATACGACAATTCATCGGTTGCTAAGGAACGCGGCTTGGGTTACTGCGCGGGTGCCTGGCGGCTCGTGGCTGCTTCTACCTCTTTTACCGAGGCCACCGCTCGGCGGAACGCACAGATGGCAGAGTTTGAAAGGACCCTCGAGCGTGCCCATTACGCTGAGCCAAAAGGGGGTTCGGAGTTTGCCCAGGCGGTGTTCTCGCACATGCGCTGAGGGCTGACGGACGCGGCTGTCCGGCGGTTGCCAAAGAAGCAGGCCCGCGCGGGTCCCGGCTCGAGAAGGCGGCCCGCGAGTTCGACACAAGTTTGAAGGAGACGGAGAGAAGAATATGGCAAGGAAAAAGATTGCCTTGATCGGGGCGGGGAACATCGGCGGGGAGCTGGCGAACCAGCTGGCACAGAAGCAACTCGGCGACGTGGTGTTGTTCGACATCCCGGAGAAGGAAGGCTTCGCCAAGGGCAAGGCTCTCGACCTCGAGCAGGCTAGCGCGCTTTCCGGCAGTGATTCCAAGATCATCGGCACTTCGAGCTGGGCGGATTGCGCGGGCGCGGACGTCCTCATCATCACCGCGGGCATCCCGCGCAAACCGGGCCAATCGCGCGATGATCTCGTCGCCGTCAACGTACCGATCATTCGTAACGTGGCCGACAACGCGAAGAAGCACTGCCCCGAAGCGTTCTGCATCGTCATCAGCAACCCGCTCGACGCGATGGTGTACGAATTTCAGCGCCGCACGGGTTTCCCGGCCGCCAAGGTCTCGGGCATGGCGGGCGCGCTCGACAGCGCTCGCTACCAGCTGTTCTTGGCGCGTGAGGCCGGTGTCAGCGTGAAAGACGTGCGCACGATGGTGCTCGGTGGCCACGGTGACGACATGGTGCCGATCGCGAGCGCGACCACCATCAACGGTATCCCGGTCGATCGCTTGATCGCGAAGGACAAGCTCGATGCAATCATCGCCCGCACCCGCACGGGCGGCGGCGAGATCGTCGGCCTGATGGGAACGAGCGCGTATTACGCGCCTGCTGCGGGCGCGATCGCCATGGCCGAGGCCTACCTGCTCGATCAGAAGCGCCTGCTCGCCTGCGCTGCGCTGCTCAACGGCCAATACGGCTATCGTGATTTCTACCTGGGCGTCCCGGTCGTGATCGGCGCAGCCGGCGTGGAGCGCATCGTGGACATCGGGCTCAGCCCCGATGAGCGCGCGATGCTCGAAAAGAGCGCGGCGAGCGTGCGCAAGGTCGTCGACGTGGTGAAGGCTTCGAACTGACGAACCCGTCAGTTTGCACCCCCTCACCCTGCACCCGAGCCCGGTAGAGCACCCATGAAAATTCACGAGTACCAAGGCAAAGCGCTGTTCGCCCGCTACGGCATTCCCGTGCCGCGCGGCATCCCTGTTTTCAAGCTAGAGGACGTGCCGGCCGCAGCGCAGAAGCTCATCGACGAGACGAAGGTGCCCGTGGTGGTGGTCAAGGCCCAGATCCACGCCGGCGGGCGCGGCAAGGGCGGCGGTGTCCTTGTGGTCAAAGGGGGGCCTGCCGCGGCCCTGACCGCTGCCGAGAAGATGTTCGGCAAGCCGCTCGT
>JAYWEH010000051.1:0-6109 GCA_043780025.1 Deltaproteobacteria bacterium
ATGCTAGCCCACGTTACGTCTTCTGTTTTCTGTCCCATCCCGCCCCGGTGCCCGAAACGTCGCCCCTTTCCCAGCCGCCGTAGCTGGATGGGTTACGATGTAATCGACGCGGCGGACGCTCACGGGTTCCCCGAACCGCGGAGCGGGTTCGCTGCAAAGGTTTGCTTTTCCGCTGGCGCGCGGCCGGGGGGGCGCCGCTTCAACCGGTCCAACAACGCGCGACACGCGCCCGCACAGCTCGCTGAAGGCTCAGGTCCAGCACGCCCGCGTGGATTCGCTCCGGCGACCCGGTAATGCGGAGAGCCGCCAAGCGAGCAGCAAGTATCCAGGATCCGAACGTCAGCACTAAATCCACGCTGGCCAGCGCACGGCGGCCAAGGCCGCCGTGTAGCACGCCCGCGTGGATTCGAACCACGGACCGGCGGATTAGAAACTTGGAGAGCCGTAGGGTGTGGCCTTCACATAGGACAGCACGAATCCTGCTGGATTCGCTGACGAGCGGGTGTGCTCAGCGCGGTCTTGATTTCGCCGTTTCCACGCTATTGCCATCGAAGAGGTCTACGGCGCCGCGCAGGTCGTTCGCGTCCACGTCCGCATAGCGTTGCGTGGTCGCGAGGTCGCTGTGCCCCACGAGCCTCTGGATGACGGGCGCCGAAGCGCCCTTGTGGAAAAGCTCCGTCACGAAGAAGTGACGCAGGCTCCGAGGGCTCCAGCCCGAGAGCTGTGCCCGCTTCTGAGCGCGCTGGAACGCCTGATAGAGCCCGAAGTCTCCCCATGGCTGCCCCTGAGCCGTCACCGCCACCTCCGCCCAGGGATTCCGCTTCACCTTCACCAGAGGGGCCAGGATGGCCCGCAACGGCGCCGAAAGCGGCACCCCACGGTGATGGTGTGACTTCGGCGTGGTCTCCTCACCGACGATGAGCCCGCGCCGGACCGTCATCGTTCCCGACTTCAGGTCTAGATCGCACCAACGCAGCCCGCGTACCTCCGACGGGCGAAGCCCGGCGAACGCCATCAGACTGAGCGCTAGTTGCGCCGAGGGCGAGCACGCGGCCAGGAGCCGTTCGACGTGCTCTCGCCGCATTGGGCGCACGATTTGCCGCCCGACCTTCGGCAGGGGAGGGAAGCGCGGCAACTCCGGCAAGAAGCCGGCGTCTACCGCGCAGCGCAACACCGACCGAAACACGCAGTGGATGTTTGCGCGTGTCGAGGGCTTGAGGTCGTCGGCTGCGAGCTCGGCGTCTAGCTCAGAGAGAGCTTTGCCGCCCACGTGGGTCAGATGTTGTTCACCGAACCGTGGTAGCAGGAGCGAATCCAGCCAACCATTGTAACCGGCGCGGGTCGACGGCTTCAGCCGTGTTTGCATGTGGGTACCGCGGTAGTACCTCACGGCCTCGCCGAACGTGAATGCGGGTGACGAGTCCCGAGTGGTCGCCGCCGCTGGAGCGATGGTGGCTAGGGTTCCGGACTTTCCGAGTTCGCCAATCAAGCGCCGGTGCTCCGCCTCTGCGGCGGCTTTGGTCTGCACCTGCGCATCCCGTCGGTACCGGGCCTGGCGCCCGTCCGCTGTCCTATATGGAATGTCAATGATCCAACGTGGCTTGTCGCCGCGTGTTTCTTTTCGAATGGTCACGGTCGGGGTCTTCCCCGGCCGTTCGCACTACAAAGGACGCGCCCCGCTTGTATCATGTGTGTCTCGCCTTGTCCTGCTCTGTCCTGCACGTGCATTACTCCAGGGGCTCTCGTACGAGGCGCTACGGGTGAGGTATGGTCAGCCGCGCCAGGCGTCGCCGAAAGAAACACGCCAGCGGTTCGCGAACTTGCGGGCTCTCACGCCATCCACGTGGGCCTCGGTGCCGCCGTCCCCTGCGAGACGCGCCTTCCGTTCGAACTGCTTGCGCAACGCCTCTGGTGAAACGCTCAGGATGGCCGCCGCTTGGCGGAGCGCGTACCACTGGACAGGAACGGTGGGGTATCGAGCGCGGCTCATTCAGAGCCCCTTCCTGCTCCTTCGGCCGGACCGTCCTTCGCAACGCATTGCGCAGCATCCACTCTCGCTGCCGGTGGCGTGTTGCTCCGTACGAAGCCGCCAACAGCGCCACATCCGCATCGCATGCGGTGATCCAGCGCCTTGAAGAAGCCGGCCGACGATTGCATGAGCCGCTTTCCGTCGAGTGCCTCGTAAACACGGGCGAACGCATCGGGGCCAACGTGTCTACGGTCCGGGAGAATATCTTTGGTCATGTACTTCACAAGCTCTCTTGCTGCTCCGTCAGGCGTCCATACCTTCTTGATCTCCACGATAACCCATAGGGTGGACGCCTTCGTGTAGCCAGCTGTCCGCAGCGCACACCTCCAGAAGTGCTCGATGACTTTCTTTTTGATGTAGGGACATAGCAGCCAGATATGAAAGTGAGGGTGCCCCTGGTGGTCGTTTCCAGGCGTCCACTCGAAATTGCGGAACCACGCTAGAAACCGCTTGTCGGCTTTTGCTTTCGCCAAAAACCAGCGATTCAAACTCTTGAGCATCAGAACCCATGCAACGAAGAGAAGTTCGATTCGTTGTGCGACGGCATGTTCGGCACAATGAGGCGCAGTAAGAGTTAGGAACTTCTCAGTCCAACTGTTTTGCGCACCAGGGATGATCAGTCCCAACGCCGTTGCGCGTTCGACGCTCCGGGTGCGAGCGAGCAGGAATCTTTGCCGTCGCTCACACTGCACGAGCCCGCGGCAAGCGAGGCAGAGAAGAGCTGTGCGACAAGTCCGATGTCGCTCGTGGGCGGCACCGCATTCGGAGCAGATAAGCCAGAACGCTTCCTGGCCGCACTCGTACACGCGGTCGAATCGATGCACGTGGCCTTCGGCCCGTTGATGATGCCAACGCAATCCGGATTGTGCCTCGCCCCACGACAGGCCTTCTGCGAGCCGTTCCGCTCGCAGCTCGTCGCCGCGCCGCGTGTGGCGTTGAGCCTGTGCGATCCGGTGCTGGTCCGTTTCTCGTTCAACTTCGCCTAGCCAGGCACGTCGAGTGACTTCCATTGGGCCCCCTCAGGTCGAGTTATGTCTGAATTATCAAGGGAAGAAGGACGCAGGCCCAAGGCGTCGCGCCGGGTCAGCAACACCGACGCCACCTGGGCCTCCGGCGGGACCCGCCGGCTGCGCCGGCGAACACCCCTGAGGGACGGCACAACCAATCAACTCACTGGCTGTCGTCGAACGAGAGCAGGCCGACGCGCGAGTCGGCGTCTGCACCAGCGCTGAAGCCTGCGAGCGACCGGAGGCCGCCCTCAGGGGTGTCCCGCAAGGGGTCAGCTTGCAGGCTTCAGCGCTGGTGTTAGCGGTCATCGGGTCCCGCTTCGCCGCTTTGGCGCCTCTGCTAAGCCAGCGATAAAGCGTTCGAATTCGTCCCGCCGTATTAGTCGCAGCCGCGCCGGACGAATGCTCGAGAGCTTGCCGGTACTAAGCCAGTGTCTTACCGACGAAACGGAAACGCGCGCCTCGCGCGCTACCTCGGCCACCAGCATGAAGCGTTGTCGATCGGCGGTCACCGATATGGAAAGCCACGCCGAAGTCGGACTCGCTAGCGCAAATAAATCGGTCCCAATTGTTTGCGGTCACGGTCCGACGCTGAGCAGCACCGCTTCCGAGCCGAGCCGGCTATTTCGCTGCGAGCTCCGGCTCCCAAGCACGCATGCGGCGACCATCGAGAGTCGCAATGGCTCGCCGGACACTTCTCACCGCCGCTAGGCGCTGCGCTGCCGTCTTGAGTGGGCCTTCTGGAATCATTTCCGCAATCTCAGACGGGCTGAAACCACCCCAGCTCAGGTGTTGGCGGACTACCGTCAACAGCCAGCGCTTCGGCCGACCGCGCTTCGGGACGACATTCCGGAGTTCGCGAGAACTTAGGCACGCCTGGAAAATCGGTTGCAGTTCACGTGCTTCCTTTTCGCATTCGCGAAGTCTCGCCGCCAATTGCACGCAACGCTCGTAGTGACGGAGCGATCCCAAATACTCGGGCCTTAGAACGCCTTTCAACGGCTCGAACTTTTTCAGCGAAGCACGCGCCAGCTCTTCCATCGCACTAAGGTCGAGGGCTAAAAGGCCGTCCGCAACGGCACTTACTGCGCGTGCCTCCTTCGCCGGTCGACCGCGTTCGCGCCTATATTCATACAGCGCGTGCAATGCCAACACGACGGCCGCCGCCTTGCACCGGGTGCGAGGGCAACGAGGTGCCTCTTGCCATTCACCGTCAACACGGACCTGGCACGGTATTCCGTGCAGGCTCAAATGTGGCATCGTCGCCGAGAAGGCCAGGTCCCAACCGGCCTTTAGACTCTTGTCTTGCGCGGCCGCGTAGTCTGCGATTCGCCGACGTAGTTCTTGGTCCATGAATTCGTCATGCTCAACCAGACAGTCGACGAGCGTTGTCCGCGCAGCTTCAATGTCAAATCCGGGACCGAAATCGGGCTTGTTGCGCTTGACCATACCAACAATGGTTAGCCATCGGTACTAGCCGGTGCAACCCCGAGCGTGCGCCGTTCACCCAATCCTTCGGCAACCAATCCCGTGCTAGACCAGAGCGTGCGGCTTACACGTTCACAGGTAGCTCAGCGGCTAGGGCGCAGCATTGCGACTGTTAGAAAAATGGAAGAGCGCGGCACGTTAACGCCAGCGTTAGGACCGCGTCAAAAGCGGCTGTTTGAACTTGACGAAGTGGAGGAAGCTTCCGCAGCTCTAGCGACCACTGGACGTGCCTTAGTCGCGCAAGCGCATGCGGCACCCCCAGCGCAGGTCGGTGAAACCGTTGAGGCGTTGCGCCGTCGCCTGGTCCAGCAAACCGAACGCGTAGCGGCACTCGAAGCGCTGGAGCAAGATTGGTTGGGGGCACGGGCCAGGCTTCAGTCACACCTTCTCGATGCCGTGGAGGATTTGATGGAAGCCACGAAACCGCGCAATCGATCCGCGTTGGACGCACTAGAGCGCATTCTGCAGCTACTAAGTGGATCCTAATGGCGGCACAGGAGGACTGTTCTGATGTGGGCTTGGCCCCTCAGCTCACGCCGCCCGGACCTTTTCGTACAGGTACTTCTGAAATTCGATGAAGACTCGCCGAATCTCTGCCGGAGATCCGAGTGTTGCGGTTGCATCCTCGATGCTCCCGTACTTGAGCTTCAGAAGCGGGGCGAGCTTCTCGATGTCAAGCTGATCGACTCCTTGCTTGACGTAGTGGTCGAGCACGAAAGTGATGAAGATCCGCTGCTTGTCGCTGAGACTGGCCTGCGCCTGCTTGTCAGCTCGAGCAGCACGAACGCCGCGGGTGACCGGAGCAGAGGCAAAGGCGACGTAGGCAAGCACGTCGAAGATATCGCTGTTCTCTGCCGAGACGAGCTTCTGCATCACGGTGAGGTGGTCGCGACCGAATCCCAGTTCGCTCAGCTGTTCCAGAAGCGCCTTGCGCGTGTCTGGCAGGCTCCAAAGGGAGCGGAGGTCGTCCTCGCTCTTGAAGAGGGTGGGTAGCGCGCCGAACAAGGTCTCCAGAAACTCAACCGCGGACATTGGCTTGCCGTCGGCGCTCCAGAAGGTCGTTTCCGTCATGCTCTCGAAGGTTCGTTCCTTGCCGTCAGCGAGAGTCACCTTGATCTTCGCGGGCCGGCTCTTTGTCTCGTTCTCGTGTTCGGACCTCTTGGGATCGGCGCCCTTCTCCCCGTTGCCGTTGCTCGCTTTCGCGTCGTCCGGCACCGGCTCTATCGGTTCACCGTCCCACTCTGGATCGTTGAAATGGTGGTGGGCTTTAACGAAATCGTAGATCGTGAAGTAGTCCTTGCCCTCGTACAGCCGCGTACCGCGCCCGATGATCTGTTTGAACTCGATCATTGAGTTCACCGGGCGCATAAGGACGATGTTGCGGACGTTCCTGGCGTCAACACCGGTGGAGAGCTTCTGCGACGTTGTTAGAACTGTAGGGATGGACTTCTCGTTGTCCTGAAAGTCGCGAAGATGCTGGTCACCCAACGAACCGTCGTCTGCCGTGACACGGACGCAGTAGTTCGGCTCCTTGCTCGACTTCATCTGGTTGATGAGGTCTCGCACCGCCAGCGCGTGTTCCTGG
>JAYWEH010000052.1:0-14451 GCA_043780025.1 Deltaproteobacteria bacterium
CGCTTCTGTGGAGCTGGTTGTCCCGTACGCGGTAGGTGACGCGTTTCGGGGCGCTCGCGTCGTGGGCACGACGGACGCCTTCTTCAATCCGCGGTTTCCCTATCCGGCGGCGGCGACCAGCGGCGACAAGCTATCGGCAGGGCGCCCTTTTCGGTTTGACGCCGCGGCATTGGGCGCGCGCATCGCGCAGCTCGAAGCGGGTACGGGTGGCCAAGCCGTTGAACCGTCCGCGGTACACACGGGCGTCCGCGAAGCGGTGCTCGGAGCGCGCGTCGCCGAGCGGCTCGATCTCCGCGTCGGCGATGCCATCGAGCCGACTCACGGTGTCGAAGGGGGCACTCCGCACGAATCCGAGCAGCTCTGGCAGGTCGTGGGGGTGCTGGCGCCCACGTCGACACCGCTGGACGACGTGGTCTTGATCAACCTGGATTCCTTCTTCGGTATCGAGGACCACCGCGGCGGTATCCTGCCAGAAACCGGCAAGGCCGGTATCTCGGCGCTCCTCGTGTTCCCCAAACCGGGCGTGCACAAGGCCTTGCTTCTGGCCCAGTTGAACAAACGCACTGAGCTTCAGGTGGCCGACGTCGACGCCGAGGTGCGGAGGCTGCTCGGCATCATTGGCCACGTCGATCAGGTGTTTTTCGCCGTCTCGGTGTTGGTGGTTTTGATCGGGGTCACGTCCGTGTCGGTGGCCATCTACAATACGCTCGCCGCTCGCCGCCGTGAGATCGCTATCTTGCGCATCCTGGGCGCGCGCCGACCCACCCTGTTCGCGATGGTGGCGGGGGAGGCGATTGCCTTGTGCGCGGTGGGTGGCGCTTTGGGCATCGTGCTCGGACACGCGCTCGTGGGGGCTTCTGCGGGTTTGATTGAGCGCCGCTCCGGAGTGCGCCCCAACGCCGCGCTGTTTTTGCCGGAAGAACTGCTAGCGTACGGGATGGTGATTCTGGCCGGGGCTCTCGTGTCGAGTTTGCCCGCGTTGGCTGCCTATCGGACCGATGCAGCCTCAGGCGTCACGCCGGAGAGCTGAAAATGGCACTGCTCGGGAAAAAGCTAGGCTGGGGTGCAATCCTCGAAGGGCTTGCCCTGGGGCTCTTCTGCGCGGGCCTGGCGTACGTCTCGTGTCGCGAGCGAACACCCTCCGCGCCGCGCGAGAAAAAGGTACTCGCCGCAGACCGTCCCGGATCCGATCCCGACGGCGCCAGCGCTCGGCGCCGCGACATCGAGCTTGCGGTGCACGATATCTTGCTCCGTATCGCCACGGGCGCGTTGCCCGAAGAGCAAAGAGCGGAAACTCAGAACCAGCTAACCGCGCTGCTCGAACGCCACGCCTGGGGCAAACCCGAAGGCCGCGCCGCAGCGGCGGCCATGGTCGTGCAGCAGGTGTTCGACCAGGCGAAGATGCAGACCGTCACGGCGAGCCTCAGCTCGACGCAGCGGCAGGCCATGACCGGTCTGGCCAAGGAGCTCACACGCCAGCTGATGTTGGTCGCCACCGGAGGGGTGCCCGGCGCCGATGCGCTCGAGGCCGAGCTTCCCGAAGGCCATGCGCGCGTCAACTGGAAGCGCCTGGGCGGCTTTGAATACGTGGAAGGCGGCGAGGTCCCTCCCGATTTGAAGGCGCTCGATCGCACGAACGTTGGCTTGCCCGGCTTCATGTTGACGCTCGGCGATACGCAGAACATCCGCGAGTTCGTGCTGGTCGAGTCGCTGTGGGGTTGCTGTTTCGGCACGGTGCCGGCGGTCAATCAAACGCTGCTGGTGCGGCTCGCCCCGAATGAAACGGTCGAATACACGGCGGCTCCGATCGTCGTCACCGGAGTCATGGAGGTCGGCGAAGAGAAACAGGGCGGTTTCGTGACCAGCCTTTACCGAATCGCCGATGCGAAGGTGCGGTTGCTGGATGCTGAATAGCCTTAGTCTCGACGGTGCTATTCGACGTGAAACAGCGTCTGCGTCTCGAGCGAAAGCCCGGTGTCGAGGTCCAACCCTGCGCTGGTGAAGGAGCCAGCACAAAAGGCGCCGAGGAATGACAGAGGGCGTCCGACGCAGCTGAATCGTACGGGGCAAATCGCCGCCGTCGCGGGGTCCTGCGGCCGCCATGTCGTGTCAAAATTCGTCGAAACGGTGTAAAAGAGCCGCTGGCGACTTCGCGCCGACTCGGCGTTAGGATGGCAATCAGCATGCACCGGCTCAGATTCATACTTTCCGTGTTCACGCTCACCATTGCCTCGTCCGTGCGTGCGGACGACGTACAGGTGGCGGTGGCGGCGAATTTCACGGCGCCGATGCAACGGATCGCAGAAGATTTCGCGAAGGACACGGGCCACAAGGCGGTGCTGGCGTTTGGGGCCACCGGCAAGTTCTACGCCCAGATCAAAAATGGCGCGCCGTTCGAGGTTCTCCTCTCCGCCGACGACACCACCTCCACCAAGCTGGAGCAGGAAGGCGCCGCCGTCGCGGGCAGCCATTTCACCTACGCGATTGGGAAGCTGGTGCTTTGGTCTGCCAAGGCCGAGACCGTCGACGCCAAGGGCGAAGTGCTGCGGAAGGGTGGCTTCAAGCACATCGCGCTCGCCAACCCCAAGGTGGCGCCCTATGGCGCCGCAGCCGTTGAAGTGTTGACCCGGCTGAAGTTGCTCGAGGGGCTGTCGCCCAAGTTCGTGCAAGGCGAGAACATCGCGCAAACCCATCAATTCGTGGCTTCTGGCAACGCGGAGCTCGGTTTCGTTGCCCTGTCCCAGGTCATGACGGACGGAAAGGTCAATGCGGGCTCGGCGTGGGTCATCCCGCAGGAGCTGTATCAGCCGCTTCGTCAAGATGCCGTGGTACTGAAGCCGGGCAAGGGCAAGGGCGCCGCCATGGCCCTGATGGACTACTTGAAGGGCGCCAAAGCCAAGGCCGTGATCCTGTCCTACGGCTACACTCTGTAGGGCGAGGAAACGGCGTCGAGGTTTCGCTGAGCTCGATGAACGCTGCGGATCTCTCTGCCATCGCGTTGACGCTGAAATTGGCGAGCGTCGTGACGTTGCTGCTGCTGATCGTCGGTACGCCGATCGCTTGGTGGCTGGCTTGCACGTCGTCGCACTGGAAGGGGCCGGTGTCCGCGATCGTCGCATTGCCGTTGGTCCTGCCGCCCACGGTGCTAGGTTTCTATCTGCTACTGATTCTGGGTCCGCATGGCCCCATCGGGCGCTTCACCGAGTGGCTCGGACTCGGGCTGTTGCCCTTTACCTTCTGGGGGCTCTGTGTGGGTTCGGTCGTGTATTCATTGCCGTTCGTCGTGCAGCCAATCCAGAATGCATTCGAGGCCAGCGGCCAACGGCCCCTCGAAGTCGCGGCCACGCTCGGCGCGGGCCCATGGGACCGATTCTTCAATGTGGCACTACCGCTGGCACGTCCCGGCTTCATCACCGCCAGCGTCCTCGGCTTTGCGCACACGATCGGCGAGTTTGGCATCGTGCTGATGCTCGGCGGTAACATCCCGGGGGAGACGCGCGTCGTTTCGGTCCAGATCTACGATCACGTCGAGGCGATGGAATACGCGAGCGCCCATGGGCTCGCGTTGCTCATGGTGGTATTCAGCTTCGTGACGCTGCTGCTTCTCCACGTGAGAGGCGCCAAGAAGCCGCTCGATGCCTGAGTCGGCGATCGAAGCGCGTTTTCGCGTCGACTACGGCGGCTTCTCGCTGGAGGTCGACCTCGAGCTCGTCGGGCGAGGCGTGACGGCGGTCTTCGGACCATCCGGTTGCGGTAAGACGACCCTGCTACGCTGTGTCGCAGGCCTGATGCGCGCCAGCCGTGGTCGATTGCAGGTCAACGGTGCGCTATGGCAGGACGACGCAGCGGGAGTGTGGGTGCCGACCCACCGGCGTTCGCTCGGCGTGGTCTTTCAAGAGCCCAGCCTCTTTGCGCACCTGTCCGTGCGGGAGAACCTCGAGTTCGGCATGAAGCGCAGCCCATCGGCGTCGCCCCAGCAGTTCGACGCTATCGTTTCCCTGCTCGACCTGCGGCCGCTACTCGAACGGCGACCCGCAAAGTTGTCGGGCGGAGAGCGCCAGCGTGTCGCCATCGGACGTGCGCTCCTGGTGCGGCCCAGCCTGCTCCTGATGGATGAACCGCTGGCGTCGCTCGACCAACGGCGCAAGGCGGAGATTCTCCCTTACCTCGAGCGCCTGCGAGACGACATCGAGGTGCCCATCTTGTATGTGACCCATTCGCTCGACGAAGTGATTCGGGTTGCAGACCAGCTGGTCCTCTTGAACGCCGGCAGGGTCCTGGCGAGCGGCCCCGTCGGGTCGACGTTGACTCGCTTGGATCTGCCCACGGCCGAGGCGGATGACGCGAGCGCGGTGATCGAAGCCCGCATTGGTGCACAGGACGAAGTGTACCAACTCTCTCGAATCGACTTTGCAGGGGGCTGCCTGTGGATCGGGCACGTCGATCGAGGCCTGGGGGCGCCCGTGCGCGCGCGCGTACAAGCCCGCGACGTGAGCATTGCCCTGACCCCCCCTGAGGGCTCCAGCATCATTAACGTGCTACCGGGCCAACTCACCGAGATCGCGGACGCCGGTCCGGAACGTGTCAATCTGCAGCTGCGACTGGGTGACGGTGGCACCTTCCTCTTGGCCCGCATTACCCGCCGTTCTCGTGATGCGTTGCGGCTCGCGACCGGCATGCGGGTCTACGCTCAGATCAAGGGCGTTGCGTTGACGTAGGGTCACGACCTTCCAAATCCGAGCGCCACACCCTCGAGCGAAGGTCAGCACCTTCAAATCGATGCCCCCATACTCTCGAGCGAAGGTCCGAACCTTCTCGATCGCGAGCCCCGGTCCCGAATCGAACCCACCGAGCCTCGCTTGGCTATGCCCCTCGGGTTTTTCGAAGGCTCCGACCTTCGCTCGGTGGTCATTGACTCGTGCAGATGAAGGTCGCGACCTTCCACCGACCGAGGTCCCCATTGATTTCGAAGGCCACGACCTTCCCCTAGCCGGTGTGACGTACATTTCGAAGGTCGCGACCTTCGAGCTGGAGAGCAGCCGGCCGAAATTCGTGCGCGCTCGAGAACGTTAGCAACCGTCCAGTGGACCTGACCGAACGCTGGGTAGCCACATTGGCTGACGGGGTGTGCGTCGAGGGCATTATCGCTTGGAGGAGCGAGCTCGAAGCGCTCCGGGTTGCGCGCCTGGCGCGCGCGTTCTTGAAAGAGAGAAAAACAATGGCTGACGTGAAATTGAGCGCAGAAGAACAATCACAGATTCGGATTCCGGCGGAGGATGCATTTCGCGAGCTCCTGCCGGAGATGGATGCCCTGTCGGAGGCGGAGCTGGTCGTGCCGACAGTGGACATCATGTCCGCGGTGTCCATCGTGCTCGGCGTGTTGCCGCGGCTGCGAGGGCTACGGAGCGAGCTGGAGCGGCAACTGCCGCATTTCGATCTCAGCCGCTTCGATCGGTTGGAGTCCTATACCAAGGCGCTGCATCACGCCAATGCGCTGTTTCGCATGGCAACCGCGCCGAAGGCGGGGATCCCGGAGCAAGCGAATGAGCTCGGCGCGATTCGGGATCGGTTATTGACGGACGCACAGTCCCTGGCCAATCACGGCCTGATTGATGGAACGCAGCTGAAGGACGTCAAGACGGCCGTCGGCTACAAGGCGCTGGCGGCGGACATTGCGCTGCTCCTGGCAGTGTTCAAGGCGAGCTGGCCGGTGATTCGCGAGCGGACGCCGGTGACGGTAGAGGTCTTGAACGACGCGAACGACCGGGCGGAGGAGCTGCTCGAAGTCGTGGCCCTGAAGGACCGCGCACCGGTGACTGCCAGTGAGGCTGGAGAGCGGCGGCGGCGAGCCTTTGCGATCTTCGCGCGAGCGTACAAGGACGCGCAGCGCGCGGTCGCGTATGTGCGTGCGGATCACGATGACGCCGAGGAGGTCGCCCCTTCCATCTTCACGAAGCGCGCGCGCCGACGGGGTGACGAGGAAGCCGCCGAGTCCGGAGCGGCGAGGGAAGCAGAGGCAGAGGTCAAGGTGTCGCCACGCAATGGCGCCAGCATCACGGTGGACCCGAATGGCCTGCCGATCACACCGCCGCTCGTCGGCTGATGGGGGATGTCGTGAACAAGCCTCGCAAATTATTTCTCGGTGCTGCTGCCCTGCCCACCGGCGGCAAGGCAGCACACCATCACGTTCCGCCGCACCACCTCGTCACGCACGGGGTGGTGCTCGGGATGACGGGCTCAGGTAAAACCGGCTTGCTGATGGTTGCAGTCGAGGAAGCGTTGCGCTCGAAGGTGCCGGTGATCATGATCGACGTCAAGGGCGACTTGCCGAACCTGCTCTTGGCCTTCCCGACGTTTCAGGCGAACGAGTTCAGTCCGTGGCTCGAGGGCCACGGCTCGCCGGAAGAGGCGCAGCCGCCCAACCTAGCGGAACAGCTAGCCAGCGAACGGCAACGCGAGCTCGCGAGCTGGGGTATCCAGGCCGCGGATATCGAGCAGTTTCGCGCCGGCACGGAGCTCCGTGTGCTCACGCCGGGTTCGAGCGCCGGTGAGCCGGTGCACATCCTGTCGTCGCTCGAGCGGCGCTCGGCGGGTTGGGATGTCGATCCCGATGCGGGCCGTGCAGCCGTGAGTGCGGCGATCTCGCTCGTGCTGCGCCTGCTTGGCAAAGACGCCGATCCAGCGCGCAGCCGGGAACACGTGTTGCTCTCGGTGCTGGCGGAGCGGCGGCTGCAAGCGGGGCAAACCGCCGAGCTCGGCTCGCTGCTCGACGAAGTATTGGCTCCGCCCGTCGAACGTATCGGCGCGCTCGCCGTCAATGACTTCATTCCGCTCAAGGAGCGCAGGGCGCTCGCTGCCGCGCTCAACACACTCCTGGCGTCTCCCACCTTCGCCAGCTGGCGAACCGGCGTCTCGCTCGATATTCGAGAGTGGCTCACGCCCAAGAACGGGCGGACTCCCGCCATCATCGTCAGTGTGGCCCATCTCGATGATGACGAGCGCACGCTCGTGCTCGGCGTGCTGCTCGAGGAGATCCTCGCCTACACGCGCAGTTTGCCCGGCACCAAGCGCCTGCGTACCCTGATCGTGTTCGATGAGGTCTATGGTCTCTTGCCGCCGCATCCGATGAACCCGCCCACCAAGCGCCCCACTGTGGCACTGATGAAACAGGGCCGCGCGTTCGGCGTCGGCGTCATCGTGGCCACGCAGAACCCGATGGATCTCGACTACCGCACGTTGTCCAACGCGGGCTTCTGGGCGGTGGGGCGCCTTCAGACGGACGCCGACCGCGAGCGCGTGGTCGAGAGCCTCGCCAACGCCAATGAGCCCGGCAGCAGCGCCCCCGAGCTCTCCGACTTGATCCGCCGCCTCGGCCAGCGCTGGTTCGTGGTGCGGGATGTGCACGCGACGCCGAACACCGTGCTGTTACAGCCGCGCTGGGCCATGTCGTTCCTGAGAGGCCCGATGACGCTGGGTGATGTGCGGCGGGTGCTGGGGAAGGGGCCAGCGCTGCGCCCGCCCGTCCGTTCCGAGCTGCCCTCGAGCCCCTCGACCTTTTCCATGCCATCGCCATGATCCAGGCGCGGGCCCGCTGCATTGAGTGACCTAACGTCCTTTCGTCTCCTCGCGAAGAACGGCGTGTGCAGCTCGGAGTCGCCAGTCCCTGGCGCCTTCAAACCGGAGCCGCAGTGTTCCATCGGCGCCGATCAGGTAGGTATCAGGCAGCGTCGCAACACCGTACGCGGCGCTGGCCAGAGCCGCGTCGACTCTCATGACCTCCGGCGGGATCTGTCCGGCGAGGAAGGTTCGAACGGCGTCCCAATCTTTGTCCACCGTGACGGCGACGAGCTGCGGGCCGCCGCTCTGAACCAGCTCACGCCCGAGCGCGAGCAGGCCCGGAAGCTCCTCCTTACACGGCGGGCACCACGTGGCCCAAAAGTGAAGCAGGACGGGCTTGCCCTGAAGCTCGGCAAGCGTGCGCCGAGAGCCGTCGGGCGCCACCAACACCAGGTCTGGCGCGCTCCTTCCTTCCAGACGTTCGTAACCAAAAGCAGGTTCTCGAGCCGCGTGGCGACGGTCCTCGACCCATCGATAGCCGAGGAGGACGAGGCCCTGCGCGGCGGCCAGCACCAAACCGAGCCACACGACGCGCCGATGTCGTTGACGGCCCATAAATCACTCATCGTTCCGTGCAGCAGCCAATACCGCCCCCGGCGAGCGCGAGCCCGGTATGGCTCTTTCACTCGGCCGTCGCGTCGATTTGCGCCCCCCCATCAGGATGTAGAGCACGGGCAAAACGAGGAGGGTCAATAGCGTCGAGGAGATGACCCCTCCAACCACCACTGTCGCGAGCGGCCGCTGCACCTCCGCACCGAAACCCGTGTTGAGCGCCATGGGCAGGAAGCCGAGGCCGGCCACGAGAGCGGTCATCAAGACCGGCCGCAGGCGGTGCTTCGCCGCTTCCTCGATGGCCTCGCGCACCGGCGTACCTCGCTCGATGTACTGCTTCACGGTGGACACGAGGACCATGTCCCCCAACACGGAAACGCCGGAGAGCGCGATGAACCCAACGGCCGCGGAGATGCTGAAAGGCATATCGCGAAGCCAGAGCGCGACGATGCCACCCACGGCGGCGAAGGGAACTCCGGTGAAGACTCGAACCGCATCGAGCACCGAGCCATAGGTGAGGTAGAGCAGTGAAAAGATCAGCGCCAGCGAGAGGGGCACGATGACGAACAGGCGCGTTTGCGCGCTTTCGAGGTGCTCGAACTGCCCGCCAAACCGAACGTAGTATCCGGCGGGTAGCACGACCCGTTCCGCGATGGTTCTCTCGGTTTCCCTCACGAAGCTGCCGATGTCACGGCCGCGGACGTTCGCCTGAACGACGATGCGCCGCTTGCCCCACTCGTGGTTGATCGTCGACGGACCTTCGGTCATTTCGATGTTCGCGAGACGCCCGAGAGGGATACGATCGCCATTGGCAGCGGTGACGAGGATCCGTCCGACCGCTTCCGGGTCAATGCGATATACGTCGTCCATCTTGATAGCGATGGGGAAGCGCATTTCGCCATCCTGCATTTCGCCGACCTTTCGCGTGCCCAGTGCCTCGACGACCTCGAGCACCTCTTTTACGGCCACGCCGTGGCGCGCGATGGCACTTCGGTCTGCTGTCACTGCGAGGATGGGCTGACCGGTGATCTGTTCCGTAAACACGTCGGCAGCGCCTGGGATGGCGCGAAGCAAAGCCTCGATTTCGCGCGCCTTGGCTCCGAGTGTATCGAAGTCATCACCAAACAGCTTGATGCCGACGTCAGCCCGAATCCCCGCGATCATTTCGTTGACGCGCATTTCGATGGGCTGGGTAAAGATCATGCGCATTCCCGGCAAGCTCGACAGCTCCTCGGACATCTTGGCGACCAGCTCATCCTGTGTCGTCGCACGCGTCCAGCTTTCCGTGGGCGTGAGCGTGATGAACACATCCGAAAGCTCGACGCCCATCGGATCGGTCGTGATCTCTGCGCTGCCCGTGCGGGTCCAAACTCGCTCGACCTCGTCGGGGAACTTCTCCTGGATGGCTCGCTCGATGTAGAGGCCGTAGCGGACCGATTCCTCGACGGAAACGCCGGCGAGCCGCACGGTGTTGACGACCAGTGAGCCCTCTCGCAAGCGCGGAATGAACTCCGACCCGAGCCGTGTGGCGAGAAACGAGGCATTGACGAGCACCAGCAGGGCGACGCCAATGATCAACCAGGGCTGGCGCAACGCCGCGCCCAGGATGGGCTGGTAGCCACGTTGAATCGACCGAACCAGCACGTTGTCCCGATGAGAGACCCGCCGCGAAAGCCCGAGGCTGGCGAGCACCGGGACCAGCGTGAGCGACATCAGCATCGCGCCCCCGAGCGCGAAGAGCACCGTCAACGCCATCGGACGAAAGAGCTTTCCCTCGATGCCCTGGAGCGTGAGGATAGGTAAATAGACGATGGCAATGATCAGCTCACCAAACATCGTCGGCTTTCGTACTTCGACCACGGCGTCGCGCACGATCTCGAGCTGACTGACGCCGCTTTTGTCTTCACCCAAGCGCCGCATGACGTTTTCGATCTGAATCACGGAGCTGTCGACGACGAGGCCGAAATCGATGGCACTGAGGCTCATCAGGCTGCCGGCGATACCGAAGCGAAGCATCAGATTCGAAGCGAACAGCATCGAAAGCGGGATGGCTACGGCCACGATCAAGCCGGCACGCAGATTGCCCAGAAAGGCAAACAGTACGGCGACCACGAGCAGCGCCCCCTCGAGCAGATTCGTTTTGACCGTCCCGAGCACGCGATCGACGAGGGACGTCCGCTCGTAGACCGCCGTGACATCAACACCTTTCGGCAGGCTCCTCCGGACCTCTTCTAGCCGCAGAGCGAGTCGAGTCGTGACGTCGTGGCTGTTCTCTCCGACCAACATGAAGCCGAGCCCTAGAACGACCTCGCCTCGGCCGTCTGTGGTCACTGCTCCGCGGCGAATCTCGCGCCCCTCGACCACGCGCGCAACGTCGCGCACTCGAATGGGCACGCCCTCACGAGCGACGATCACCATCTCCTCGATGTCCTCCAATCCGGTCGCGATGCCGATGCCCTGGATCAGGCTCGATTCGCCAGCCTGATCCAAAGTGCCACCACCGACGTTCGCGTTATTCTGCTCGAGCGCCAGCGCGAGGGCCGACAAGCTGAGCTCATACTGTTGCAGTTTCAGGGGATCCACCACGACCTGGATCTGTCGCTCGTCACCACCCCAGCTGTTCACCTCGGCCACCCCCGCCACCGAGCGTAGCTGGGGTTTGATGATCCAATCCTGAACGGTGCGCAACTCGGCGAGCGACTTGGTACCCGTAACGAGGTAGTGGAACACCTCGCCGAGCCCGGTTGCCACGGGCCCCAACTCCGGCCGTTCGATGCCGGGTGCCAAGGCAACCGACTGCAAGCGCTCCATCACCACCTGGCGGGCCAGATAGATGTCGGTGCCGTCCTCGAACGTAACCGTCACCTGAGAAAAGCCGAACTTCGATACAGATCTCACCTCGTGCAGGTGTGGCAGACCCGAGATGGCCCATTCCACTGGACGGCTGATCTGGCGCTCGATTTCGAGTGGCCCGAGCGCGGGGGCGGTGGTGTTCACCTGGACCTGGACGGGCGTCGTGTCGGGGAATGCATCGATGGGAAGACCGAGCGCGGAGAGCACACCCGACACGGCAATCGTCACCCAGCCGAGCAAGACGACGAGGCGATGACGCAGCGACCATTCGAGAATGTGCGTGAGCACTACTGCGTTGCCTCCACGTCGCAGCAGCCGGCGCCGATGCTCCCCTTCAGGGTCTCTGTCTTCAGCAGGAAGCTGCCTTCGGTAGCGACCTCGTCGCCGGGGGCTAGCCGTCCGCTGACCTCAATCAGCTCGGTGTCGCCCGCCCCGACCTCGACCCGGCGCGCTTCGAACACGTCCTCCGCGACGCGTACGAAAACGAGTTGCGCGCTCTTTGCGCGCTGCACGGCCTGCCGAGGCACCACCACCGTCGTACCCACGCCGACCGTGGTGATGCGCGCGCGCGCGAACATGTTTCCGCGCAGCAGCCCGTGTGAATTCTTCAGCGCGACCCTGCCTTTCGCAGTCCTCGAGTGAGGATCGATCTGTGGCGAGACATAGCTCAGGGTGCCAGTGAACTCCTGGTCCACGAGGCCGTCGACCGCCACCGAAACCTGACTGCCGAGGACGACACGGCTCACCGCCAGCTCGGGAACGTCGACCTCGGCCCACATCGAGGAAGTGTCGACGATCTCAAACAGCACCTTCTCGGTGTCGACGAGCCTGCCGATCGTGGCGTTTCTCTGGGTGACCACGCCGGCGATGGGCGCCGTCAATGTGTATCTCGACGCGCCCTCTGCAAGGCCACCGATCACGCCGAGTGCGGATTGCGCGGTCGAGAGCTCCGCCTTCGCCGCGTCGAGCTCCTGACGCGCCGATAGCTCATCCCGCTCCGCGACGATGCCCTCGTCGCGCAGCGTTTTCAGGCGAGCATGATTGGCCTGCGCCACTTGCACGCGGGAATGGGCGGCCTGGAGCCGTGACTGGTCGGCGCCGACGCTGGCGCTTTCGATGCTCGCGAGAGATGAGCCTTCGCGGACGACAGTTCCGACGTCCGCCCGGATGGCTCGGATCACCCCGGCCGAGCGAGCATTGACCTCCGCGACCTTGGCCGCGTCGTAGGCGATCATCGCTGTGACGACGAGTTCTGATGTCCTGGGTCGCTGGGTGGCCTTGACGACCTGAATTCCGGCGAGCCTCGCCGTTTCCTTGGTCTTGAAGGTGACCCTGGTGCCGTCCGGCGGCGCGTCGTCGGCCTTCATTTGGGTCGCCGGGCTACCCCCCCGTTCGGGATGGCAGATCGGGCAAAACGACTCCGGGAAACCGTGTTCTTCGCACCAGTCTCCTTTGGCCTTGAACACCGCGGCGAGCGCGGGTTTGCACTTGGTGCACACCGCTTCCAGCACCCCATGCTCCTCGCACAGAGCGTCGTCTGTGGCTTCGACAGGCGCAGCAGCGCCCTGGTCCGTTCCGCTCGGCGATGTGCCGGGCTGTCCGTTACAGGCCGCCAGAACTAATGCCCCGACGAGCAGCGGAAGCCGCATCACTTGGCCGCTTCCTTCTTGGGTGGTCGCTCTATCTTCAAGCCCGGGTTGCAGAGAAGACACTGCGACTCTGGAACGCCGTGTTCGGGACACCAGTCCCCCGTCGCTTTGAACGCGGCGACGAGAGCAGGATTGCAGCGCGTACACATCGACTCGGGCACCGCGTGCTCTGCGCACCAGTCTTCGTGAGAACCCGGCGCCACGCCGCTCGGCGCATGTGCGGTTGATCCTGTTGCGGACTCCGTTTTCGGCACGGCCGACTGCTGAGTGCCCTCCGGTGCGCCACCCTTACACGCGAGCGGGAGAGCGCCGAGAACCAGGGCGAGAACGAAGCTGGAAATACTGAAATTCATGATTTTCTCCATGGACTGGGATGCCCGATGGCCCTGCACCGAGGCGCAAAGGCCAAGACCGACTGAGCTCGTGCGGACGGGCTACGAGCTCGAGCAAGGCGTCACGATGCGGCGCGGCCCCGAAGCGCATTGGGCCCGGCTCGCGCGCACACGCGATACGATGAGGCATCCGACGGCACTCGTGCCGTCGGATCGCCAACACCACTGCTAACTCGGCAGCGTCAGGTGGTAGGGGGCCGGAACGGTGGAGACGAGTAACCGGCGGGATGGATCTCCTCCGACCAGCTAACAGGCACCGCCAGTTGGCTGATGACCCCGGGTATCTCGAGAGGCGCCAACGCCAAGGCGCGGGGAGGTTGGCAGCACGAACAATGGCTGCAGCCGTCGGGGCAACAGTCGGAGACGTCACCGCCCTCCGTGCAGTCATCTGCGCAGCCCTCGAACACGAACGAAGCGACCTCGCTCACGACGTGCTGGGATTCAGGCAAAGCGAAGACGAGCACGAGCAGCGCAAACCAACGCGCCCACCTTGCCCGCGAAGGCACCAGCCAGCCCAGGCCCCGCCGGATCAATGGACTGCGCGACATTCTCGTTTCGTCCCGAGCTCGGGGGCTGTCCTGGCGGCGTATGACAACGTCACTCAACTCTGGCTGTCGGCGGTCCGGCCGTCAAGGGCTCCGACGCCACCCAACGAGGCACGCACACCATTACCTACGTGGCGAAAGGGCTAGCAGCAAGCCTTGCCCCTCCAGGCCTGAGTCCCTTCCCGCACGACGAGCCCAGCAATCGCGAGCGCTGCCAGTGGGTCAGCCCACCACCAGCCAAACAAGCCGTTGGCCCCCACCCCCACGAGCGCGGCGAGTGAAAGCCACCAGCAGGCTGTCGTCTGAAAAGCGTCGGCTTCCATCGCTTCGCTGCCGAGCTCGCGCGCAACACGCGCCTTTGCGCGAGCCAGCCCTATCATCACCACGGCCGAGAGGACGAGCAGAGCGACGCCCACGGGACTGAAGTCGGGTCGGTCGGCGGTCAACAAGGTCTGAATGGCGTCGGCCGTCACATAGGCGGCCAGCAGGAACAGTGATCCTGCGATCAACTTGCGGGCCCGGTGCTCGATCGCATCGATCCTTGCTCCGGAGAAGAGTTGACCTCGCTCCGCGCGAAGGCGCCAGATCATCACGAGAGCGGAGGCGCACTCGACAAAGCTGTCGATGCCGAAACCGAGAATCGCGACACTACCGGCGATGACAGCCGCGGCAATCGCAATGACTCCCTCGACGACGTTCCACGCCACGGTGAAGTACTCGAGGCCGAGCGCGCGCCGCAGCGCCTCAGGTCGACGGTCTTCCGGCGGCGCTGCGCACTCTTTGGGGCAGCCGCAGGCGACGGGGTTGGGAATGTTGGCAATGGTCTCCATGCGTGCCTCTGAG